>JAHFOY010000056.1:0-5382 GCA_023261485.1 Planctomycetota bacterium
CCGTATTTTCTGTGATAGCGTTTTCGTAATCCTTTAAATACGTTTTATTAGTTGTCCCCACCTCGACCATTACAGCCCCGCTCTTTGCCATCACGTCTGGCATGCGGAAAGACCCACCAATTTCAACAAGCTGGGAACGGGAAATGACAGCTTCCTTACCCATGGCTAATGTATCTAGAGCAAGCAAAACAGCTGCAGCATTGTTGTTGACAACGAGCGCCGACTCTGCACCGGTGAGCATACAAATGAGTTGTTCAATACTGTGGTATCGCACTCCCCTCTTGCCGGAATACTTCTCGATTTCAAGGGTACAGAAACTTTTTAATACGTCCTGTATTTGTTTTGCAGCCTCGTCAGCAAGGGGCGCCCTGCCGAGTCCGGTGTGCAGGATAATGCCCGTTGCATTAATTGCATGTTCGATACCAGATAGTTTTTCTTGAATAACTTGCCGGACTAACGGATAGAGTTTTTGTGGAGACAGGTCTGTGGGTTGTGACATTGCCTTTTCATCTGAAAACTCCGTTATATTTGCTTTATTAGTAAGGGACTGACGAACATCTTCCAAAACCTCTCTGACTGCCTCGACGACAAGCTGTCTTGGATAAAGGCCAGTTAGTTTCGATATTTCGGGCGACTCAAGGAGTTCATTAACGGATGGAATTGTTCTGAGGATATTTTGATGCATACCGTAACCACAGATTGCACAGATTACACAGATAAATAAAATTTTCCTGATTATACTCTCAACTTTTTGCGTTCGCAATAAATCGCATCACTAATGATTTGTCCTTCTTGCCGGGTGACGATTCTACTCCAGAAGATACATCTACCGCATACGGCTTCACAACACGAATGGCTTCCCGGACGTTTTCTGGCGTCAACCCTCCCGATAAAATAATAGTGCCATATTTACGTGCCTGCCTGGCAATTTCCCAATTGAAGGTCATTCCCGTTCCGCCCATAACTCCTTTTACATAACTATCCAGCAAAAAGGCGTGAGGAGTATAATTAGCCAGAGGCTTCAAATCATCTTCTTCTTTGATCCGGAACGCCTTTATAATTTTATATCCTTCCAATTCGTTCAAATACGAAGGTTGTTCATTGCCGTGAAGCTGAACGGTATTTATAGCGCAAAAACTGCAAACCTCCTTTATTGTATCAACCCGCTCATCAACAAAGACCCCTACAGGCGAAACAAACGGAGGCAAACCTTTAATGATGTCTCTTGCCTGTTCCTTCGTTATCTGACGAGGGCTTTTTGCAAAAACGAACCCCAAGGCATCTGCTCCGTATTCCGCAGCAGCAAGCGCGTCATCGCCGGTGGTAATCCCGCAAATTTTAACCCGCACATTCATTTCTAATGGGGACACAGATTTCCGCAAATTTACACTGATTAAATTTATTAAAATATTACTTTTTAAGTAGGATGGATTAAGGCGTTGGTTTTTACGCCGGATACACCTTCATTTATTTTGTAAATGGTGGGTTCGCTTCGCTTAACACACCCTACCACTGAAATATCAGATATTACAAAAAAGCGGCAAATCCTTCTTATTATCCCTTTTTCGAAATATAGTTCTCGACCTCTTTTATATATTCAGAATACAGCCTTTCGGCCAGCTTAACAGCCTCAAGAATCAGTGAGTGCTCTAATAAATCGTACTCATGCACAAGCCTGTTTCTGAGACCTGCCGATGGTGCAAGCTTCTCGGCAAGGCCGGCCGAGATTACTTTCAATTCACCCAACTTTATAAAACTCTCATAATAATCAACGGGAGACGCATTACCTGTCTGGACAATAATATGGGTATTTATATCAACAGCAGCTTCTATCAATTCCTGTAAAAGCCTTTCTGTGGCTTTTCTTTTATACACATCATCGAGATATTCCTCTGTAGTCATTCCCTCTATGGGTATTAATGCAGCAAGATTTTCTGCCATAATTCCCAGTTTTCTTCGAATGATTGCTTCTTCTATAGGGCTCATGAAAGTCTTCTCGACTTCAGGAATTGTTTAATTGAAATCGCCTGTGCGTCACGCAATTTTTTTGTGTCAGCATACATCCTGAAAGCAAGTGAATAAAATTCGTTGAATATGCCCTGTTCTCTTTCATAAAGGAGGAGACCGTTCTTTACCGCAGAATATTTTAAGAGGGGACTCGCACGCCTCAGGTCAACGACATCAACATTGTCGGTATGAAGGAGTCTGATTATCTTATTAGTAAGCGTCAGAATATCTACGGGTTTATCAAAGAGAAATGCAAGGTCAATATCGCTTTTTTTATGCACGTTGCCAGTGGCAGTTGACCCAAAAAGCAGAACAAGCCGTAACCCTTCGTCTCTGAACATAGGTAACAGCTTATTCCTGATTTCCTCAACAGATATTTTTTCTTTCACATCTGTCATATTTTTTTCATCGGTTTCTAGTGTCTGAAATGGCGCTGGCCTGTGAACACCATTACTATTCCGTGCTCGTCGGCTGCGGCAATTGATTCGTCATCCTTATTAGAACCTCCCGGCTGAATAATCGCCACCACGCCCGCCCTGGCCGCCACATCCACACTATCCCTGAAAGGGAAAAAGGCGTCAGAGGCCATCACTGCGCCTTTGACCCTGTCACCCGCCTTTTTTATGGAAATTTCTGTAGAATCAATGCGGCTCATCTGCCCGGCGCCAACACCCACAACCATTTCGTCTTTAACCAGCACAATGCTATTGGACTTTACGTGTTTACACACGACAAAGGCAAACCGAAGATCGGACATCTCTTTTTCAGATGGTTTTTTCTTCGTAACAATTTTGAGGTTTGCAGAATCATACACCGACAAATCCCTGCCTTGTAAAAGCATTCCTCCAACTACCCGTTTCATATCATAGGCACAGGCATCTACCAATTTTGCCGATAATGCGCCTGTCTTTAAAAGTCTTAAACCGCTTCCCCACTTTCGCTTCGTCGTAAGAATCTCTACTGCCTCTTTTTCGAATTCCGGCGCTATAATCGCCTCTACAAAGTGGCCGGGTTCCGTAATGGCCTCAGCCGTCGCCACGTCTACCGTCTTGTTTAATCCCAGGATACAACCAAAAGCTGATACCGAGTCGCCGTTGTATGCCTTTTTAAATGCCTCAGAAAGGGTATCTGCAGACGCAGCACCACAGGGATTTGTATGTTTTATCACAATGGCGGAAGGCCGTTCGAATTCCTTTACCAGTTCCAGGGCTGCATTAAGGTCTATAATATTGTTATAGGAAAGTTCCTTCCCGAATAGTTGTTGTGCGTTGGATATACAAGGTTCCTGGATATTTTCCTCCACATAAAATGCAGCCGATTGATGTGGGTTTTCGCCATAACGCAAAGACTGCCGTTTTATATAGTCCAATGAAAGCGCCGTTGGGTAGCCGCCTTTTTCCTTATCCAGGCCATCGAAATAATTGGCAATAACCCTGTCATAACGGCCAGTTGTCCGGAACGCCTCAATGGCAAGCTCGAAACGCATCTTCTCGGAAATATCGTTGCGGTTGGCCTTGAGTTCTTCGATAATAAACCCATACCGCTTCGGGTTTACAATGACAATAACGTGCCTGTAATTCTTGGAAGCAGAGCGAATCATCGAAGGTCCACCGATATCGATGTTTTCAATCGCCTCTTCCATGCTCACGCCTTTTTTTGCAATCGTCTTTTCAAAGGGATAGAGGTTGACCACGACCATATCGATTGGTTTGATTTCCAGGTCCTTCATCTGTTTTTTGTGGGCTTCATTGTCCCTCAAGCCCAACAACCCGCCATGTACCTTTGGATGCAGGGTTTTCACACGTCCGTCCATAATCTCCGGAAACCCCGTATATTCTGAAATTTCAATGACGCAGACGCCATTCTCTTTTAGCAATTTTGATGTGCCGCCTGTAGAAATAATTTCTACACCCAAATGCTGTAATTCCCTTGCAAACTCAACGATTCCGGTCTTGTCAGACACACTGATAAGCGCCCTTTCTATTCTTGCCATCTCTCCCTCCTCATTATTAATTATTGCATTTATAATTTTAAGGGGTCGTCCTGAAAAATTTTATCAATACTTTATAGAAGGGCAGGTTTAAAACCAGCCCCTACGGGCCGTCTATTGAAATTAATATTTTGGACTTTTTGGACAACCTCAGTTCCTTTTTGTTGTGTGATTTTAGCAGAACACAAAAATCAAGTCAAAAGAATAACCACTGCAATTGATTCAGCATATGGATTGAGGTTTGATGTAAAAGAAGTGAGGATTTGCCTGGAATAATTGAGGTATCAACGGGTGGGGTAGTATCAGTTTTGCATATCCGTAATTCACTAATGCCTTAGAAGGTCAAAAAGCCTTTCCCAGCCATTCTGTTCATCCAGTATTTCTACTCCAATAACGTATCTTTTGTGGTGATTCTGGTGAATTTTTATTGCATGGGCGATTCGAATAGAGAAAATATGAGGCATACCATTTTCCGAGTCCATCACAACCTTACAGAGATAATTCCTGCACATATAATCAGTATCGATATCAGTCAATAACTCTAATTCCCCTTTAAATCCATTCCTGCTCACATCCCTAATAGCACACATCTTCCAGTTTTCATCATTAACTTTCAATTCAATCAACTGGATATGATTCTTACCTTTGACAATCTTTAATGCCGCTTTATGCCTAACACACGACCGCTTTTCATCTCTCCCCCAGAACATATCGTCCAACGGCGCATTCACCACCCTGTCGCGTCCACTCTCTTTGCCTAAATAGAGATATTTATCAGCAGTGGCTATCAACTCTTCTACTGTTTTCCCATCATCCGGATACGTGGCGACTCCGGCTGTTATTGTTACTTTTCTGACTCTGCTGACATGGACTTCTTTAGCTAATTCACTCCTCACCATTGTTCTGAGTTTTTCTGCAATTACCACAGCCCCTTCTTTGTCTGTCTCCGGAAGGAGCAATCCGAATTCTTCACCTCCGTACCGGCTCACTACATCACCCTGTCTCACATTTGATTTTAAGGTAGAGGCTACTTTTTTCAGTATTTCATCTCCCAACGCGTGTCCATACGTATCATTAAAGTATTTAAAGTAATCGATATCCGCAATAATTATTGAAAAGTTATTCCCATGTCGTTCTGTCTTATTCCATTCCTGATAACAACTCTCCAGAAAATACCGTCTGGTGTAAAGGGCTGTCAGGTCATCGTACATGGCCTCTCTCTGAGCTTTTTCATATCGCCTGGCTCTTTCGATAGTATGGGCTATACTATTAGCTATGGCGCTAAAGAGCGCCTTATCCTGTTCTTTGAATCCATTGATTTCTCTCTTCTGTATATTCAGGACCCCCATTACCTTGCCATCACTTAATTTTAATGGTACGGACAA
>JAHFOY010000056.1:5392-8575 GCA_023261485.1 Planctomycetota bacterium
TAGAGAAATCTTTCTTCTTTACTCACATCACTTACCAGGATAGGTTCGCCTATTTGGACGACGATACCGGAAATTCCCTCCCCTATTTTAAATGTCACGTCTTTTGCACTCTCATACGTATCATTGCTTGCCTTCCATATTTTAAGCGCATCGTAATTCTCGTCTATCAGCATAAAACAGAAGTCCTCAATCTTGAGGAGGTCTTTCAGGAGATTTATCGTTTTACTAAAAAGGTCTTCTGTTTGAAGGAAGAAATTCAGGTTTTTGCTTAATGCATATAAAATGTAAAGCTCAAAAAATCGCTCTTTCAATTCTTCGAAATTCTTCTGAGCCGAAATAAGCAGATGGTGGTCATTTACTGGTTTTAAGTGTTCAGTTTTGTCCATTAGTTTCCTTTATCGTTTATTTTGTTGAATTATCTCCATTATCGTCCTTTCCGTCTTTGCATGGTGCAGGAAGCACGTAACTCTCAAAGAAATTAAGCCTTTCAGCAATTTATGCCACTATATATAAAAACACAATTAAAGAACTTCGAGTCTAACGGTGACATTTGAAAATGTAATGATTATCAAAAAACATACCAATAAATTAATTAGTGGAAATGTTGTCCCTGATTAGAGATCGACTTTCACTGTGTATTTAACAATCATTGGCCGTTAATTCGTCAAATGAAGTCCATTTTGTTGTACGAACTCAATAGCCCTATTGAGATTATTACGAACTGCATAAAGTACGTTAAGTTCAAAAAAACGCTCTTTTAATCCTTCACAACCACTCCTTGCGGAAATAACGAAACTACCATCCCCTGACTCATTACTTTTTGTATTTTTCATGGTTTTACCTCCATAAATAATGAAATAATATCTTCCATTGCATTATCGGCATATTTTTAATCTGATTTAGTATAATACTATAAAAGTCACGAATTTTTCAGTAACAGCACATTTCGGCAAACACTCCCATCCGACATATTTGGTGTACTTATTATTACCCGTGCCGAGTTTTTCATTGACTGTCCTTCTCTTTTTTGTTTGAATCTTTTTTCCGCAGTGAAATTTACCAACTTATTATGTGAGGGAAATTATGGCTACCCATAAATTAAAGGTGTTTTGCACCCCATTTTGTCCAAAATGCAACCAACTGCTGGCTTATTTGAACAACAAAAAGGCGGATTATATTTCCTACGACATCGATAAGGACGATAACGCCCGAAAGGAGGCAGTAAAAATTGCAGGAACGGATGACATCGAGTCTCTTGACAAGCTGCCTATTGTGGTCGTTGGCGACAAGGTTTTGTATGGGTTTAACAAGAAAGAGATAGATAAATATCTCCGCTAACTTTACACTTGACTTTTGCCGTCAAAACGTTTAGCCTTTTAAGGAATTTTTTAGAAACTAAGTTAAATTAGGTCTTTAGCAGCTTTTTCAATGTAGCGCGAACTTCAGTTCGCTTACATCCTATACGAACTGAAGTTCGTGCTACAATTGCAATTTTAAATTCTTGTGCATTAAACCATGTCAGAACAAAACAACCTGAAAGAATTTACGAAGGGGATTTTTCAATATAACCCCATGTTTGTGCTGGTACTGGGAATATGCCCCAGCCTTGCAGTTACTACCTCCGTGAAAAACGGATTGGCAATGGGTGGCGCTGCCACCTTCGTCCTCGTCTGCTCAAATTTTATTATCTCCATCGTGCGGTCGGTTATCCCACGTGAAATCCGTATTCCTTGTTTTATTGTCGTGATCGCCGCCTTTGTAACCATGGTGGAATTGTTCATGAGGGCATACTTACCCCCGGAATTGAATGCTTCACTGGGCATTTTTATACCGCTTATCGTGGTCAATTGCATTATCATGTACCGTGCGGAATCTTTTGCGTACAAAAACAAGCCATTCGTTTCCGTACTGGACGGCGCAGGCCTTGGACTAGGGTGGACCATGTCCCTGTGTATTGTTTCATCCATTCGGGAAATCCTTGGGTCGGGAACGCTCTTTGGCTTAAAGGTATCCGAAACGTACCAGCCTGCATCGGTAATGATTATGGCTCCCGGGGCATTTATTGTATTGGGACTTCTATTGGGTTTCTTCAATTGGCGAAAGCTCAGAAAGAGCGAAAAGGCCATGAAGGCTGTGATGAAAGATGATTAAAGAAATTGCATTAATTATCGTAAGCGTGGTCTTTGTCAATAATTTTGTCCTGGCAAAATTCCTGGGACTCTGTCCGTTCCTTGGCGTTTCGCAAAAGACGTCGTCCGCCATCGGCATGGGCGCAGCGGTAACGTTTGTCATGACGCTTTCATCGGCAATTACCTGGATTGTTTACAACTATGTTTTGTTACCCGGCGATTTAAATATCGTGGCAAAGGTTTTTCCATCCATCCGGGAACTGGGGCTTATCGAAGTATTAAAAACGATCAGCTATATCCTTGTCATTGCAACGCTAGTACAATTAGTCGAAATGATGCTCAGGAAAATGGTGCCCGCATTATATGAAAGCCTGGGTATCTACCTGCCCCTGATCACAACGAACTGCGCCGTATTGGGTGTGGCTCTTTTAAATACGACCGATTCACCTAAGCATCTGGGGTTTTTACAGGCCACAGTTCAGGGATTCGGCGCGGGTATTGGTTTTACGGTGGCAATGCTGCTGATGTCCGGAATTCGGGAGCGTCTGGCGCTGGCCAATATCCCTAAACCGTTACAGGGAGTTCCCATCGCCTTCATCTGTACGGGGCTTATGGCGCTTGCCTTTTTTGGATTTTCGGGAATGGTTCAGTAAACTATGCGACACGTTATTTCCATCCTTGTAGAAAACAAAGTTGGCGTTTTAGCCCGTATTACCGGTCTTATCAGCGGAAGGGGATTTAATATTGACAGCCTCGCCGTTGGTGAGACAGAAAATCCTGCCCTTTCACGGATTACGCTGGCTGTCAAAGGTGACGATGCCATCGTTGAACAGGTCAGAAAACAAATAGGCAAGGTCATTGACGTGATCAAGGTGATTGATTTCACCAATGAAGATTTTGTCGAACGTGACCTTATGCTGCTCAAGGTCAACTGCCCTATTGGAAAACGGGGAGAAATTATCGAAATTGTAGATATCTTCAGGGGTAAGATTATAGATGTCGGACAGAAAGACCTTGTTATCGAACTTGCAGGAACAGAAGATAAACTCGAAGC
>JAHFOY010000056.1:8675-17167 GCA_023261485.1 Planctomycetota bacterium
GCCCTATTGGAAAACGGGGAGAAATTATCGAAATTGTAGATATCTTCAGGGGTAAGATTATAGATGTCGGACAGAAAGACCTTGTTATCGAACTTGCAGGAACAGAAGATAAACTCGAAGCCATGTTAAATTTATTAAGACCTTATGGAATCAAAGAACTAGTCCAGACAGGAAGTATCGCCATCGCACGCGGTACGAAATAAAAGATTAGCCACCAAGACACCAAGCCACTAAGAAACAAATAATAAAGAATGGCAACAAGTAAATATCTAATCTTCCACCTTCGTGTCTTTGCGCATTTGTGGCAAAATAGTATTGGATAGTAAACGTTTACAAATAAAAAATTTTTGAAAGGTAAAAGAAAAGAACATGCTAAAAATTTATTATGAAAAAGACGCAGATATCAGCATTCTAAAGGGAAAGAAAATAGCAGTCATCGGATATGGAAGTCAGGGACATGCACAGGCTCAAAACCTCAGGGAGTCTGGTATGGACGTGATTGTATCCACACGAACAGGCACACCGAATTATCAATTGGCCGTCAAACACGGATTTAAACCTGTTACAGTGGATGAGGCGGCCCGGCAGGGTGATTTTATTCAGATACTTATGCCCGATGAGACACAGAAGTCAGTTTATGAATCACAGATCAAACCGCATTTGAAAGATGGAAAGACGCTGTGTTTTTCGCATGGATTTAATATCCACTTCGGCCAGGTCGTACCTCCGGGCAATGTAGACGTCATCATGGTGGCTCCAAAGGGGCCAGGACACCTTGTCCGCAGTGAGTTCGAAAAGGGAGGCGCTGTTCCCTGCCTTATGGCAATTCACCAGGATGCCACGGGGACTGCAAAGAAAAAGGCGCTCGCCTATGCGCATGGAATTGGCGGCACTCGGGCGGGCGTCATTGAGACCACCTTTGCAGAGGAAACAGAGACAGACCTCTTTGGAGAACAGGCCGTATTGTGCGGCGGCGCAGCGGCTCTTGTAAAGGCAGGATTTGAAACGCTGGTAGAGGCAGGATACCAGCCGGAACTCGCTTACTTTGAATGTATGCATGAACTCAAGCTGATTGTAGACCTTTTCTATCAGGGCGGTTTAAGCTACATGCGATATTCAATCAGCAACACCGCAGAATACGGAGACCTCACCCGCGGCCCACGCATTATAACAGAAGAAACCAAGAAGGAAATGAAGCGAATATTAACAGAGATACAAAATGGCCAATTCGCCAAGGAGTGGATACTTGAAAACCAGGCCGGTCGTCCCGTCTTCAATGCACTCGAGAAGAAGGATAGAGGACACCTCCTCGAAAAAGTCGGCAGGGAACTGCGGAAGATGATGAAGTGGATTAATGCAAAAGAGGTGTAAACAGCAAATCACATGAAAAGCTGGTATTTTTAAATTTTCCTCCGTGTCCTCTGTGGTTTTTTTACACCGCAAAGGCGCGGAGACGCAAAGAAACAACCTATTCTTCCTTTGTCTCTTCCCGTTCCATCTTTTCCAATCGCAATATCAACCAGACAGACGCGCCGATAGCAAAGGGAAGTAAAATGTACTGAATGATTTCGAGTTTTGATCGCGGGCTTGGCGGAATCTCCGGCAGGGGAACTTGCGTGGCTTGTGGGGGTTGCGCGGGCTGTTCTGATTGAACTTGTGTTGTTGCGCCTGCCTGATTTGTCTGAACTTCCTGTGCCTGAGCTGGAAAGACATGATATACGGCAGTTGTTACAAAAAATAAATACAAGACTATGAATATGTTTTTCACGGTAGTTTTCCGGGTTGACCTCACTTAATGAATATTAACTTCTTATATGTTTCGTACTCTTCCTGAGCCTCTTTCGTTTTACCTAGCTTACTGTAGGTATCGCCTAACAACAGATGGGCGCTGGCATTGCCCGGGTTTAACTCCAAAAGTTTTTCACTTTCGGCAGCGGCTTCGTTATATTGTCCTTTTTGGCTGTAGGCAAAGGCAAGATTATAACGGGCTTCGTGGTTATCAGGTTTAGAGACTAACATCTTTTTAAAGATTTCGATGGCCTCGTCATACAATTGTTTATCATTGTAAGCGACTCCAAGATTATAAGACGCATCGGCATAATCTGGATTGATTTTTAACGCCTGTTGATACGCACTGATTGCCTTGTCAGCCATCTTCCTTTCACCATAAAGGCATCCCAGATTATAATAAACTTTGGCATTATTGGGATTCAACGACACGTATCTTTCGAATGCCCAGATGGCGTCATCAGTCAGTCGCCTCTTAACATAAAAAGTCCCAAGACTGCGGTACGACTCGGCATCGTTTGGATTCAACTCGACTACCTTTTTAAAGGAAATAATCGCCTCATTCATCATACCAAGCTTATTACAGGCAATGGCCTTCTTTTTATAGGCGTCAACCATCGTGGAATCCATGTCCGTCGCCCCGTTAAACGCATCAATAGCCTCTTCGAACTGACCCTGGTTAAAACATTCCACACCCTTGTTGTAAAGGTCTTGAGCTGTAATTGGCTTAACGACCTCTGGTTGGGCTGGTTGCCCAGGTTGTACCGGTTGTGCTGGTTGTCCTTGTTGAACGGGTTGGGCAGCTTCCTCAATCCCGGCGGGTTGTTTGGGTGCTGCAAGTTCTGCTTGTTTAGCTTCTACAGGGGCAACTTCCCCGGCTACTTTTGGTGGTTGGCTTTCCCCGGTGGTTGAAATAAGTTCTTTGAATTCTACTGCTTTTTCAGCCTCTTGTTCTTCCTTGCCGCATCCCGAACAGGAAATGATAAGAATGCAAACAAGAAAAGCTATAACATTGCAAACCGATTTGAAAGAACTCGCAACTGGATTTTTCATGTTCTTATCCTCTAATGCCTTAAGATAATGCGCTTAACAGACAGCATTTTAGTATTACAGGACAAATTGTCAAGAAAAATTAAATGTAAATTTTTCATACTTGTTTATTTATACTTTTTTGATAAGATAAAAACGCTTTTTAGAAACAAGCATATTACCCGGGTATTTTTAAATATATATTCCAAAAATGGAAATATGACGAGTGTCGAGTGACAAGTGACGTCGCTTATTACCCGTCACCCGCCACTCGTCACTTTTTGGTTACGACTAGAGTGCAACAGGAGGTAACTATTATGGCTTATGAGGGCAAACATCTCGTAATTATAGGTGGCGTTGCCGCCGGGATGAAGGCGGCTGCAAAGGCACGGCGCGAGTCGCCCGCCATGAAGATTACCGTGGTGACAGATGAAGAATATATTTCATATGCAGGTTGTGGCATGCCTTATTTTGTCGGAGATATTATCAAGGACTCCAAAAAGCTTCTTGTCAGAGAACCCCCCTATTTTAAAAATATGCATAACATCGACGTTCTTACCCGGCATCAGGCTATTGCAATTGACACCAAACCAAAACAGGTCAAAGTCAAGAACCTTGGGAATGGGCAAGACCTGGTTTTTAATTATGACAAGCTTATTGTTGCCACAGGGGCACAGCCCATCGTTCCTCCGCTACCTGGAATTTCTTTGGGTAACATCTTTACGCTGAGAACTATCAATGATGCGGTAAATATAAAATCGTGTGTGGACAGCGGGAAGGTCAAAAATGCCGTGGTTGTCGGCGGCGGACTTATTGGCTTAGAAATGGCGGAAAATCTTGTTCTCAGGGGTATCAGGGTAACGGTTGTTGAGCTTCTCGACCAAATCTTACCCCCACTGGACAAAGACATGGCGCAGATTGTCCAAAATCATCTGATAGAAAAAGGTGTAGAGGTTATTACATCTGACGGAGTAAAATCCTTCGAAGGAAACGAAAATAGTTCTGTAACCAGAGTAATTACAGGTAAAAGACTATTACCGGCAGATATGGCCATTCTCTCTATTGGAATCAAACCCAACACAAAACTGGCACAGGAGGCTGGGATAGAGATTGGTACTACTCGTGCGATAAAGGTCAACGATCGGATGGAGACAAATATCCCCGGTGTGTATGCCGTTGGCGATTGTGCTGAGAGCATCCATTTAGTAACAGGAAAACCGGCATGGATTGCACTGGGTTCTACGGCGGCCAAGATGGGACGTGTTGCGGCCATTAATGCCACTGGCGGCATCGACATCTTTAAAGGTGTCTTAGGAAGCTTAATCGTAAAGGTGTTTGAGATGAATATTGGAAAGGTTGGACTCTCCGAACGAGAAGCCATTAAAGAGGGTTTAAAAATCGAATCCACCATTGTTCCTGCCTCAGATGTGGCCCATTATTACCCTGGAGCAAAAGATATTATCATCAAACTCATCGCAGATGTGACAACCAGAAAACTCCTGGGCGCAGAGATCGTTGGAACGGGTGTGGTTGATAAACGAATCGATATCATTGCAACGGCCCTGACCTTTGGCGCAACTGTTGACCAGATTTCCAAGCTTGACCTGGCTTATGCGCCTCCTTATGCCATGTCCATGGACGCCGTTATCGTCGCGGCCAATGTTCTGAGCAACAAATTATTGGGGAAAACAGTCGGCATCCTTCCCCAAAAAGTTGTAGAAAAACGTGACAGAGGAGAAGATTTTGTATTACTGGATGTGAGGACGGAAATGGAATATAAGAGCGGCCATATTATGGGGTGCCAACATATTCCACTGGATAAACTGGCAACACGTGTTTATGAACTTGACAAATCAAAAGAGATTATCACATACTGCCGCGCCGGACTGCGTGCCGCTCATGCCTATCGCATCTTAAAAAATGCAGGATTTAGCAATGTGAAGTACATGGATGGAAGTATCCTGGCATGGACGTATGGATTAGAGAAATAGATTTTCCTGAAAATATCTTTATCGGCAATCGAACCATTTTCTTACTACAGATTTGTCTTAAGGTGGGTTCAAGTTACAAGCTTGAACCCGCGAATGAGTATTTACAACCCCTCGATCCCCCTTCCCCGTTTTCACGAGGACATGTTTTTAATGGGGATTAACTCGTGTAAAATATTATTATGAACTATAAGCTTTTTATCATACGAAGTGTTTTTTTATCACTTATTTGTTTTTTCACATCATATTTTCCTGTAACCACCTCATTCGCAAACCAAAATACACTTGAAAAGATAAAAAGCTCCGGTGTGCTAATTTGGGGATTTGATGCAGAGGGAGGCGCCCCTTATGTATTCCACGACCTCAAACACCCCCCGAAACTTATTGGTTTTGAAGTCGAGCTTGTAGAGGCAATCGCCAGAGAACTGGGGGTAAAAGTGCAATCTTTCCAAAATGCCTGGGACAGCATCCTGCTTTCCCTTCAGCGCGGAGATTTTGATATCGCACTTAACGGTATAGAAATTACACCCGACAGGGAGCAATCCGTCTTATTCACCCGTCCCTACTATGTGTATGCAGAGCAAATTGTCGTCCGTGCTTCGGACAATCGCATCAATCAACTGGCAGACCTGCGGGGAAAGAAGGTTGGCACTTTGTATAACACGGAAGCAAAACGTATGCTGGAAGAAATGGGAGAAGTTGCGGTCAATATCTATAGTGGACAGGTAGAACCATTCAAAGACCTTTCTTTAAACCGCATTGACGCTGTTTTTGTAGATCTACCCATTGCTTCTTACTATGCCATGCCCAATCCACAACTGCGTCTGGTAGGCAAACCTGCAGGAGAGGGATACTACGGTATCGCGGTGCGGAAAGAAGATACTGCCCTGGCAGAGGAGCTGAACAAAATCATCGGAAAACTCTTAAGAACCGGGGAATTGAAGAAAATTTATAGCCAGTGGGGATTGTGGAATGCTTCGCAGGAAAATCTTTTTTTACATGAAGGATTTTTAGAAAAGTATACGGAAAGCCCTCCCTCTGTTTCCGAAAAGGTATCTCCATCGGTAACCAAATTTTTACCTGCCTTGCTGAAAGGTGCGCTGGTCACCATTGGTATTTCAATGCTGTCCATGATACTGGCCGTTAGCCTGGGACTGGCACTGGCAATTATGAGATTATACGGTAATACCTGGTTACAAAAAATATCCACGGCCTATATCGAGATATATCGCGGCACACCCTTACTTATTCAGTTGTATATCTTGTACTATGGATTACCGAACATCGGTATTACCCTGAGCGCCTTTGCCGCCGCTATTCTTGGATTAGGCATGAACTATGCCGCTTACGAAGCTGAGATTTATCGCGCAGGCATACAGTCTATACCCAAAGGGCAAACCGAGGCAGCGCTGTCGCTCGGCATGTCAA
Organism: Planctomycetota bacterium; assembly: GCA_023261485.1. Classification (GTDB taxonomy): domain Bacteria; phylum Planctomycetota; class Brocadiia; order Brocadiales; family Brocadiaceae; genus Wunengus. Next base: position 14,909 of record JAHFOY010000056.1, read on the forward strand.
GGCGCTTAACATTAAAACGTATTATCCTGCCGCAGGCGCTGCGTGTTGCCATACCACCCATGACCAATGATTTCATTGCCCTGTTTAAAGATTCGTCTTTGGTTTCCGTCATTGCCCTGGTAGAACTCACAAAGAGTTACAGTATATTAGCATCTGCCTCTATGGATTTCTTCAAACTGGGGATTATTACAGCCCTCCTTTATTTCGGTATGAGCTATCCACTCTCCCTCTATGCCAGGAAATTAGAAAACAAATTAAAATCACATGATAGAAATTTGTAATCTATACAAGCAATATGACCATCAATCGCTATTCAAGGGACTTCGCTTAGATGTGGCGAAGGGAAGTGTTGTTACTCTTATTGGGCCGTCCGGCAGCGGCAAGAGCACGCTTCTGCGTTGCATTAACGGATTGGAAACCTTTCAGGAGGGACACATCTCTGTCAACGGGCAAAAACTGTACGGCATTAATGAGCAAAATTACGATAAAGCGCAAACAAATCAGACTCTAAGAAATATACGCAGGAAGGTGGGAATGGTTTTTCAACAATTTAACCTCTTCCCACATATGACAGTTTTGCATAATATAACCGAGTCACCAACCCATGTATTGGGTACTAGCCAGTCTGAGGCCGAGTCAAATGCCATTTCCCTGCTCAAGAAGGTACATTTGGAAGGAAAGGCACACAGCCACCCTGGTCAGCTATCAGGTGGGGAACAGCAGCGTGTCGCAATTGCCCGCGCCCTGGCTATGAAGCCCGAAGCAATGCTCTTTGATGAACCGACATCTTCTCTCGATCCGGAGATGATTGAAGAGGTGCTTGCGGTTATAAAAGACCTGGTATCGGAAGGAATGACGACTATAATTGCAACGCATGAAATGGGCTTCGCAAGGGATGTCTCTACGCAGGTAGTATTTCTGGAGAAGGGGGAAATTGTTGAATATGGCCGTCCAAAGGATATCTTTTACAACCCCAAAAATGACAGGACGAGGGCATTTTTAAGCCGTTTTACGAAATAGACACACAAATATCAATATCAATTTGTGTAGGATGGGTGAAGCGACAGCGCACCCATCAATCCGATTTAAACAGTTCATACCAATCAAACTATTGCGATGGGTCTGCTTCGTTTGACCCATCCTACATTAGCTATTTGTTTGAAATTCTTTTACATCGCAACTAGGTATTCGGCAACTTTTCAATGTAGAGCGAAGAGACTCTTCGCTCTACAAACCGCATAAATAAAATGGGGAGACAGGCATACGTGTTAAGTTAAGCGTTTTTCTTGGCTGGTTCAATCTTGCAGATTGAACCGGATGTTTTGAATTGGGTCACAGGTTTAAACCAACACCGCCGTGAAAACACCCCCCATCATCCCCCCGTAAACGGGGGGAAACATATTCGAAATCCCCCAGTTTACGGGGGAACATAGGGGGTAGGTTCAATCAGGGACAATTACACCCGCAAAGTGCTATGCCAAATAGAGTGGGTTGCGCTGTAACGCAACCCTCCCTGTCTGATGCTGCTTTACAACCTTCACGTGGCACACGCGGGGGATAAACCACCCGCGCTGCGTCGTCACCCGTCACTCGTTACCTGTCACCGTCACCCCTGGCGGGTTCAGGTTTGCAACCTGAACCCTTGAATTTATTGAATATGGGTGTGTGTGCCAACGATAAGATTTTAAAATGTTTAAACATTCACTTAACGATTATTAGCCATCACCCTTTTCTTTCCTGCCTTCTTCATCTCAACCTTAATCTCCTTGTCCTCTCCGTCTGCAAGGCTCACCGTCTGCTTTGCCTTCTTATATCCCTTCTTCTTCGCCGTAATGACATACGTATCCGCATCCAAATCGGCAAACTCAAAATATCCTTCCCCATTGGACGTCGTGGTATTCGTTGTCTTCGTCCCTTTAAGCCGTATATTCACGGATTTCAATGGATTCCCCTTGCCGTTTACCACGTTCCCATAAATCCTGCCTTTTGAGACCGTTTCCATAACGACGTCTTCTACCTTCAATGCTGCGCCGCCCCCAAGAGTCAAACTCAATGTCCTGGTCTTGCAGCTATCCTTTTTGTAGGTAAGCGTACATTCCCCCGTATCGTGATGCCGAAACTCATAATAGCCTTCTTTGTCGGTCTCCGTGCTGGCCGAAGACACGGGATGTGTCATAATTACCGCGACCCCTTCCATTGGATTGCCTTCCGTATCGAACACATACCCGTAAACAACCTCTTCGATAACCGGACTTGGCA
>JAHFOY010000057.1 GCA_023261485.1 Planctomycetota bacterium
GATCATATATACGGTGAGAAAAGCCTGCCCGATAGAGAAGGTATTTGCCTTGAGTTAAATAATTTAACCGGCTTACAGAATACATCAGACGATGAAATCCTCGCACGAGCTGTCAATGATATAGAAAAAATGGAACTTTTTAAGAAAACCGATCTTCGCCAGCAGCGCCTTTTCAGGCTGAAAGAGTGTATGCCCGTATATGGACTCGATTACGAAACAAAAGTTCAGGATGCACTCAAAGTAATACACGGTTATCGAAACCTATATTCGGTTGGCCGCAAAGGGGGATATTTTTTCTGTCTGTCACATTCTGCAGTTAGCCAGGGATTAAAAGTAGCAAAGCATTTGTTGGAAGGCAGACCAGAAATCTGAAAAGTAAATCATGGCTGTATATAGTTTCATCCATTTAAAAATGGAACTGAATAATTTTGAAAAATTCAATAATATTTTTATCATGTTCGCTATTTTTTTGTTAACAATGTTTGCAATACTTTTTCCTTGTGCTCAGAAAAATGCGGAAGCCAATCCCCATTCAGACCTTAATGCAGGACAGGAGAACACAAGCGGTAAAATTCAGGTGGATGTAATTCATAAGTTGAAAAATTTAAATATGCCTTTTATTGCTAACAATGGGTTGGTTGACGAAAAGGTAAAATTTTATGCCAATACCTTTTGTGGAACTGTATTCGTTACGAAAGAAGGAGAAATAGTTTATTCCATGCCGGCGCGAAGTCCGGAATCAACGGTTAAAGGTAAGGAATCTTTGTCCCGGAGTCCAGGGTTCGGAGTGCAAGGTTCAGATGTAAAATTCCAAAATGAGCATTCTGGAATAAAAAGTCTTGCCTTTAAAGAGGAGCTTGTACGTGGGACGATTAACGAAATAAGAGGAGAAGAAAGAGGCATAACAAAAGTAAGTTATTTCAAAGGAAAAGATTCTTCCCCGTGGAATGCCGATCTACCAACGTATAATGTTGTAAACCTTGGTGAAGTGTATAAAGGAATCGAACTAAGGTTGAAAGCTCACGGGAATAATGTCGAAAAACTCTTTTGTATAAAACCAAATGCAATACCGAAAATGATAAAACTAAAGTTAAGTGGTGCGAAAGCGCTAAAGGTAAATGAAAATGGACAGCTTGAGGCAGAAACCGAGTTGGGGAGCGTTAAATTTACAAAACCAATTGCATATCAGGAAATTGATGGAAAGAGAGCCGTGGTATCGGTTGAATACATTATTCACGAACAAGAAGCCAGGCAGGTGCCGGAATTCAGAAGACAGAAGTCAGCGCTTTTAAATCCAAAGTCCAAAATTCAAAATCCAAAATTGGAATACGGCTTCAAGGTCGCCGCTTATGACAAAGCAAAAGACCTCATTATAGACCCACTCATTGCATCTACATATCTGGGGGGGAGTGATGATGATTATGGAAGTTCCATAATAACAGATTCAGAGAACAATATATATGTAGCTGGGTGGACTAAATCACCAGACTTTCCAACAACCATCGGCGCTTATAGTACTTCGTATAGTAGGGGTAATCACGATGCCTTTGTGTCGAAGCTAAGCAAAGATTTGACAAACCTTCTTGCATCTACATATCTGGGAGGCTCTTCAGAAGATTACATCAGTTCGATAACGCTGGCTACAGACGGGAACGTGTATGTATGTGGTAAGACTCTATCATCAGATTTTCCGACAACTTCCAATGCTTACGATAATTCATATAGTGATGATAGTGGCAATCACGATGCCTTTGTGTCAAAGCTAAGTGGAGATTTAACAAGTCTTCTTGCATCTACCCATTTTGGTGGGTCAGGCGACGATTCTGCTGGATCTATAAAAATAGATTCCAGCGGTAATGTATATGTATTCGGAAAGACTTTGTCATCAAATTTTCCGGCAACCACAGATGCTTACGACACCTCACTTAATAAAGAAAATTCTTACGACGTCTTTATATCAAAGTTCAGTGGAGATTTATCAAGCCTTCTTGCTTCCACATATCTGGGAGGTTCTGATTATGAATATGGTTTTAGGCTCACCATAGCCTCGGATGGGAATATATATGTAACCGGTCAGACATGGTCTTCAGATTTCCCAACGACATCGGGGGCTTATAATACGTCCTTTCAAGGCGTCTCTGACGCCTTTGTGTCAAAGCTAAGCGCAGATTTAACCAGCCTTCTCGCATCTACGTATCTGGGAGGATCAGGCAGTGATGATGGCTATTCTATTGCTATAGATTCAGATGGAAACATATATGTTGCCGGTGGTACTGATTCATCGGACTTCCCTATAACTACTGACACTCAAAATATTTCTATGAAAGGGCCTGCAGATGCCTTTGTATCAAAGCTAAACGGGGATTTAACAAACCTTACTGCGTCTACCTATTTAGGAGGGTCTAACTATGAAAGGGCTAATTCTATAGCCATTGATTCGAATGGTAATGTATACGTTGCCGGTAGTACGAATTCATCAGACTTTCCAACAAATACGAATACGTATTATCTTTCTTTTAAAGGCGATACAGATGCCTTCATATCAAAATTAAGCGGGAATTTAGTAAGCCTCCTCGCATCTACCTGTCTGGGCGGGTCTGACTTTGACAGGATTAATACTATAGCCTTAGACCCTTATGAAAACATATGCATAGCTGGTTACACAACCTCAACGGATTTTCCAATAACCACGGGTGCTTATAATACTACCTTTAATAATAACGAGGGTGGTGATGTATTTGTGACGACATTCGACCATAATTTCTCTGCACTAATCACCACTCCTACTACCACTGCGTCCCCAACCCCAACCCCAACTCAGTCAAAAAGTCATATATCTGGCCGTGTAGCAGATATTAAAGGCAATCCTGTAGAATCTGTAAAGTTAGACCTGGAAGAAAAAAACTCAAAGACGATGAATAAAACATACTCAAATGAAAATGGATTATTTGAATTCGCAGATTTAGAACCAGATACTTATATGCTCATTGCAAGAAAGAAAGAATATAAGAAATACGAAAGGCGTATAAATCTTAAAAAAGGAAAAGTGGAAGATGTTGAAATATTATTAATAAAGAAAAAACATTATGTCAGGACATATAGAATTTACTCTAAAAGAACCAGCCCGTAAATATTAACCTCATCGAGCTTGTTCCTGAGCGTCTCTATTTTTAGGTTGTGATTTCTTACCGTCTGATAGACGTCGATACCGCACGCCTCCATTGACGGCCTGGCCTCTGCAGTACGGACACAGGCTGAGGCAGTCTCGCAATTATCGCACAATTTACACGGTCCTGCGCCAAGTCCAAATGCCTTATAAAATCCCAGAGAAAATGCCTTCTTTTCTGTTTCCGCGGTGATATAGCGCATCTGCCAGCTCAAATGTCCGTGGAGGAGTAGCGCCTTGTTATATTCTCCAAGAATTTTTTCCATCTCTTCATAAGATGGTGCATGTGGCGGGCAGGTTAGTTTTTTTCCATACTCTTCACATCCATATTTGCATTTCAGTTGAACCCACCGTGCAACTGCAATGGTATTGGTATGGATAACGAAGGCCTGTTCACAGCCAAGTTCTATGGACTTTTTAATCAACAAGTCACACAAACCGCTGGAAGCAGGGGGTGATGTAATATCGGTCTGAATGTTCGGTATAGCCGAATCCTGTGTATGCATAATCAAATCTCCATAAAGGATTATTTCCGTGGTAATTCGCGAATATTCTTGAAAAATCAGTTTAAATATGTGTTCATCCGTGTCCAAGGTAATTTCTAAGTTTAATATAAATGAGACAGAACATTTAATCAAATATTTTTTCCCCGGAACATGCACCTGGACATTTTATTGACACGGATAATTCAAACGGTATAATCTGTCAAAAATAGCATAGATATATTTTTTCTTCGTGGCTTGGTGTCTTTGTGGCAAAGTTTTGGTTGTGGCTTCATCACAATATGGTAAGGTAGGTATGGATATGAAGGAAGAAAAAAAACGACCTACAATCAAACAACTTCCCGCCCATGAACGACCGCGAGAAAGGCTTATCCAGGGCGGTGACGAACGTCTCACCGATGCCGAACTCTTGGGAATCATCATTCGTGACGGCACAATAAATTACAGTGCAGTTGACATAGCCAAAGAGATACTTTCAAAGTATAGTGACTTTAGAAATCTGAGTTCGGTTTCTATTCGTGAGTTATGCAAGATAGACGGGATAGGGCCTGCGCGGGCCGCACAAATAAAGGCAGCCCTGGCTATTGCCAAGCGTTATTCTGCCACATCAATTAAACCCGGCCAGCAGTTTAAGTGCAGCAACGATATTTACAATCACTTCCACGAGCAACTTCTGGGAAAGAAGCAGGAAGTCTTTCTGGCAGTTTTACTGGATAATAAAAACCGCATCATTAAAATAGAATCAGACGTTTCTGCAGGCAGCTTGACATCCAGCATCGTCCACCCCAGAGAGGCATTCAAGGCGGCGATCAAAGAATCTGCGGCATCCGTAATCTTTGTGCATAATCATCCCTCCGGCGACCCGGAACCCAGCAAGGAAGACATCCAGATAACCAATCGGCTGGTAGAGGCAGGGAATATAGTCGGTATAAAAATCCTGGATCATATCATTATCGGAAACGAAAGGTACGTGAGCTTTAAGGATAAAGGTCTTATGCCATAGAATTCTTATGAACTTATAGCGAGACAGAACCTCTGCCTGGTATAAAACATCTGAGACCACAGATTCCGCAGATAAAGACAGATTTACACAGATTTTAATGTATTTTAAAACCAACAAAAAGATTTTCAAGCGGCTTGTTTTATTTTAACGTTAAAATAAAACACGGCAGGCTGCAAACAAGCAGCTGGAAGCTATAGAAGTCCTACTGGGCGCAGTCTTGCGGGAGGCGTTTGATTTGAAGAGGATCTGGAGGACTGAATATGTATTATTTTGAGATACTGGAAGGATTGTATAAGAGCAAGGCCAGATATCTCATCGTGGGCGGATTGTCCGTCAATCTCTACGGTGTTCCTCGGGTGACCCAGGACATTGATGTCGTTATCGCTATGAGTAAAGAAATATTCTTAAGATAACATCTCTGTTGAAGGAATTAGGCTATGCCCCGCGCCTGCCAGTAAACCCTGACGACCTTGCAAGTCCTGATAGAGTGCAGGACTGGATTGAAAATAAAAATCTTAGGGCATTCAGTTTTTATCATAAAAAAGACAACGACAAGGTGATTTACATTGTGCTTGTCCATCCATTGGATTTTGAAAAGTCGTTTATAAACAGAACCGTGAAAAAGGCAAGGGATATAGATATTTATCTGGCATCAGTAGATGCTATTGAACATAGTTTCTGAAAAGGAACTGAAGCCGTGCTCTGTGAATGTGAACGGGGACTCGTTTTGCACACGCATCATTCCAGAAAATCTGTATGTTTTACCTGCTGCAAAATTTGTTAATTGGCATTAGGCAACTATTCATGCCCCACTACGCCTAGTCACAAAGAAAACCCTGGTGTCCTTAAGCCTTTGTGGCTGCATTGAAATCCCCTGAGTATCAAATTTGGCGGGGCAATCCGTATTACATCTTGACAATAATCCTTGATATGCTTATACTTGTCTTTGCTCTTATCAGTTTACACCCCCCTTGCAAATAGTATTAACCCTTACATTTTAAATAGATTTACTTACAAGTTTTCGTGTAGGGTTTTGAGGGATGTATTTGGGAATGAAGATGTCGGCTTTTGAATAAAACGTGGAAATATAATGAGCGCCCATAGCTCAATTGGATAGAGTCACGGACTACGAATCCGGAGGTTGGAGGTTCAAATCCTCCTGGGCGCGTTTTGAAATCTTTATTATGGAAGACGCAAGCAGATACGAATATTTCATGAGGCAGGCTATTGTTGAAGCCGAAAAGGCCGTAGAGAAGGATGAGGTGCCTGTTGGGGCTGTGATTGTCCACGAGAATCGCATTATCGCCCGCGCACACAACCAACGGGAAATGCTCAACGATCCCACTGCCCATGCGGAAATGATTGCAATAACTCAGGCTGCCGATTATTTACAGAACTGGCGTTTAACAGGGACAACTATGTATGTTACCTTAGAACCCTGTGCGATGTGCGCAGGGGCGCTGGTGCAGGCGAGGATTGACACCCTTGTTTACGGAACGGTAGACAAAAAGGCCGGGGCATGTACGTCTGTTATGAACCTTGTCCAGGAGCCCCGGTTTAATCATCGTTTGAAGGTTATACAAGACATCCTTGCTGACGAGTGTAAGTATATACTGCAAAAATTCTTTTTAGAAAACTGTCGTACGAAATAATTCTTATCTGTTTAAGATGCTCAAACTGTTTAAACGGCTTTAGTGGCTCATGGTATTTGAAAGACCAGGAGAGGTGCCAGAGTGGTTGATCGGGACGGTCTCGAAAACCGTTTCCCGCTTAACAGCGGGACGTGGGTTCGAATCCCACCCTCTCCGCCAGTAACTGTTTAGCAGCGTAAAATGAAAATTTAAAATTGCAAAATAAACGATGGAATTCAGGATTTTCCAGTTTGCAGTTTGATATTTTTATTTTTTATATATACACGGAGAGGTGTCAGAGAGGCCGAATGAGCGCGCTTGGAAAGCGCGTATACCGACAAAATCGGTATCGCGGGTTCGACTCCCGCCCTCTCCGCCAGTTTGTTGTAATAGGCCGTGCTAGATGGGGAGCTAGCGGTTCCTTGTAACCTGCAACCCGCTATAGCAGGATCGATCGCTTTTTGGAGGACCTACGGACTATTAGTTCTATCTATGTAAGTGGTGTTGAAGGCCGGGTCTCATGCAATAAGAGACGATGCGAACCTGGTCAGGTGCGGAAGCAAGCAGCCATAAGCAATTGTCCTTATGTGCCGTGAGCAAATCTGGCCTGAGCTTACTGCATGGATAAGCTAATAGAAAGGGGGACGAAAAAAAGTGCACGGCCGATTATAAGATTTTTTTAGGAATGTTTCCCATGTTTATCTCTGCAAATCATTAATACCCCGTAGTTTAATCTCAACAATCTCCCGCGATAAAAAAATAGCTGAAGAAGTGTATTGATATAGGTCAAACAACAAAGTATAATATGTTATAAATTTTTTAATATTACGGAGTTGTTTTTAAGGTGGTCAGCTAATGTCTTATGTTGTATTAGCCCGCAGGTATCGTCCCCAAACCTTTGAGGATATCGTTGGGCAAGAGCCTATTGTGACGACACTCAGGAACGCCATCCGTTCCAACAGGGTTGCTCATGCCTATTTGCTGGCAGGCCCACGGGGAGTAGGCAAGACATCGGCAGCGCGCATATTGTCAAAAGCATTGAATTGCCAGCACGGCCCTACTGAAACACCCTGCAACGTCTGTGATATTTGCCGATGCATTTCGGAAGGCAATGATATTGACGTTTTGGAAATTGACGGCGCTTCTAATCGCGGTATTGATGAGGTAAGGAATATCCGGCAGAATGTAAGCTACGCCCCTTCGCGTACACGGTATAAGATTTACATTATTGATGAGGTACATATGCTTACCCGCGAAGCGTTTAATGCCCTCCTGAAAACTCTCGAAGAGCCGCCATCTCATGTCAAGTTTATTTTTGCTACAACAGCAGTCAATCGCCTTCCTGAAACCGTCCAGTCGCGATGCCAGCGATTCGATTTTAAGAATATTTCCATCCACGATATTGAAAAGCGGCTTTCGGACATCTGTAAGGCTGAAGGTGTGCAGATTGACACTGTTGCGCTTCACATGATAGCAAGACACGCCAGGGGCGGACTGCGGGATTCCCAATCGGTTTTGGATCAACTCCTTTCTTTCTGTAAAGACAAGATTTCTCTGGAAGATGTGAATTTTGTTGTGGGTTGCATCGACGAAGATAAGATACTTGGAATATTTGACGGCTTTGTAAAAAAAGACGCACCCTCTGCCCTGAAAATTGTGGATACTATTCTAAACGAAGGAAAAACTTCCGGTGAATTTATTGATCAGTTGCTTTCGTGCATCAGAGACCTCCTGATATTTTCTTCCTGCGGACAGGATATGAAGTGGACTGAGCTTAATACAACTTTAGTGCAGCGATTTGGAAAGTCCTTTTCCAGCGATACCCTCATGTACATGGTACAGATACTTTCGGACGCAAGGATGCGGACGACTGATTCTCTTCTGCAGCGTATTTTGCTGGAGATGGCCGTAATCAAGTTGTGCAGGATGGAATCGATTGGCTCTTTAAATGAGATTGTGGACAGGATTGCGTCTTTAGAAAATAACCTCATACACTTTGGCGGCGAAACAAAAGAGAAAAACAAAGAATTCGCACCGGCTCAGAAATCTCCCGCTCAGCAAATGGTGTCAGAACCGCCGCCGGAAGAGTATCGTACGGTAAAAAATGAAGATAAAGAATCAGATATACCGCCTGATGAAAAAAATCTCTGGGAAAAGATTCTTCTCTTAATCCAGAGTAAGAAAAAATCTACCTGGGCGCTCCTGAAAGAAGCTCGAATTGTCGGACTTAAAGACGGAGAAATTACCATAGAGTTTCCCGGTAATTGCTCGTTTCACAAGGGAAAACTTGATCAGGGTGAAGAAAAAAAATTTTTAGAGCAATGCGCAAAAGAGGTATTGCAATCTAATATAAGGCTAAAACTCACCATAGCCCAGAATGTAAATTCCGAAAAAAGCAAAATAAATATCGTATCGGGTCGTGGTACTTCTGAACAACAGGCTGCCGATTCAACATTCTATGAACCGGCGGTAAAAAAGACCTTAGAATTGTTTGGTGGTCACGTCGTTAAGGTAAACAAATAGAGGAGGTCAATACGATGAAGGGTTTAGGCAATATTGCAGAAATGATGAAACAGGCGCAGAAGCAGGCTCAAAAGATGCAAAAACAAATGGAAGAGCTTCAAAATGATTTGAAGGATCGCGTCATAGAGGCCAGTTCCGGCGGCGGAATGGTTACGGTACACATGAATGGAAAACAAGAAATCCTTTCCATCAAGATCGATCCGGAAGTAGTGGACCCAAAGGATGTGCAGATGCTTGAAGACCTTATTCTGTCCGCAGTTTCTCAGGCATTTAAAAAATCACAGGAGTTATATCAGGCTGAGATGGGAAAACTTACTGGCGGGTTAAACATTCCGGGAATGCAGGGTTTGCTCGGTGGTGGAATGTAGCTGATTCACATTATTAAAAGAGGTCCTCTATTTTGAATGCATATCCACAATCGGTAATCAAACTTATCAATGAGTTCGGAAAGATGCCTGGAATAGGACAGAAGACTGCAGAGCGCCTTGCGTGTCACATTTTAAAACTACCCGGAGAGGAGGCTATGCAGCTTGCCTATGCCATTCGTGATGTGAAAAAGCTTATCAAGGCCTGTACGGTTTGTTTTAATGTTTCAGAGGATGATCCTTGTCATATCTGTAGTAACATCCATAGGGACAGATCCGTTATTTGTGTGGTCGAACAGCTTGCAGATCTTTTGATTATAGAAAAAACTGGTAAATATCGCGGTCTTTACCATGTCCTTGGAGGACACATATCTCCGCTGGAAGATATTACACCGGAATCTTTGACTATTGAAAAACTTTTACAGCGGGTGAAGGGAGACCATGTAAAGGAAGTCATCGTTGCAACAAATTTGAATATGGAAGGAGATGCAACAGCTATGTATATTCATAAGCAATTGCAATCCTCAGGGATCAGAGTTACAAGACTTGCCCGCGGGTTACCGACAGGAAGCTATCTTGAATATGCGAATACGGCAATTGTCGCCGATGCTATTAGTGGTAGAAATGAGATGTTAGGAGTTTAAAGGTCGTTTTTTTTATGGAAGGTGATGTTTCATGAAAATGCAATCGTCTTTATTACCACAACTTCAGCAAAAGATGAAGTTGTCTCCTCAAATCATTCAATCAATTGAGATTCTACAGTTACCCATACTTGCCCTTGTTGAGCACGTACAGCAGGAGCTGGTAGATAATCCTGTGCTTGAAGAAGTGGTGGATGAGAAGAAAGATGAGAATCCCAAGGAAGGAGATGATGCTCTTCAGCCAGCAGGAAATGATGATGTAAAAAGAGACGAGTTTGATAAATTAGGCGAAATTTCCGAAGATTGGCGCGAATACTATTCACAGACTAATGTACGGCGAAACAATCTGTCGGATGAACGTGATCAAAAACAAGAAGCATTAGAGAATACAGCCGCCAAGCCCATGTCTCTTCATGATTATTTAATGGGACAGATATCATTAATTGAAGTTCCGAACCATCTTGTAGAGGCCTGCGAAAATATTATTTATTCCATTGATAAAACCGGATATCTGGCTAGTCCACTGGAAGAAATTGTGCAATCCCTGGAAAAACCTCTCCCAGTTGAGGAAGTCAAGGAAGCCCTGAAAGTTGTTCAGTCATTGGAACCACCCGGGGTTGGAGCCAGAAACTTACAGGAGTGTTTGATACTGCAACTGGACAAGCGTGACATGAACTATCAGTTGACGAAAGAATTGCTCCTCAACCATCTCGAAGATATTGAAATGAGGAAATATCCCCTGATAGCCAAAAAGACCGGGTACAGCCTGGAGGTAATCAAAAAGCAGGTAGAGTTTATCCGCACGTTAAATCCCAAGCCCGGTTCTGTCTTTTGTGACGAGACTATCCCCTATGTAGTTCCGGAGGTAAAAGTAGAATATATTGATGGAAAATACGAGGTATTTCTCATCGACAATTCCAATCTTCCTCATTTGCATATCAGTTCTTTTTACAAAAAATTTCTGGGTGAGAACGGCACCGATAGCACGACGCGTCAGTATATACAAAAGAAAATAGAATCAGCAAAATGGCTCATTGATGCAATTGAACAGAGACGGAGTACTTTGTATAAGGTCGCATGCAAGATAGTGGAGTTGCAAAAGAACTTTTTAGACGAGGGAGTTCATCGCCTTCGAACGCTGAAGATGCAAGACGTTGCCGATATAGTCGGAGTGCATGTTTCAACGGTAAGCCGCGCCATTGCGCATAAATATATTCAAACACCGCAAGGTATATTCGAGATGAAGTTTTTCTTCACCGGAGGTTTTCAGAATGTTGATGGTTCAATGGAGTCATGGGAAGCCATACGACTGAAGCTTGCCGATATTGTTGCAAAAGAAAACAAATTCAATCCTTTAAGCGATGAAGAAGTTGCAGATAAATTGCGTGCCTCCGGCGTGGATATCGCCCGAAGAACTGTAACAAAATACCGGCGAATCATGAGAATGCCGTCCTCAAGACAGAGGAAGGAATATTAGTATGCATATGAAACAAAAAATATTCCTGCCTGCCCTCGTTTCTTCAATCCTGTGTGCAGCAGCCCTGTGGAGTCTGACGGGTTGCTTTACCACCGATAAGTATCATAACAAAAAGCACATCGATACCATCAAGAAGGATATCGGCTCTATGCACAAGGATATTGATAGAGTACTTGGTCTGGACGAACCTTCCCCGCTGGTAGAAGAGCAATAGCATCTCAAAAACCCTGGCAATACATGGCCGCATCAACCAAACACTGGATAAACGAGGATTGCTTGTGACAGGTGACGGGTAATGTTTTTCCCTGTCGCTCGTTATTCGTCACCCGACACTTTTTTCAAATTCATATGGACTTTGATCTGATAATAAAAAACGGAACGGTCATTGATGGAACTGGTATACCGGGGAGAAATCTGGATATTGGTATCAAGGACGAGAAGATAACGTTAATAGATAGGCACATCCCTGCTAATAATTGTCCCACCATTAATGCAGATGGGCTGATTGTTGCTCCCGGATTTATCGACATCCATTCCCACAGCGACTTTTTATGGCTTGTCCGTCCGGAGAGTGACAGCAAGATACTCGACGGTGTAACTACCGAAATTTGCGGAAATTGCGGGTTATCTGCCTTCCCATTGCGTGGAAAGGTATTGGAAAGGCGTGCACAAGGATTAGCTAAATACGGAATCGACATCACATGGCGGTCGGCAGATGAGTTTTATTGTGCGGCAGAAAAGGCCAGGAGCTCTATTAATCGCGCATTTCTTGTCGGTCATGGCAATATCAGGGCGTGTACAATTGAATATGAAAATAGAAATCCGGAGCCGCAGGAACTGCTTCAAATGTGTGAAGATTTAAAGGAATCTCTGGAGGCTGGGGCATTTGGCATGTCCAGCGGCCTGATCTACCCACCAGGTTGTTATGCATCAATAAATGAGATTGTGGAAATGTGCAAGGTGATTCAAAACTATGGTGGTTTTTATGCAACCCACATACGTAACGAAGGAGACAAACTTGAGGATGCACTTACTGAGGCTGTTGAAATATCAAGACTTTCAGGGGCCAGGCTGCAGGTATCTCACCTTAAAACATCGGGAAGCCGCAATTGGTATAAGATCAAAAATATAAAAACAATAATTGAGCGTGCTATTGCCGAGGGTATCGGCATTACCTGTGACCGTTATCCCTATATTGCTGCCGCAACGGATCTGGATGTAATACTGCCCAGTTGGGTTTATGAGGGCGGCATTGCAGAACAAATACACCGATTAAAGGACGCAGGCATTCGGAAACAAATTGCAAAAGAGGTGTCTCAGTCAGAAAATTATGCCTTCTGGCATGAGATAATGATTTCATCCGTTTATTATGATAAAAACAAATGGATGGAAGGTAAGACGGTTGCAGAAATTTCCACAGAGTTAAATAAACCTTTTATTGAGCTGGTTTTTGATTTGCTCATAGAAGAAGAGACACGGGTTGATATATTTTTGTTCAGTATGTGCGAAGAAAATCTGGAAAAGATATTGGATTGGGATTTTGTCTTTGTCGGTTCTGATAGCTCCATGCGCGCCAACCATGGAATACTCAAAGAAGGGAAACCACATCCGCGGAGCTATGGAACTTTTTCGCGTGTTTTGGGAAGATTTTGCAGGGAAAAGGAACTTCTTTCTTTGGAAAAGGCCATTCAGAAGATGACCGGACTTCCTGCACAAAAAGTCGGATTAGATAAGAGAGGCTTGATAAAGGCAGGGTATTTTGCGGATGTTACTATTTTTGACCAGGAGAAAATTATCGACAGGAGTACTTTCGCAGAACCTCATCAATATTCAGAAGGCGTTGAATACGTAATAGTAAACGGAAAGATCGCCGTAAATGACGGCAAACACACTGGTATAACGAACGGCCGCATATTGCGGAAATCATAGCAACTTTCAGCTACCAATGCAAACTGGCTTTCATAATAACAGAGAAAAAACTGAAATAGAAGCAAAGTTCGTCTGTCCCGATGGGGTTGGTCTGGATGACTTGCTGGCTGCCATTGACACTATAAATTTTAAATACACCAGGGAGAATCCATGCTCACAGACGGATGTCTATCTGGATACCTCCGATTATACACTTCTCAATTCAGATGCTGCCCTCCGCATACGCCGGAGAGGTGAAAACTATGTGGGCGCTTATAAGGCATCTGAAAGGCAACAGGGTGCCATATTCGAACGCAGGGAATTTGAGTGGACACTCTCGAATGACGAAAAGAAACTCTGGAATGAAGAGAAAAAACCTGCAATTCCGCCGGTTCTTATAGAAAAACTCCATCTCCAGGGGCAGGCGTTAAGAAAAGTTCTTGTGGCTGAGACACAGCGTCATACGGCAATTATCATAGGGAATGAGGGATTCAAAGCGGAGCTGTCTCTGGATGAAGTGGCCTTCCGTGGACACAAGGGGCAAAAAACTTACCGGGAAATTGAGATAGAACTATTGAGCGGACAATTCGAACAGCTAAAACAGTTCGCCAATAGTCTGCAAAATCAGTTAAAATTACAACCTGCCATAGACTCTAAATACAAAAAAGGGATGATATTGGTCGGGAAATACGGTGTTGAACCCGCCATCTGATTATCGGTTTTTAAATCGAACATCAAAGGCGGTTTGGAATGATTGCCGAGATTAGTGTAATTCCCATTGGAGAGGGGATAGATTTGGCCAGTTATGTTGCCAAAGTTGTTAAAATAATTGACGAGAGTGGATTGGCAGTAGGTATTTTGAGGTCCGGGCATTTATAAAATCAAAAGTACCCAGTTGGCAGTTGAAGGTTGGCAATGGATGAATTAAAAGTCCATAAATTGGATGAACTTATCGAGTCGTTTATAAACTACCTCATTGTTGAATGCGGTTTATCAAAGAATACCATTCTGGGTTACAGCCGTGATTTGCAACTATTTACAAATTTCCTGCTTTCCAAAAAAATATCGGACTTTAACGATGTCCGTCCTGACACGATTACAAGTTTCATTATCTCCGAAAAGCAGCGTGGAATCGCTATCAACTCTATTACCCGCTCTATTGTGTCCATCCGCATGTTATACAGATTTCTCCTTTCAGAGGGGAAATTGCAAAAGAATCCCCTTACTACGATTGAATCACCAAAGCTCTGGAAAAGATTGCCAGTAGTTATTCCCACCCATAAAATTGACAAACTGCTTTCAATCCCGGACACAACAACGAAACTGGGAATCAGGAACAAGGCCCTCCTTGAGATTTTGTACGCCACTGGTGCGAGGGTGTCGGAGGCAACCGCAATTCAGATGGATTGGATAAATCTCGAATACGGTTATGTGAAATGCCGCGGCAAAGGTTCGAAGGAACGCATCGTGCCTCTTGGAACAAAGGCAATCGAGGCCATTCAAAATTATTTAAAAGTTGCGAGGCCGGAAATAAAGAACA
This sequence comes from Planctomycetota bacterium, assembly GCA_023261485.1. Classification (GTDB taxonomy): domain Bacteria; phylum Planctomycetota; class Brocadiia; order Brocadiales; family Brocadiaceae; genus Wunengus. Next base: position 14,758 of record JAHFOY010000057.1, read on the forward strand.
GTCAGCATAGCCCCTATCTGTTTCTTTCTAAGGCTGGAAAGCCGATTCGGCGGGAAAATATATGGAAGATAGTAAGGAATTGCGCTTTGAAAGCGGGCATCCATGAACGCATCTCTCCCCACAAACTGAGGCATTCATTCGCCACGCACCTGCTGGAAAACGGCGCAGACATACGTTCAGTCCAGGAAATGCTGGGACACGTCAACATCGCAACCACTCAAATCTATACCCACGTGAGCAAGCAACACCTCAAGGCCGTCCACCAGCAGTTCCACCCACGGGATTGAAAGCACTAATTTAGAGAAAATATTACCTGTCGAATTCAGCCATTTACGATTGTTTTTAACACATACAGAAGAGTGCTTTTAGTAAATTTAATTTATAAGTGCTTATATTAATGAGCCTTAGGTGTCTTTAACAGGACATGGCATCATAGTTGCTTATTTTTCATTCTTAATTGGTTTGCATAAGTCCGCATAGCAAATATCTTTGACTTTTTAAAAATTAACTCTATAATGAAAATCCAATGATTCACTATTTACCAATACTGATTTTGTTTATTATTGCTGCGGGCTTTGCAGTTACCAATGTAGGGATTTCGGCAATTTTAGGCAGACGGAAATCTACTGCGGAAAAACTCATGCCCTATGAATGCGGTATTGATCCTGTAGGTTCGGCCAGGGAGCGGTTTTCTGTAAAGTTTTACCTTATCGCAATGCTTTTTGTTATCTTTGATATTGAAGTTGTGTTTCTCTATCCGTGGGCGGTGGTATTCAAATCACTGAAGTTATTTGGCTTTATTGAAATGGTGGTTTTTATAGGTATCCTGCTCATCTGTTATCTCTATATATGGAAAAGAGGAGGGCTGGAATGGGATTAGAAAGCCATCTTGGAGACAACATCCTGACCACCACTTTAAATACGATGGTGAACTGGGCGCGCAAGTCGGCTCTCTGGCCTATGCCGTTCGGACTGGCCTGTTGTGCTATAGAAATGATGGCAGCGGTTGCACCACGTTATGACCTTGCACGTTTTGGGGCGGAGGTATTTAGATTTTCACCGAGACAGTCAGACCTGATGATCGTGGCGGGTACGCTCACTTACAAGATGGCGTCTGTGGCGAGAAGGATTTACGATCAGATGCCGGAGCCAAAATGGGTTATTGCAATGGGGGCATGCGCGGTCTCCGGAGGGGTATTTAATACCTACAGTGTTGTTCAAGGCATAGACCAAATTATGCCTGTGGATGTGTATTTACCCGGATGCCCACCCAGGCCAGAGGCATTAATACATGCCATTATGGAAATACAGAAAAAGATTGAAAAAGAATCGTTTGTGAACAAGACTTAAGCGAGCACGCCTGACCTATCTGTGGGGCTGGGGGGTGTGCAAAGACTTTTTACCCACCCCTAAATCCCCTCCCAAGAGGGGACTCCTAAAATTCCCCTCTTGGGAGGGGATTTAGGGTGGGTTTATTAATTGCTTTACTAAAAAGGTTGAAATTCCTGACGTAAATGTAGTGTCGATCCCTTAGTGTCGGCATTTTGGTTTTCTGGTTTTGTCCGGAAGCAATTGGTTCATGGCGGTACAACGTGGATAATGAAACGATAGCTGCATTAATTAAAAAGAGTTTCCCTGAGGCAATTACAGGTTCTACGATATATAGAAATGAGCTGACCATTATCGTAAAAAAGGAACACATTACAGAGATTGCCGGATTTCTGAAAGAGAATAAAGAACTCGATTTTGATTTTTTATCGGATCTGTGTGGTGTTGACCGGGTTGAAACGGATGGCGTTTTCGAGGTGGTTTACCATCTCTATTCTATATACAAAAAACATCGCGTACGTATAAAGGCATCAATCGCACCAAACGATCCCTGTATATCAACCGTGACAGGAGTCTGGAATACGGCCAACTGGCATGAAAGGGAGACCTACGATATGTACGGGATTAAGTTTGATGGTCATCCGGACTTGAGAAAAATACTTACGCCTGACGATTTTGAAGGACATCCCTTACGAAAAGACTATCCAGTCGATGGAAGACAGCCAGTCACACTCCGTGAGTTATACCGAAAGGATGAGGGCAAGGCGTGACGGCGATTCCTACTACTACCACAACGACACACCTGATGACCATAAATATGGGTCCGCAACATCCCAGTACGCATGGTGTACTGAGGCTTTTGCTGGAACTCGATGGGGAAATGATTATTAAAGCCGTACCTCATATTGGATTTCTCCACAGAGGTGTTGAAAAACTTGCAGAATACAGGACATACCACCAGTGCATCCCTCTCACAGACCGGTTGGACTACGTAGCGCCATTTTCAAACAACTTGGCCTATGCCCTTGCGGTTGAAAAATTACTCGGAATCGAAGTTCCCGAAA
>JAHFOY010000058.1:0-11666 GCA_023261485.1 Planctomycetota bacterium
AGGGTTGTTACGTTTGAAGAGGGGAAGAAAATTGTTTGCGTAAAAAATGTCTCCGGCAACGAACCTGTCTTTGTCGGACATTTCCCTGATTTTGCTATCATGCCTGGGGTCTTGATCATCGAAGCGATGGCACAGGCTTCCATTATACTATTCAGGAAGAGCCTCCCCACGCAACAAAACGACAAGAATACCGTTTTTTTGCTGGCATCTGTTAATAATGCGCGATTTACAAAACCTGTATTCCCCGGCGACCAACTCTTCATAGAAATCATCGTGGAAAAAATTGTCTCCAAGGGAGCTATAGTTCAGGCAACAGTAAAAGTCGAAGAAAAAACAGTTGCAAAGGCATCATTGACTTTTGGCATTGCAGAGAAAAGTGCATTGGTATAGTTTATGAATAAACGTGTTGTTATAACAGGCGTAGGAATGATCACCCCTATCGGGTCAGGCAAGGACATATTTTGGAATGCCCTTATTGCAGGGGTATCCGGTGTGGACGACGTAACTTGCATTGATACTTCAGGCTATAAAGTACATAAAGGATGCGAAGTTAAAAATTTTAATTACTCTGATTATATAAAAAATGGCGTTCTCAAAAAAGTAGGCAAAGGCTCACAGTTTGCAATAGCAGCCGCGAAGCTGGCCTTAAACGATGCCAGGCTTGATTTGGGTAAAGTGGATTCAGAACGTATTGGGGTTTCTGTTGGAACAACCGCGGGTGAAATACAAATCCTTGAGAGAGTTAATTATATCAGGCATAAAGATGGCGAAGACAAGGTCGATCCCGACCTGTTTCTGATGCATCCTTGCAATAACATTCCAGCAAATATAGCTATTGAGTTTGGCTTGAAAGGTCCCAATACAATTATCCCTACTGCATGTGCTGCGGGTAATTATGCAATTGGATATGCCTATGACTTGATTAAGTTTGGAAGAGTAGACATGATGCTTTCCGGCGGCTCGGATCCTTTTTCGAAAGTTGCCTATACGGGATTCGCCAGACTGGGTGCAATAGCCCCTGATATCTGTCAGCCCTTTGACAAAAACAGAAAAGGCATGATGGTGGGTGAAGGTGCTGGAATGCTTCTTCTGGAATCGCTTGACCATGCAACAAAAAGAAATGCGAATATTTATGCTGAAATTATCGGCTATGGGCTTAGCTGTGATGCATATCATATCACTATTCCACATCCGGACGGCGAAGGTGTCGTCTCTGCCATGAAAAAAGCGCTAAAAAGCGCAGACCTGAGTCCTGAAGATGTCCAGTATGTTAGCGCACATGGAACTGGAACACCGGCCAACGACAAGGCTGAAACGATTTCAATTAAAAAGGTGTTTGGAGACAAACCCAGGAATCTTGCAATTAGTTCGATAAAATCAATGATTGGACATACGATGGGCGCCGCCAGCGCCATTGAGGCCATTACTTGTGCCTTAGTTGTCCAGAACGATATTATTCCACCAACGATTAATTATGAGACACCGGATCCGGAATGCGATCTGGACTATGTACCCAATGTCATGAGAAAGGATCGGGTAAATATTGCACTGAACAATGCCCATGCATTTGGTGGTAACAATAGCTGTCTGGTTGTAAAAAAGTTCACAGGATAAAAGAAGGTTTGTAATGGAAAAAACGAGAATCGTTATTACAGGTGTTTCGGTTATCTCGCCTCTTGGGGCAGACAAGGATGTTTTTTGGAAAAATCTAACCGAAGGCGTATCGGGGATTAAACCCATTACCCTGTTTGATGTAAGTAAATTTAGCAGCAAACAGGCAGGAGAAATTTCTGATTTTGATGCCAAGATTTATCTTGGACAAAAAGGAATCAGACATATCGACAGGACATCACTTCTTGTGTCGTCAGGAACTGTGCTTGCCATCAAAGATGCGAACCTTGAAAACAATAACATCTACAGCGGAGATGATTGGGGCATCGTTGTTGGCTCTACGTATGGAAGTATTGACAGCATCAGTTCCTTTGACTTTCAGTCTTTGCGTGAGGGTCCTAGTTATGTCAATCCCATGGATTTTCCCAATACGGTATTAAATGCGCCTGCAAGCCGCGCCTCTATTTTCTGTAAAGCTACAGGGCTCAACACAACCATTTCAAACGGCGTAACAAGCAGTATCGATGCTATTATTTATGCCTCTGATTTCCTTCGAATGGGTCGTGTAAAGGCGGTTGTTGTCGGCGGCGTACATGGATTAACCCATGACATTTTCTGGGGCTCACATAATTCAAAGATATTGGCCGGCAGCAGGAATGGAACGCTGGAAATTTGCGCGCCATTCGATAAGAGGCGCAATGGAATGATTATTGGCGAATCATCGGCATTGATTATCCTGGAAACTTTAGAAGACGCAAAGAAGAGAAATGCGCATATCTACGCCGAAGTTAAGGGTTATGGAACCGCATTTGAGCCAAAAATGGCTGTCAGTAAAGAATATCAAATAGATGGCAACAAGAGATCCATCATGAACGCCCTTAACGACGCCAATCTGACACTGCATGACATTTCTTATATATCTGCCAACGCCTATTCCGGTGTATATGGAGACGCACTGGAAACCAAAGTCATCAAAGAGGTCTTTGGCATGCGGGCAAAACTTATCCCTGTATCAGCCATCAAATCTATGACGGGTGAATGCTTTGACGCCTCTGGTGCATTACAAACCATAGCTGCATTGATGTCCGTCAAAACAAATATAATTCCACCAACAATCAATTATAAGGAACAGGACGCAGAGTGCGATTTAGATTATGTGCCCAACAATAGCAGGGTCGTACCGGTAAAGAACATCCTTATAAACTCTTTCTCGCGATTGGGAAATAATTCATCCTTAATTATCTCCAAATACAAACCGTAATTCATGCCGTCTTCCGATAAGTGTATTCAATCCACAAAAAAGTATAATTTATATCCTTACTATGATGCGATTATTATTGGTGCAGGCATTGCAGGTTTGGTGTGTGCTGCATTTCTCGCTAAATGCGGGAAAAAAGTGCTGCTTATAGAACAGCACTTTATTCCCGGAGGGTATTGTACTTCTTTCAGGAGGAAGGGTTTTACCTTCGATGCCGCAGTTCACCATATCGGAGGTTGCGGAAAGTGGAGCGTTGTCGGCCGATGTCTCAGGACGCTTGGGATAGAAATGGATTTTTATCCTCTCGACCCAATGGATCACCTGATTTTCCCCAACTTCAGCATTGAAATTCCAGCCGATATGGACGAGTATATCGCACGTTTACAGGATCGTTATCCATTGGAGAAAGATAACATTAAAGATTTTTTCCAGGATTTTGTAAAACTTTATCGTGCTACATTTAACAATGAAAAAAGTCAAATTATCGATAGATATAAAGATCAAACATACGGTGAGATGTTAAATGCCTTTTTTAAGAATGACGAACTTAAGATGACACTTGCCGGTCAGTGGGGTTATATAGGACTCCCCCCTACTCAGGCATCTGCTATTGCAATGTGTCAAATGATGATCAATTATCTCAAAGACGGCGCCTTTTTCCCGGCGGGAGGTACGCAAGAGTTTGCTAATGCATTTTTTAAGAAATTTATTGATTTTGGCGGACACGATATGTTATCATCCAGAGTCGAAAAAATCCTGTTAAATGGTAATTCCGTAAAAGGTGTTAAGTTACAAGATGGTAAAGAAATCCCTGCAGGCTTAGTCGTTTCAAATATTGATGCTCGTCAGACATTTTTTGGCCTGCTAGAGGGTAAAACAGATTTATCCTTTCTTAATAAAATCTCGGAGATGAGAGAGAGTTGTTCTTTTTTTCTTTTATACTTAGGCGTTGGAGGTGATATAGATTTAAGTAGATTAAAAAGAGGGTTTTATCATACAGCCACAGATGCGAGTACTATGGATAAAGAATGGTTGTATATTTCTGTTCCAACAAAAATATGTCCTTCCCTCGCGCCTTCGAACAAACAAATAATATCTGTGGTTGTCTGTTTGGATAAAGCTATGTATAAAAACGTTACTGACTGGAAATCTTTCAAAGAAAGCATGACGTTAAATACGATAAATAGATTAGAAGCATATATTCCGGATTTAAAAAAATACATCGAAGTAAAAGAGTCGGCTACACCAAAAACCCTGGAACGTTACACATCAAACACAAACGGAGCCGCTTACGGCTGGGAGGTCACTGTAGATCAAATGTGGGAGAATAGGCTTCCCCAGAAGACGCCGATTGAAAATTTATATTTAACAGGTCATTGGACAAAACCTGGTCCTGGGATTTGTGCCGTTGTTTCTTCGGGATGGGGTGTAGCTAATTTAATTATGGAGAATTGGAGGTAAACAAAAATATGAGTAGAAAAATGATGTTAATTAATCCACATAAACCGGGCAGGCATGGTGAGGAGAGTATTACGGTAATCGTTCAAATGCCTTTGAATCTTGCCTATGTTGCGGCCCTTACACCCGGTGATTGGGAATTTGACGTTATCGACGAAAATATTGAATTGGCAATAGATGACAAAGATGAACTCACTTTTAAACCAGTTGACCTTGTGTGTATTACAGCAGTTACCTATCAATCACCCAGGGCATATAAGATTGCAACTGCCTGCAGGAAAAAGGGTATGACCGTAATCATGGGTGGTATACATGCATCCGTTGTACCTGAAGAAGCAGCAAATTACGCTGACTCTGTCTTTGTGGGTGAAGCAGAAGAAGTGTGGCCACAGGTCATAAAAGATTTTGAAGCGGGAAAACTGAAAAAGGTCTATCAGGGCGGATTGCCTCCCCTCAGTTTGATGAAGAAGGTATATCCAAATCGTGAATTTATGAAGAAAAAATACAACTATAAATTTTCTTCCATCGTAACAACAAAAGGATGCCCTAACTACTGTGATTTTTGCAGTGTACCCACGTTCCAGGGCAGGAAATTCAGAGAGAGACCTTATGAAGATGTCCTTGATGAGATGGCGGCTACAGATTATAAGGGATTGATGTTAGCGGAAGATAACTTCTATGGTCATGGTAAAAAATCAAACGAGAGGGCGCTAAATCTTTTCAAAGGGATGGTAGAGCGTGGAATACACAAAGATTGGTTAGGATTCACTGCGTTAAACATCTCTCAAGACCCGGAAACATTGGATTATATGGCCAAGAGCGGCAACTTCGGCATGCTCATCGGTATAGAATCTACAAATGAGGCCGTTTTGGAGAAAATGAATAAACGTGTGAACCTGAAGTTAGGTACCGATAGCTATTTTGATTGTATACAAAAGATACACAACGCCGGCTTAGTTGTCTGGGGTTCGGTAGTATTTGGAGCAGATGGAGATGACAAAGATTCCTTCAAAAGAATGACTGATTTCATATTGGAAAACAACATAGACATTCTGACCTTTGGCATTAACTGTCCATTCCCTAAGACGCAACTTTATGCGCGACTGGATTCGGAAAAGAGGATTTTCAGGAAAAACTATCCTGATGACTGGCAATACTATGATACTGCTCATGTGGTTCACCGATTCGTAGATATGACCTTAGAAGACTTTATTAATGGCATGCAGTATATTTATGATCATATATACGCCGGCGATAACTTAAGGACGCGTTTCAGAAACTCTATTAAAACAACAAAAAATCCGAGAAATTCCATGTTTGCGTTCAGGGTAGGTTCGGATTGGAAGCAGGTCTTTGAACAAGTATTGCTGAATTTGAAGGAATTATACGATTCAGGCGATTATTATCGTGACTGGTACAAATCAAGTGCAGTGCCTGTTTCAAAACCCGTTATGGAAACAGTAACCACATAAATACATTAAAATATGGATTCTTAATAAAATTTATAAAGGCACATCAATTTCACAACTGTTGATGTGCCTTTATAATTGATAATAATCCGGATTTGAGTTAGGCGGTTACTCCATGGAAAATATACTTAACCGAGTTAAAGATCTTAGTAAAAAAGTTGAGTTATTTTATGTGGCAACATCAAACCAAAAGAAAGAGGTACATCTCGCTGTTGCCAAAGATTTGACTTTTTTACCAGATAATGAACATGTAGCTTTCCGGTCGTGGTTTTGTAAAAAAACAACAGAAAATATACTTGAAAATCCGAATATTTCCATTGCTATCTATGACGCAAAGACCGATACGGGTTATCAAATAGTTGGCAGAACAGTCTCTAAAAATGTGGTAGCTGTTTTGAATGGTTACTCACCGCAGTTGGAAAAGGTTGAAAAAGAATATCCACAGGAAGAGTATCAGTTGAGAATAAAAATTATAAATATTATGGATTTACACAGGGTAGCTCATTCTGACAAGTATCTTTTAACTAATTGATTTTATCATAAAATTTAATCTTAAAAAGGAGGTGAAGTATGATAGGCAAATTATTATCTCTATCAATGGAGAAATCGATCATTCCAGATGTTAGTCCAAAAGCAATTATGGTTATTGCCATTGCACTAATATTCGTTATATTATTCACATGGAAAAAGGAGGGGTAATTGCCTGAAAGTAGCGCTACCTTCGATCTTATAATCATTGGTGGCGGGCCCGGCGGTTACATAGCAGCTATAAAAGCTGCTCAGCTTGGAATAAAAACTGCACTCGTAGAAAAAAACAAAGTTGGTGGTACGTGTTTGCATCAGGGTTGCATTCCAACAAAGGTGCTTTTACATTCCGCAGACATTTACCGTAAGTTTCTCAAGGCACATGAATATGGAATTACTTTTGATAAATTAAGAATTAATTATCCACAGTTTCATAGACGCAAAGAGTCTGTCGTTAAACGACTATTCCAGGGAACGCAATTTCTCCTCAAGAAAAATGGTGTTGAGGTCATTGAAGGCGAAGGGCAACTCACTTCTGCAAATAGTGTATTGATAAAAAAAAATGGAACGGACATTGGAAATATAGCAGCAAAAAATGTTATCCTGGCTACCGGTTCTGTTCCACTCACTCCACATACAATTCCCCATGATGGGAAATATGTACTCACCAGCGATGACATCCTATTACAGGAAGAAATCCCTGAATCTATTATTATAGCTGGCGGTGGTGCAGTAGGAGTCGAGTTCGCATATCTTTTTAACATACTCGGTTCAAAAGTTACCATTGTAGAACTTCTGGGTGATGTCCTTCCTGCCGAAGACAAAGAAATCAGCGCTACTTTAAGGAAAATACTTGCGAAAAGAGGCGTGGACATTTTAACAAGAACCTCCTTAGAAAAGGTTGAAGTTAATAGCGGCGTTCGTGTAGAAATAAAAAATAAAATCGAGCCCCTCCACTCCCCTACCTCAGCCGAAAACCCTGTCCCTTTCGCCGAAAAGGGAAAGGAATATTTAAAGGCAGACTGCTTATTCCTGGCATTAGGCAGAACACCGGCATTAACCAATCTTGGAATAGAAAGATTCTCGTTAAGTTTTAAAGGAAAATATTTGCAAACGAATGAAGTTATGGAAACCAGCCAAAAGGGACTTTACGCAATCGGAGACATTACCGGCCCCCCACTTCTAGCCCATAAGGCCTCAAATGAAGGTTTACATGCTGTTTCTCACATTGCTGGCAAAGAAACTGTCCCAATAAACTATCAGAACATACCAAGAGTAACATACTGTTCACCGCAGGTAGCAAGCGCAGGCCTAACACAGGAAGAAGCCGAAAGCAAAGGTTACAAAATAAAAACAGGAAAATTTCCGCTTATTGCCAATAGTAAGGCCGTCATTGACGGAGAATATGAAGATGGGTTTGTAAAGATTATTGCGGACGAAAAATACGGTGAGATATTAGGGGCGCATGCATTAGGACCAAATGTGGGAGAGTTAATGTGGGGCATTTCACTTACCACACTTTTAGAAGGAACGGCCTCTGAGTTATCGAATAATATATTTCCCCACCCTACCCTCTCCGAATCTATACTGGAAGCTGCCCATGCAGTTGTTGATAAACCAATACATTTGTAACAATATATTTCAGGAAATTTCTAAAAACTTTTCAAATTTATGAAGGCATCGGACCTGCTTGTCAAATGTTTGGAGAATGAAGGTGTTCGTTACATCTTTGGAATCCCCGGCGAGGAAAACATAGACATCCTCGATTCTCTGTTGGACTCGAAGATACAATTCATTCCGACACGCCACGAACAAGGCGCCGCATTTATGGCTGATGTATACGGTCGGCTAACCGGTAAGGCAGGTGTCTGTTTATCCACACTAGGACCAGGAGCTACTAATCTTGTAACAGGCGTTGCTGACGCTAATCTTGACCGGGTACCTCTTGTTGCTATTACCGGTCAGGCAAGTCTCGACCGTATGCATAAAGAATCCCATCAGTATATGGATGCCGTTGCCCTATTCAAACCCATCACAAAATGGAATACCCTGGTTCATACAGCCGACATTATCCCTGAAGTTGTCAGGAAGGCATTTAAACTTGCCCAGATGGAAAAGCCTGGTGCAACCCATATTGACTTTCCGGAAGACGTGGCAAAGGCTGATCTCCTGGCTCAGCCAATCCCCTTAAAAGAAGAGGCACCGATCCCCTACCCTACCGAAGAGACATTAAAAAACGCTGCTAAATTAATTTCGGAGGCAAGATATCCTGTCATACTTGCGGGAAATGGCGTCCTCCGGTCGCGTGCTTCTGAATCCTTGACCAATTTTGCAGTAAAATTAAATATACCGGTCGCCACCACATTTATGGGTAAAGGAGCTATTTCTGATGATTGGCCTCTCTCCTTGCTTTCAATTGGTTTGAGGGATGATGACCATATTTCCTGCGGTTTTGACCAGGCAGACTTAATTATTGCTATTGGATATGATCTTGTAGAATACCCTCCCTACAAATGGAATCCACACAAGTCAAAGAAGATACTTCACATCGACGTTACTCCCAGCGAAGTAGACGCCTATTACAATGTTGATATGGAAGTAATCGGTAAAATTTCAGAAACACTAGGCCATCTGTCAGGTATGGTCGGGATAAAAAGTGCAAAACACATTATCAGTATTTTACGAAATTTCGTTATAGAAGAATGCAAAATTACACACGACGATAAATCGTTTCCTATGAAGCCTCAAAAAATATTGTGCGTTGTACGCGAAGTACTAAAGCCTGATGACATTTTGATTAGTGATGTAGGCGCTCATAAATTGTGGATTTCGCGTATGTATCCTGTGTACAAACCCAATACCTGCATTATCTCCAATGGGTTTGCCTCAATGGGTATTGCACTGCCAGGTGCGGTGGCGGCAAAATTGGTACATCCCGAACGAAAGGTTATTGCTATTATGGGAGACGGTGGCTTTCTTATGAATTCGCAAGAAATAGAAACGGCTACTCGCCTCGGTCTTTCATTTGTTGCATTAATTTTTCATGATAACAGTTACGGTGTCATTAAATCAAAACAATTGAATATGTTTGGACGCTCTGCATTTGTAGATTTTTCCAATCCTGACTTTGTTAAATATGCAGAAAGTTTTGGCGCCAAAAGCTATCGTGTAGAGTCTGCAAATGATTTAAAACCGATCTTACAAGATGCCATGAAACAAAGCGGCATCAGCATTATTGACTGTCCTGTTGACTATTCTGAAAATATTTTTCTCACTCAAAGAATGAGCAAACCTTCTTGTCACAACACAAATGAATAACGAAGTAAAAATTGCCTATTTTTCTATGGAGATTGGTATCTCCAACAACTTACCGACCTACAGCGGAGGTCTGGGAGTCCTTGCAGGAGACACCCTGAAATCTGGCGCAGACCTTAAAATACCCCTGGTTGCCGTCACCCTAATCTCAAAAAAGGGTTACTTTCGCCAGGACATTGACGGTGATGGAAGACAAATTGAATACCCGATAGATTGGGATCCGTCAAAGTTTATGATGCTTTTATCCAAAAAGATTGCAGTCCAAATTGAAGGGCGCGACGTTTATATTCAGGCCTGGCGCTACAATGTGCAAAGCGTTACCGGAGGAAAAGTAGATGTGCTTTATCTCGATACGGACGTTGTGGAAAATACAAAGGAAGACCGTGAGATTACTGCCTTTTTATATGGTGGTGATGACCAGTATCGTTTAAAGCAAGAAATTGTGCTAGGCATAGGCGGAGTACGCATGCTCCATGCACTTGGTTTTCATATCAAAAAATACCATATGAACGAAGGACACGCCAGCCTATTAACACTCGAGCTGCTTCAGATGTACAAAAGGGACATTGAGAGTGTCTGGGACGAGCGGTGGATTTGGGATATAGACACCGTTAGAGATTTGTGTGTATTCACAACCCACACCCCTATCGATGCAGGCCATGACAGATTCTCCTACGATCTCATAAAAAAAGTCCTTGGTGAAGCCCTCCCTCTGGAACAGTTGAAAAAGCTTGGGGGTGAAAACCATCTCAACATGACACGCCTTGCACTAAATCTGAGCAATTATGTCAACGGCGTTGCTAAAAAGCACGGCGAGGTATCTAAAACCTTGTTTCCCGGCTACGAAATCAATGCTATTACAAATGGCGTCCATTCATTTACATGGACGTGTGAAAGCATGAAGCAGTTATATGATAAATATATTCCGGGTTGGGCAAACGAACCAGAACTATTCGTGCGCTCAGAAGTCATCCCGGACGGGGAATTGTGGGAAGCACATCTCCGGGCTAAAAACAATCTTGCTGGTTATGTAAAAGAGTCGTCCGGTGTTGATTTGAATGTGGATGTTTTAACCATTGGGTTTGCAAGACGATTTACTTCTTACAAAAGAGCCGATTTAATATTTTCAAACCTTGACCGTCTATTAAAGATATGTGAAAAAGGACAGTTCCAGATACTCTACGCTGGAAAGGCCCATCCCAAAGACACTCCGGGTAAAGATATCATAAAAAAGATTATTGAACTTTCAAAAAAAGTAAGCGATAAAACCAAGATTGTGTTTTTAAAAGATTACAATGTGGAAATGGCATTAAAGTTGGTCTCTGGAGTGGATGTTTGGCTCAATACACCATTGCGTCCAAGAGAGGCGTCCGGCACCAGCGGTATGAAAGCCGCCCATAATGGCGTAATCAATTTCAGCGTCCTGGATGGATGGTGGATTGAAGGACATATCGAAGGAAGTACCGGTTGGTCTATTGGTCCCAAACCTATTGAGTCTTCACTTACCAATATTAACGATGCGTCAGATGCTGAGGATCTGTATAGCAAGTTGGAAAATATCATTATCCCTATGTATTATCATGACAGAAACCAGTGGATAAAAATCATGAAAAATTCTATTGGTAAAATCGCCTATTATTTCAATAGTCACCGCATGATGCGCCGATATGTGACCGAGGCATATTTGAGATAAACACATGCTTGAAAATTCCGGGAAAATAAAGGCTATTATCTTTGATCTGGACGATACCCTTTATGATTGCAGCGGTACGTTGGTTGTGCAAGGCAGGAAAAAAGTGGCCAAAACGATTGCCAGGTTGATCAATTCATCGGAAGAAGAAGCTTATCTCCTGCAATTGCAGATGGAAGAAAAATATGGAGTAAAGGCCAACATCTATGAAAAAATTGTAACACATTACCACCTTCCAAATTCATGCGCACGAGAATTATTGGAAGAGTTTGTTCATGTGGAAATCTCCAACATCATCCTCTTTTCAGACGTGATAGGTACCCTGATGCATCTGAAATCA
>JAHFOY010000058.1:11676-16954 GCA_023261485.1 Planctomycetota bacterium
TCGTTACCTCCGGGGATAAACAAATACAAGGAAAGAAAATCGATGTGCTGGGATTAAATGATAATTATTTTGATGATATATTAATTGCGGACAGAAACAAGGATCAGGCGAAAACCGGGTGTTTTAAACACATCATGCAACAATATAATTTAAAACCTGAAGAAATTATCTGCGTTGGGGATAAGATCGATGATGAATTAACCGCTGGCAAATCTTTGGGTATAGTTACAGTTATGTTCGAACACGGCAGGCATTACAATGCATATTTAAAAGTGCGGGACAAATATATTAAACCAAATTATTTTATCAAGCATATCAACGATATTTTGGAATTAAGAATTTTGAATAATTCGCAAGTCAACCAATTTTAAGGCATTCGACCTTTACACCACCATTCCAATGATGACTCCTTCAAACACCAATTTTCCATCTACTACACCCTGAGTATCAAAAATAGCCCGGCGTGGGCGCAATTCCTTATTTTTGGCAATGAGGATGAGTCTGTCGCCTGGTACGACCTTTCCGCGGAATTTGACTTTATCAATACCGCCAAAACCAAGGAATCTGTCATCCTGGATAGTTTTTTTATAATAGTAGGTACACAACTGTGCTGCAGCCTCTAACATAAGTACACCTGGCATGAGTGGACGACCAGGGATGTGCCCACGAACCCAAAATTCATTAAGAGAAACATCCTTATAACCTACGATTATACCTTGTTCCGGGTCGAATTTTACGATACCACTCAATTGTTCCATCTCGTACCGATGCGGTATGATGCTGCGAATAGTTTCGATATCTACAATTGACTTATTTAAATCCAATGTACTTAAATCTGTTAAAATTTCTTGTGGCATGGCTAGATAATATATGTTAAATGAAAACAATTTATAAGTGGTAAAAACCAAAATTAATTTGTAATATGTTAATGACATGCCGTTGGCATGTCAATTAAAATATACTCTGGCAAGAAGATAAAAATATATTGACAAGCATACGATGTTTTGATATAAACTTAATTCGTGTTTTTTCTTTTTTTGTAAAATAATATGATGTGACTTATGGGTGGCACGTTGTAAGTCGTTCCTACATTGTTCTTCATAATAAATATTATTTTATGAAGGGAGGTGATGGTTACTATGAGAAAAGTATATATATCATTCGTAATGGTATCTGCGCTCATGTTTGGAATCGGCTTAACAAATGTGCCAATGCTTGTCAAATCTGCAATCGCTGGTGCGTGTGAGTGCCCGGAAGGTTGCCCATGTAGTCATTGTTCGGGTAAGTCGAAGGATTGTAACTGTAAGAAAAAATAAATACCGTACATTATTTCGCCACTTTTAACAAATCCGAAAGGAGTCAAAAATGTTAAAGAAAATTGGTATTACGATGGCTTTCATTGGCGCGCTGATGATCAGTACAAGTGCTACAAATATTTTTGCTGCCGCTTGCGGTTGTCCAAAAGATGCAAAATGTAAAGAACATTGTGAAAAAGGGAAAACAGATCCTTGCCCTTGTCACAAATAAATTTAGAAGTTTTAGTATTTTAGCAGTTTATAATAAAAAAAGCGCCTTATTTTGTTTGAGGCGCTTTTTTTGATACACTCAGTTTAAGGAATACAATAAAAAATGAACACTTTTATGGCGAAAAAAGAGAATGTAAAAAGGAATTGGTATATCGTAGACGCCCGGGACAAGATTTTGGGACGAATGTTAACCACTGTTTCGAGAGTCTTACAAGGCAAGCACAAACCAGAATATACACCCCATGTTGATGTCGGGGATTTTGTTATTATTACCAACGCCAGCAAGGTAAAACTTACTGGAAAAAAGATGGAAGAGAAGATTCACTATTATGTAACACATTTTCAAGGTGGTTTGCGAAAAAGGATGGTCGGTAAAACCCTTGAAACTGCGCCGGACAAAGTATTCAGGCGGTCGGTAAGAAGGATGTTGCCGAGATCCAAACTCGGTAAAGCTATGTTAACTAAATTAAAAGTTTATGAGGGTGCCGAGCATCCACATCAAGCACAACAACCAAAAGAGCTGATTATTCGCAATTAATCGAAGGAGAGAAAAGTGGCAGGAGAACAATATATTTGGGGTACAGGCAGACGCAAAACATCTATTGCAAGAGTAAGGATAAAAAAAGGAAATGGCAAGATACTTGTAAACGATAAGGAACTTGACAGCTATTTCCCCTTAGATCGGGAAAGAGGCATGGTACGGACGCCGCTAAAAACAACAAAAACACTGGGAGAGTTTGATGTATTGGCGAATGTTAAAGGCGGGGGTTTGACCGGCCAGGCTGGGGCAATATCTCTTGGCATAGCGCGCGCATTATCAAAATCAGATTCGAACCTTGTTGAAAGTTTGCGTGACGGGGGATTTTTAACAAGAGACAGCAGAATGAAAGAACGTAAAAAATATGGCCAAAAGGGCGCAAGAAAGAGCTTCCAGTGGACAAAACGATAATCTTGACTGTGCTATTTCGTTCTTTTTAAATTCCGATAATACTGTGTGGCAATTTTAATGCCTTCCTCAAAGGTTACCTTTGGTCTCCATTTTAGTTCTGCCGTAGCCTTTGAGCTGTCCAGGCTTATATGATCTATTTCACCAGGGCGCTTTTGCCCAAAAACAGGTTCAATGTTCGACGCAAGCGCCCTTCTAACCGTTTGGAATACCTCTAAATCGGAAATTTCTTTTCCCCAACCCAGGTTGTAAATCTCTCCGTTTCCCAGATTATCCATGACGGTCATATTTGCATTTATAATATCATCCACATAAACATAATCCCTGGTCTTCGAACCGTCGCCAAAAATCGTAGGACGCATATCTTGAAGCAACAGTTCACTAAAAATTGCTACCACCCCTGCCTCGCCGTGCGGCGACTGCCTAGGCCCGTAAACATTCGGATACCTCAAAATGGTAAAATTCAAACTATATAATTTATAAAATATGGATAAATAATGCTCTACCGTATGTTTGCTTACGCCATACTGTGAAAGCGGTTCAACAGGACACGTTTCTGTAACAGGCAATATCTTGGGTTCACCATAAACCGCGCCACCGGTAGAAACATAGATAAACTTTTTGATCTGGTATTTTTTTGACAATTCACAAAGATTAAGTGAACCCAATATATTTATATTCGCATCATAGGCAGGCATCTCTACTGACTTGCGCACATTAACATGGGCGGCATGATGATCCACAATCTCAGGTTTTTCCTTTTTGAATACCTCTTCCAGGGATGCAGCATCACAAATATCTACTTCATAAAATAACGCCTTTGTGTTAACATTTTCTCTTCGGCCTGCCGAAAGGTTATCAACTACAATTACACGATGTCCATCCGCAACCAATCTATCTACCAGATGAGAAGCAATAAAACCCGCGCCGCCTGTCACAAGTATTTTCACTAAAAAAACCCCTTTCTTAAAATTGGAATTTATTTGTTATTTTGTATAAGTTTCGTTATTTGATTGCGGTTCCTCTGCACCCGGTTAACATCGCTATTATTTTATTTGTTAAACGGCAACCCTTCCAATATCGTCCCCGGATTTTCTAATACCATCTTCCTTGCCGCCTCTTCACCCAGCATATCGGACACTATCTTCACTGCCCTGGACAATATCGGAGGTCTTGCTACCGGGGAATGGGCATCCGAGGCAATCACATGTACGAGATTATTTTTTAGCATCCACAAAACGCACTTCAATGGTGCGGCATCAAAATCCCCTACAATACTTTGTGCTGTTACCTGTAAAATAGCACCCATCTCTACGTAACGTACAACCATATGTGGATTCCGCTGAATTCTGTAATTCCTTTCAAGATGAGGTAAAACAGGAGTAAGCCCCATCAACTTTAACTTAAATATAATCTGCTCTGTTTCTGGTGGAACCCACTGAAATGGAAATTCCAAAAGGATATACTTTTTACCTCCGTTTATAGTCAAAATACTACTTTCCCTTAAAATTTCCGCATCCAACAAACGGTCGTTTAAATGCACCTCTGCACCCGGAAATATAACCAAATCCAAACCCTCTTGTTTTATCAATTGGTTGAGCATATCTACCTTTTCGAGTACTTTGTTTGCATCCAAATCATACATCCCATTTTGCACATGAGGTGTGGCTATTATCTTATTTATTCCATCATTCACCGCAATCCTGCACATCTCAAGAGATTCTTGCACCATTGTCGGACCATCGTCTATCATTGGCAATATGTGTGTATGTATATCAATCATAGTAACTTTAACTAATCCATCGCTTGAAACCCTTATATTACAAGGATTTCAGACATTTGACACATTTCTGTTTTCCCTAACTGTAGTCAAAACGTAGTCAGATTCTAACACCTGAATACCAATTCTTAAACTTTCAGGACAATGATGAGCATATCTTTGCGTCATACGAATGTCTTTGTGCCCCAGCAATTTTGAGATTTTGTAAATATCAACGCCTCTCTGAGCCAATCTTGTAGCAAAGGTGTGCCGAAGGTCGTGGAAATGGAAATTTTCAATTCCCGCTCTTGCTTTCGCTTTATTAAAAGGGAAAGTAAGAACATTATAAACAATCTTTCCCCCCTTTCCGTTAGGAAATACAAGACCAGTTTTCAGGTTTATCACCTTTGACTTTTCGGTTAAAATATCCAGCGCCGTTTGTGTCAATGGTATTGTTCTAGGCTTACCGTTCTTTGACTCCTGTATCACTATTACCCTACGGAATAAATCCACCCTATCCCATGTAAGTGATAATAGTTCATTTTGTCTTAACCCTGTATTCAAATCAAAAATAATTATTTCTTTCAACCATTGTGGAGAGTTTTCCAATAGCCTCTTTTCCTCGTCATCCGTCAACCAACGGTCTCTCTCATTGTTTTCTTTATCTTTCGAGACCTTTGAAACAGGATTTTCCTTCACCCATTCCCACTCCTTGCATGCTAGATTAAAAGCCTTCGAGAGCATAGATAATTCCCGATTAACCGATGCAGGTTTCACCCCATCGCCGTACCTTTTAGCCTTATAGCTGGAAATCATTTTTGGTGTTATCTGCAAAACCCGAGCATCATTGAAATAAGGCGTTAGATTACCTAAAGACGTTCTGTAGCTTATCTGCATGTTCCTTGATACCTTTGGAGCATGTTCCTGCATAAACTTTTCCATCATTTCTGCAAAGGTTTTATTGCTGCCAGCATACTTTCCAAAGTATTTACCTTCAATAATATCAGTTCTAATCTTTGATTCTATTGCCTGAGCAAGCTTTTTGTC
>JAHFOY010000059.1 GCA_023261485.1 Planctomycetota bacterium
TTAAAAAAAGAATATTGCTAGGCGTTCAAGAGATCAACCAGCAACCCGTGGTGCATCGATGGCGCAGGTTTGAACTTCTAAAAAATTAATTGTCTATGTTTTAATGAAACGATATACTAGATTCAGGTGTATAATCGGTAATAACGTTAACCTTGATGTGATCTGGATAAATATTACCTATAGGCAACAGAGTCCCTGTAAGAAGACCACCATCCGGACCAACTTCTGTCCGCCCCCAAATTTCTACACTATTAGGTCCTTGGTACGCGAATGATGCAACGTATCTCGACACGAGTTCTTTGGGAGCGCTTCCAAGAAGGATACTAATTTGTCTGGAATTTATTCCGTCATCAACTGATGTCTTGGTGTGATCCTTTTCTGGACTAGATCCTCTGGAATGCAAACACAAGCACCCGCTAAAGAACATCGAGAAAATAGCAAAAAAGGCGCATAATGAAAAATGTTTAATCATTGTCCTCACACTGCCCCTGTAAAATAGACTATATTTAAGCTACAACTTCCTAGTCTATCTTCTATATAATTTGTACATATAAAATATATTCCCTAAAGGTTACGGTCTTCATAGAGGCTAAAGCTATAGTAAAAACTATACCTTGTCAATAAAAAATCTTACAATCCGTTTTTAATCGAGGAGGATGACATCAACTAATTGTCCGACGCTAAGTTTTTCTGCATCTTCGCGAACAATGAGCAAACAATTAGCCCTGGTGGTGGACAGCAGATCGGCAGAACCATGCCATTCTACAGGCGAAACAAACCACATATTGTTTTGCATGCGAAGGAAGGCGGGGCGGTACTCACGCCGCTTTCTTTTGACGAGTATTTCGACTTCCAGAGATGCCTTTATAGTAGTCCTGTGGAGGTCTGTAAATCCCATTATCTTGCGGATAGCCGGATAAATGAAAAGTTCAAAAGTGACAAAGGATGCTACTGGATTTCCCGGCAGGGCAAAGATAAAGGTCTTGTCCTTTTTGCCAAAAACAACCGGTTTTCCAGGCCTCAGCGCCACCTTTTCAAAATAGATGTGGGTATTTAAATCCTTCATTACATCGCCTACGAGGTCGTATTCCCCCATTGAGACACCGCCGGAGAGGATCAAAATATCCTTTTGTAAACCTCTCCGTATCATACGGGAGATTTCATCTTTCGTATCCTTAACAGTACCCAGTAATTCAACGTCCGCCTTCAGCCGTCTGGCCTGTGAGGCAAGGGAGTAACCATTACTATTTCTAATCTGCGCAGCGGAAGGTTTTGAGCTAACATCTACCAACTCTGTTCCTGTGGAAATAATGCCTACCGTTGGCGTAGAAAACACTTCAACGTTTGACTTCCCCACGGTCGCAAGGATGCCGATTTCCTGGGGTCGAATGGGCATGCCTTTGCGAAGGACTATCTGCCCCACCTTCATGTCCTCACCCATTTTTGAGATGTTTCTTCCCTTATCGATTGCCCTGAGAATTTTCACCCGATTATTTGCCGAAACGTCTTCTGTCTCCTCAAACTTGACCACGGCATCCGCCCCTGCAGGAACGGCTGCGCCTGTCATAATCTTGGACGCCTGTCCACGCACCACCTTTTTTGTGGGCATGTAACCTGCGGCAATATCCTCAATTACGGTCAATTCAACAGGAGCGTGAGCAGTGTCTTCCGCAATAACAGCATAACCATCCATTGCCGAGCGGTCAAAGGGCGGCATGTCAATATCTGATCGTACATCCTCAGCAAGACACAATCCAAGAGCACCCTCAAAAGGCACTGTTTTGGCTGGCAGTGGCACAGTTACATCCATAACAATTTTTACAGCGGTATCGACTGAAATCATATTTTTATAGAGTTCCTTTTTATACGCGGATAAACGCAGATTATCAGGATTTTAAAAATTTGCAGATGCACGTTACAATGTGCCACTACAATTGGCATCTGCGGAAATCTGTATCCCAATTTAATTAATTATGTTAAATGAACCGTAATAATAAGTCAAGCATTGTTACCCAAAAAGATTAACACTGGCGCTTTGAAAAAAGCTTGACAGGATGAAATCTAGTGGATATAAGGACATTACTTTTGATAAAAGATTTTTTTGTAAGGAGTAACCATTGCACCATTTTCAAATCAAACATGTAATCCGCTGTTGGGGTCTGTCCTTTTTTATAATAATGCTTGGTTGTGCTCCATTACAGGTCAAAGAGGGTATCTTTTCACCTCCGCACAAAAAATATACGGTAACCCTTCCTGGAAAAGATTGGGAGCCAATCAAGACAGGCAAAGAGGATATAGCATTAAGGCATAAACAGTATCATGCCATGATTACCTTCATCTCCAGTGATATAGAAAGCAAGAAGGTTTCGCTGGAGATGTTAAATAGTCAGCTTTTTATTGGCATGAAAAACAAGAAAATACTGTTGAATGAACCTGTGCTTGTAGATAACCAAAAGGCAATGCACACTATTTTGACGTGTGAAATAGACAACCATACATTTAAGGTCGAATCCTACGTCATCATGTTTGAAAATAAGGTATACGACTTGGTATCCTGGGCTGCACCCGATTTATTTGATTATGTTAGGAAAGATTTTAAGAATATAATAAAATCATTCAAATTTTCGAACTTATAGGGAATAATAACGATTGCCAATGAATATTTTATTATCCATTGATATCAGTGCTAAAAAGTTTATCCTTTCGGTGGGGCAAGTAACCCTATTAACAATCAAGGGGCTGGGGGGAATTTTTGTACCTCCCTTCAATTTGAAACTGGTGTCACGGGAAGTCGACAACTTTGGCGCTGGTTCACTCCTGCTCGTTGATATTATTGCACTATTTACCGGAATGGTCATGGCGCTCCAGACAATCTACGGATTGAGTATATACGGCGCTGAAATGTATGTCGGGAGCGTGGTCTCACTATCCCTTGTAAGGGAATTAGGACCTGTTTTGACTTCTATTATGGTAGGCGCAAGGGTGGGGTCTGGTATTGCGGCAGAGATTGGCTCGATGCAGGTAACCGAGCAGATCGACGCCATGAGGGCATTGGGGGCAAGCCCTATCAAAAAACTGGTGACTCCCAAAATGCTTGCTGCGATGATTACATTGCCATTGCTCACTGTTACAGCCGATATTGTCGGGATTTTTGGAGGCATGATTATTGCTTTGTTTGAGCTTGATATAGACCGTACCTTCTATATTAATTCAGTCTTAACAACCATTAAGATATCAGACTTACTAAGCGGAATCGGGAAGACGGTATTTTTTGGTTTGCTTATTTCAGTAATTGGTTGTTATTTCGGATTAAAAACCACGGGAGGTACGACGGGAGTAGGCCGTTCTACAACAATCACCGTCGTGACTATTTCAATTTCAATCTTGATTTCGGATTTCTTTCTGACAAAATTGTTCCTGATTATATTCTAATGTCTAAGGTAATTATTGAATTTAAAGATGTATACAAATCCTTCAATGGGCTTTTAGTCCATAACGGCATAACCCTATCTATATTGGAGGGTGAAATTATATCGCTGCTTGGTGGAAGTGGTTCGGGAAAGAGCGTGCTCCTGAAGGAATTAATTGGGCTAATGAAGCCCGACAAGGGGGATATTATAGTACTGGAGAATAACGTTACACAGATGAATGAAGACGCATTGATTAAGTTACGGGAGCATGTCGGGATGTTATTTCAGGGAGCGGCGCTGTTTGATTCACTCACGGTGTTTGAAAATATTGCCTATCCGCTGCGGGAACATCTTAGGCTAACAGAAAAAGAAATTCAGGAACGGGTGGCTGAAAAACTTCACCTTGTGGGTTTAAGCGGTATCGGAAAAAAGATGCCGGACGAGTTGAGCGGCGGGATGAAGAAGCGAGTCGGACTGGCAAGGGCAATAGCCACAGAGCCGGATATTATCCTGTATGACGAACCCACAACAGGCTTGGATCCGATGACTGCACAGCGCATCAACGATTTGATTATCGAATTACAGAGAAAATTGGGAATAACCACTATCGTAGTAACACACGACCTGCACTGCGTGAAAACTGTTTCAGACCGGATTGCCATGCTCCATGAAGGGAAGATTGTTGCAGTTGGAACATGGCAAGAACTTGTGACCTCGAATATTCAGGTAGTACAGGATTTTATCAGCGGCAATATTTGCGTGTAAAAGGGGCTTGTTATGACAAAAGAACAAATAGCTGAATTACGGGCGGGAATCTTTACACTGATAACATTGGCAGGATTTGGAGCTATGGTATTTATCCTCGGCACACAGAAAGGATATTTTGAACCTCAAATTACGTTAAAAACAAAATTTATGAATGTGTATGGCTTGCAGGCAGGCGCCCCTGTACGATATATGGGTGTGGGAATAGGGCAGGTAAAAGGCATCTTTTTACCCAGGGAATTGCCTTGCGTAGAAATTGAGGTATTACTCCAGGTAAATAAATCAGTTCAGAAAAATATAACCCGCGATTCCGTTGCTACTATCAAATGGCTGAGCTACGTAACGGGGGATTCTTATGTGGAGATCAAATCAGGGGCGTGCCGTGAACCCGTTGTAGAGGACGGAGATTTGATAAAAAGTACAGAACCAATAAACTACACCACCGTTATTGAGAGCGGAATCGGTATCATTGAATCATTTTCAAAGTTTTTTAGAAAGCTGGATGAGAGTGGTTTTGTAGAATCCTTAAGCAATGTCTCGGTATCACTTAACGAAAGTGTGAAAACCTTCCAAAAAGGAGAAGGATTGCTCCACTCCCTGATCTATGATCCTAAGGGAAAACAACTCATGGAGAATCTCGTCACCACCTCCGAATCTCTCAAAAATATTACAGCAGAAATCGAGAATGGAGAAGGCACCATTGGCGCACTGATAGCAGACACAACACTGTACGACAATCTCAGCAGGCTTCTGGGCGGAGCTGAACGCAGTTTTCTTTTGCGCAGCATGATTCGGAAAAGTATTGAGAAGGGGAACGATAAAAAATAAGCAACTCTACCTTCCACAAAATCTCACCTATAGTATTATTTGGTGGCAACAACAATATTCCCTATGGAAAAAAGATTATCAACATCTGTATTTTTGAATAATTTGATATAAAGTATTTGCGGAAGAGTAACAATAAGTTTTTTGAGTGCCGTGGGTATTATTTTACCAAGTATGCCGGTGTTTAATTTCATAAGTATAAATTTACAAACAAAATCAACTAAAAATTCTCTGGTGCCTCCAAGTGAATGTATATAAGTTATCGTAAAACCCGCCTGTTCCTTGGCCAATTCTATTAAACCCTGCTGGGTGAATCTGTAAAAATCCCTGGGGTCATTATGGAGCCAGTAGTTTTGCGGTACAGACAAAATAAGCACGCCTCCTTTTTTTAAAACAGCATAGATTTCTTTTAATACCTCTAAAGGTCTTTCCACATGTTCCAGTACTTCCAGACACAGAACGGTATCGAAGGTGTCTTTTTTAAATGGTAAGTGATGCGCACTGGCATAAATATCGACAGCGTGTTTACCATGTAATGACTGCACCAGGTCTATTCCTACATAAGAATCAATATGTACGGAAAAAATATTACTGTACGGTTTTTCGCCACAACCTACGTCAAGCAGTTGTCCTTTTATATAAGGAACTGTTTTTAATACCTCTCGTAGAAGCAATTCATTAGCCAGTACGGAATCGGTTACCCTCCAGTTGATTTTATGCCTGTCAGAAGTCTTATAAACAAAAGCATTTTTTTGATTTTTTCCAGGAAGCATATTAATACTCAATGCTTTTATTAAGTAGAAGTGATTTAAGTATTCTATTGTAGCCACGTATTCGCCCTTTGATTGCAGAAAAATTTTTAAATACAGTCAAACCAATCAGCGATAAACTTAAATTCCTCAGTGATGAAAAAGAAAAGCACCTTAAAAATAATAATCCAAATTCAGACCATACAAAGGCTAGCCAATTTTTTAATGATTTAGGCATATTTTTTTTAAAAAAATAATAATGATTAACAACTTTCATGGTCTCCACGGTCTCGATACTGTCCCTGCCGGACGTAGAGCTTTTGTGTACTAAGGCTGCAAAAGGTGTATAAAGGAACTTGTATTTTCTAGATACTCGATAGGTAAAATCATCGTCTTCCTGATAGGAGTAGCCATGAAACCATTCGTCAAAAGTAAATTCTTCAAAAACTTCTTTTTTTATACCCATATTACCCGCCGGCATAATCTCTACATGTGTAACATCATTTTTCGAAGATGGATATTCAGGAAATCCGGAAGGTTGCATAACCCCACTTCCAGTTTCGTGCGGCAGCAAGAAAAGCTTATAGATAAATTTACTCAACAAATACAGGAAAGACGGTCTTTCCTGAGTAGCGTTATCTTCTTTTGGATTTTTAAAACGCCCCATAACTCCAACAACACTTCCAGGACTTTCATGATAGGTTTTTAAGATATGATAAATATAGTGTTTGTTCAGTACAACATCATCATCTAAAAATATTATTATATCACCTAACGCCAATCTCACCGCCTTGTTCCATGTCGCTGTTTTTCTAACTTTACCTGAAATAACATCTTGCCTATAATATGTTAACTTTATACCTGTATTCACAAGTATTTCATTAACCATTTCCATGCTTATACAAGTATCGCTTGCGTCTACCAATATAATTTCGTCAGGCTTAACGGTTTGTAAAAGTATTGAATCAATGCACTCTTTTAAGTCATGAAGACGATTTTTAGTCGATATGAGAATAGACACACTACGTACTTCTTTGCCCAGGTTCATTCCAGAAATATTCCAGATATTGTTTTTATAGATGCTCAGGCTGATGGTGTATTTTTGATGGCCAGTGGATTAGGCCATAGTCATTTACAGGCAAACTATATTTTTCTTTGTCCTGAGATAATGTTATCATAAACCGTGCGGCATTTGGCCAAACATCGTAATCAATCTGTCCATCAGGACTGCTTATACCAACAGTAATGAAATATGCATTCTGACGCAGAGGAATTGATTCCAATAAACACTGTACCGTGCCTTTCTCTTCTATAAAATCTATGATAGTCCCGCTATTTACAGAACTTACGCAAATAATCTCAATACCGTCAATTGTTTGTATAATAAATCTAAAATCAGGGTTGTTAATTTTCTTGGCGGCATAATACTCCGTTGTAATAACGATACTACTACCAACCTCAAAGGTATCCGTACTTTCCCCTGCAGAATCGGCAAGATATACATTGGTTATTCTAATCTCTCCCGTACCCCATCGCTTTTCTTGAAGCTTTGACTCTTTAAGAAGCATGGACTTGTTCATTTCATTATAATACGAGGAAAGGACTTCTGGTGTGTATCCTATTTTTCGAATACAACCCTTGTCTAAAAAAATAGCCTTTTTACAAAGCGCTTGAACCCTATAAATGTCGTGGGAAACAAAGATAATACTGATATGCTCTCTTGATAAAATTTCATGTAACCTCTCATAGCATTTTTTACGGAAGGTCATATCCCCCACGGCAAGCACTTCATCAATTAACAGGATATCGGGTTCCACATGAATCGCCACCGCGAAACCAAGCCTCGCATACATTCCTGATGAATAATGTTTAATAGGGGTATCGATAAACTGCTCAAGCTCAGCGAAAGCAACAATACTATCAAATCTTTCATGAATCTCTTTTCTTTTCAAACCCATAATAGAACCATAGAGATATATGTTTTCACGCCCCGTTAACTCGTGATGAAAACCCGCTCCGAGTTCTATTAAGGCCGAAATCTTCCCGTCGGTAATTATTTTTCCCGAAGTAGGTTCTATGGTATTGGCCAAAAGTTTTAAGATGGTGCTTTTACCTGCCCCATTTGGGCCGACAATGCCAATGGCCTCACCCTGCTTTACTTCGAAACTGATATTTTTTAATGCGTAAAAATCTTCACTCTTACTGGACAGGGAATTTGGAGTACCAGTAATATGGTTTACGATTTTGGACGCATAGTCCCTAAATACACTGAGATTTATATAACCCAGGTTATATTTTTTCGATACGTTTTCGAATTTGATTACGGTCTTAGACATTTTTATATTGCATCTGCGAGTTTCATTTCTACCTTTTTAAAAAACCAGTACGCCAAACTAAAGGTAAGTAACGATATAATAAATGCCATGCCCAAGTATTTCATGTCAGGAGGATTCCTGTATAAAATGACATGGCGATAAGAATCCATAATACATGACATGGGATTTAACATGTAGATAGATAAATATTTTGCAGGGACTATATTTGTGGGATACACTACAGGAGTAGCAAACATCCAAAGTTGTAAACCAAGGGGAACGACATAACGAACGTCCCTAAAAAACACAATAACGGCAGAGCCAAAAAAGGCGATTCCGAGGGTAAATAGAATTTGGATACAAACAATGAAAGGAACAAAAATAATATACCAACTGATCTGAATATGGTAGTAAAACATCATGAAAACAAAAAGAATACCTGCGACCAGGAAATCAAGAAAACAGGATAGTACGGACGCTATGGGGAAGATTTCTCTGGGAAAGTATATCTTGGTAATGAGATTGCTATTATTTACAAGACTGGGAATAGCAAAGGTCAAAGATGCTGCAAAAAATGACCATGGTAGTAAAGAGCAATATGAAAAAATGGGATATGGTGTACCATCAGTCTTGATGTGTAAAAACTTCGAAAAAACTACTGTAAACACCAACATTAACGACAGAGGTTGAATAACTGCCCACGTCGTACCTAAAAGAGATTGCTTGTATCGCGCCCTGATATCTCGCAGGGCAATATTTATTAGTAGTTCGTGATATGAAAATATTTTTTTAACATGTGTTAACATCTGAGGATTATTTTAACCTTCTGATGAAGACGTGAACCTCACCAGCATCTTCTTCGATACTCAGGAGTTCATTTCCTGTGGTGTTACACCAGGAAACAATATCCTTTTTAATACCTTCATCGGTAGCGATGACCTTGAGTACCTTGCCTACTTCAACATCTTTGATTTTACTTGCCGTTTTAAAAATAGGCATAGGGCACATAAGGCCGTAACAATCCAGGGTTTCATCGGCTTTCATAAATGCCAACTTTCTCGTACAAACAGTTCGGGAGACACAATCTTTATTCCTTCAAATTCTTTGATTTTTTTGTTTGCATCAGTGTTTTTACACACAATTTCCAGAAGCGTAAAATTTAGTGCCCGTGATGTTCATCGTGCGCATGTGATTTCTTTTTCTCGAGACCTTTGCCAGTCGTTTTCTTGAGGTAATCATCAATGGCTGCCTCAATGGCCTCTTCAGCAAGCACAGAACAATGCATCTTGGCCGGAGGAAGCCCGTCCAACGCCTCTGCCACAGCCTTGTTGGTAAGCTTTAAGGCTTCATCAATGGTCTTCCCCTTAATCATTTCAGTGGAAATACTGCTGGTGGCTATTGCAGCGCCGCAACCGAAGGTCTTGAATTTTACATCTACAATGACGTTATTCTCGACCTTAATGGACATCTTCATAATATCGCCACAAGCGGGATTCCCAACCTCCCCCACACCGCTAGCATCGGGGAATTCTCCTACATTACGAGGGTTTGCAAAATGATCCATGACTTTTGGACTGTACTGCATATAAAACTCCTTTTTTAAAATATCTCTTTTAATGCTATTTTCAAGCCTTTCAGTGAGGGCGATACGAGTTCTTCAGTTTTCTTATACGCACAATAAAGTTGATAAGCATTATCTTCCAGGATATAAACTTCTATCTCTTCCTCTTCCGGAATTACTATCCAATACTCTTTTACACTAAATCTCGCGTAAAGTCTCTTCTTCTGCACCATATCTCTGTATACGCTATTCTCTGAGATTATTTCTACAACAAGATTAGGCACACCTTGTATGTTCTTTTCCCCTATAATATCCAATCTATCCTTCGATATGAATAATATATCAGACTGGACTACGTTCTCATTATCAAAATATACGTCGCACGGGGCATCAAACACCTCACCAAGGTTGTTTTCTGTGATAAATTTTCTTAATACAAATTCAAGTTTTCCAGAAATTCTTTGATGATTAGGAATTGGAGATGGCGTCATAATTAATTCTCCATTAATAAGTTCGTACCTCTTATCTTCGGGGGTCTTAAGATAATCCTCGTACGTATATTTTTTCTTTTCAACCGCAATAGGCGTCATGACACACCTCCTATCCCATAAATTATCCGGATTTCATTTCTTTTGGTTATAAAGTGGTGACATTTGCCTTAAACGTTCAACAATGGGTGGCAATTTCTCCAATACGCATGTAACATCGGCTTCGGAATTATCAATTCCCAGGCTGAAAAGCACCGTCCCCTGCGCAAGCGCAGCGTCAACACCGGCGGCCATGATAACGTGGGACGCCTTCAGCGACCGGGAAGTACACGCAGACCCACTTGAAATGGCAATCCCCTGCATATCCAGAAATAGTAAAATGGATTCACCTTCGATATACTCTATGCACACACTGAGGTTTCCCGGCAAACGATTGGTAGGATGGCCATTAACATACACATGGCTGACGTTCTTTATAATACCGTCTCTCAACCGGTCTCTCAAACTCTGAACTTTGCTCATGCGCAGTGACATTTCTAATTTTGCCAGTTCAGCCGCCTTGCCCATACCAACAATACCAATTATATTCTCCGTCCCTGCCCTGCGGCCGCCCTCCTGGACACCTCCTTCCATAAAAGGAAGTATCCTTACCCCTTCCCTGAGATACAATGCCCCAATCCCTGACGGGCCGTTAAATTGATTTGCCGACATGCTTAGTGCATCAACATGGGCATCCAGAACATCAATCGGTATATTTCCCGCTGCTGCAATTGCATCCGTATGAAAAACAATACCTTTCTCCTTCGTAATAGCCCCGATTTCTTTGATTGGTTCAATCGTCCCTATCTCACCATTGGCATACATAATGGACACCATCGTCGTTGTTGGTTTAATAGCATTTTTAACGTCATCAGGATTTACCGTGCCATACTTGTCAACGGGCAAGCAAGTAACCTCATATCCGGATTTCTCTAATGACTTTAAAGGATTGAGCACTGAAAAATGTTCAATCTGCGTAGTGATAATGTGGTTTCCCTTCTTTTTGTGGGAAGCCAGTATCCCCTTTATGGCAAAATTGTTGGCCTCAGTTCCACTCGATGTGAATATGATCTCCTTCGGTTTGGCGTGAATAAGATTAGCTACTTGTGTCCGGGCTGCTTGTATGGCATCACTCGTAATCCTTCCAAATTGATGCAAGTTAGAGGGATTGCCAAACCCCTCCTTTAAAAACGGCATCATAGCCTCCACTACCGTTGGGTGCACTGGTGTACCCGAGGCGTTGTCCATATATATTTTTTCCATGAGAAATTTCCTTTTTAATTTATTTTACCTTTTCTAATTTTGCGTATGCCAACATCAGATGTTTTGTTCCACCAATATTAAAACTGACCTTGACGCTTGCCTTTTCCTTGCTGCCGGATACTTCCAGTATCCTTCCGATACCAAAAACGGGATGCCGGACTACTTCTCCACTCGAAAAGGATATAGATTCTTCTTCTGATGACGGGCTTGTCAAACCTGTCCCCGACAACGATCGGGAATCAGAGGTATCTATATCATTAAAATCAAAGCTAAGCAATGTTTCGTGGGTTGTCCGGTTATTTGCGTTAAAACTATCGAAAGAATAATTACGATTTGCCCTGTCAATCTTATCTACAATTTCTTCCGGAATCTCATCCAGGAATCTTGAGGCAATGCAAGGATTCATCTGTCCATAACGCGTCCGCCGCCTGGCATGTGAGAGAAAAAGTTCTTTCATTGCCCGTGTAATACCAACATAACAGAGCCTGCGCTCCTCTTCAATCTCTTCATCCGAATCACGGGATTCCGAATGCGGCAACAGTCCCTCCTCCATACCCGTAATGAAGACAACGGGGAACTCCAATCCCTTGGCGGTGTGCAGTGTCATGAGGGTTACGGCATCAACGTCGCCTTCCAATTCATCCGCATCAGAAACCAGCGCCACCTCCTCCAGAAATCCTTGCAAAGAACCTTCATAATAATTTTCGTCATATTCATGCGCTGCGTTCACCAGTTCTTCTACGTTGGCAATGCGGTCTTTCGATTCCTTTTCATCGGATTCACGGAGAAATTCTATATACTTCGTTTCTTCAATCACGCGCCTGACAATATCTTCAACAGGGGATTTGGGCAGTCGTTGTAATCTTGCAATGAGTTCGGAAAATCCCTTTACCAGCAGGGTAGTCTTGCCTTTAATATCTGGTATTGTGTCAACATTCCGTACGGCATGAAAAAGGCTAGCGCCTTGCGCGGCAGCCCAGTCTGCCAGTCTTTTAACAGTGGTATTTCCTATGCCACGCACGGGTGTGTTGATTATGCGTTCAAGCGCTACCTCGTCATGGGGATTAATGCACAATCTGAGATACGACAGGATATCTTTAATTTCCTTCCTTTGATAGAATTCCACACCACCAATAATCGTGTAAGGAATGCCGTAATTTCTCAAAGAAATTTCCAGCACACGGGACTGGGCATTGGTGCGGTAAAACAACGCAATATCCGAATATTTTGTATCCTTATCGGCAAATTCTCTTATTAGTTTTGCGATCTCGTCAGCTTCGCCGTGTTCGTCTTCGCAGGAGACGACCTTGAGCTTCTCGCCTTGAATATTTTCCGTCCATATATTTTTTTGTTTCCGATATTTGTTTTGCTGAATTACGCTGGAAGCGGCATGAAGGATGTGTTTAGTAGAGCGGTAATTTTGTTCTAACAGCACCACCCTTGCATCGGGATAGTCCTTCTCAAAATCCATAATATTCCGGATATCCGCCCCACGCCAGCCATAAATAGACTGATCCGGGTCCCCCGTTACGCAGATGTTTCTATACTTGCCAGCCAGAAGTCGTGTAATAGTATACTGTGCATAATTGGTATCCTGATATTCATCAACGAGAATAAACTTAAATTTGTCCTGATACATCTCAAGAATATCAGGATGTTTCTTGAAAAGTTCTATAGACTTAACCAGGAGGTCGTCAAAGTCCAGGGCATTATTTGATTTAAGAATAGACTCGTATTTCGTATAAATCTGGGCAACATTGCGATTGTAATAACCAGACGCTGCCGAAGCAAAGGCTTCCGGCCCGATGAGTTTATTCTTGGCGTTACTAATAGAACCGGCAATGGTACGGGGTTTCCATTGTGCAGTATCCAGTTGAAGCTCGGTCATAATGGATTTCACCCGGCTTAGCTGGTCAACCGTATCGTAAATAGTAAAATCCCGTGAATACCCCAATCTGTCTATATTACTTCTCAAAATTCTCGAACACATCTTGTGGAAGGTAGAAACCCAAAGCCCTTTATGTAATGAGAACTGTTTTACACGGCCAAGCATTTCATCGGCTGCCTTGTTGGTAAAGGTAATGGCCAGGATGTTGTAAGGATTTACACCCTGAGACATCAAATGACCGATGCGGCGGGTAATCACGCGGGTTTTCCCGCTACCTGCCCCCGCCACCACCAAAAGAGGACCCTCTATATGGGTAATAGCCTCTCGCTGTTTGTCGGTAACATCATTTAATAGAGTCATCATGGAAGTTTTTTTGCAATCAGGCTCGCAATAGCTTTTTTGTTGTTTAAAACAAGTTCCCGATAATAAATAATTTTAAGGTCTTTAAACAGGTTTAAAAGTTCGTTGGATTTTAGCAAGTAATCCTTATTTTTTGGGCCTTCAAGCCCCCGTTCCCAGTTCTCGATAGTGTACGTCTCGTATATAATCATTCCACCGGGTTTTAGCGCCTCTTTCATTTGAGGAACAAGGCCGCGCTGAAGATAATAAAAACATGCAATCACATCATAGGTATCTTTAGGCAATCTGTAAGTCTCCAAATCGGCAACAAAGGCATGTATCTTTACATTATTCTCTTTTGCCAGTTCCTGAGCCTTTTTGATAGCTATTTCGGAAATATCACAGCCATCCACGTCAAACCCATTTTTTGCCAGGAATACGGCATTGCGCCCCTCTCCCATTGCGATATCCAATGCCTTTCCTCCGGGCAGGAGATCGATATGTTCCCTTAAAAACTCTACCGGTTCTTTACCAAAGATATAAGCCTCCGTTTCGTATTTTTTATCCCAAAACATCTTGTCCTGTTCACCTGCAAACGACGAGGACAAAAATTGGCTTTGTAGCATGCAAAAAATTATTATACACGAAAAATTAATAGAATTAGGAATATATTTTTTACAATTATACATCATCCCACTGCGTGCCTGATTTGCCATCCGATTTTATGCGATATTCAAAAAATAGCTAAACCGCTACAAGTTCTTTCGATAAATGGCCTTTGCTCCGATATCTCTTCTATAGTGTGCTCCATTAAATGATATCTTTTGAATTGCCTCATATACATTCTTTTGAGCTTCCCGTAGATCTTTTCCCACTGTCGTAACGCCCAAAACGCGTCCACCGCTGGTTACAACTCTCCCATCTTTAAGAGAAGTCCCCGCGTGAAATACCTGGACATTATCCAAACCCTTTAGCGCTTCAAGCCCTGAAATTGGCAATCCCTTTTCATACTTATCGGGATAACCATTAGAGGCCATGACAACACAAACAGAGGCACAATCATGCCACTCAACTTCCACATCCTCTAAATTACTCTTTGCAGTTGTCAAAAGGAGGGGAACCAAATCACTCTTCATCCTCATGAGAATAACCTGTGTTTCCGGATCGCCAAATCTGGCATTAAACTCAAGCACCTTAGGGCCTGAACTTGTCATCATTAACCCGGCATAAATGACACCTCTGTAAGGCCGATTCTCCTTTTTCATGGCATGGACAATGGGCACGAGGATATTTTCCTCTATCGAAAATTGCATATCCTCTGTAATCAACGGCACCGGCGAGTATGCCCCCATACCGCCGGTATTGGGGCCCTTGTCGCCGTCGTAAACTGCCTTGTGGTCTTGCGCGGAGGCGAGAGGAACGATCGTTTTCCCGTCTGTAATTGCAAGAACGGAGACTTCTTCTCCAGAAAGAAACTCTTCAATGACAATCTTATTTCCCGCATAGCCAAAGATTTTTTCTTTCATAATATCGTCTATGTGTTTGTCGCCCTCTTCCAATGTCTTACACACAAACACACCCTTACCCTTTGCCAACCCGTCGGCCTTTATAACCAGAGGGAAATTACACGCCGCAATGTGTTTTTTTGCCTGTTTCAAATCATCAAAGGTTTTGAAGTCCGCCGTGGGAATGCCGTGTTTTCTCATAAGGGTCTTTGCGAATACCTTGCTTCCTTCAATGACCGATGCCCGTTTGTCAGGGCCGAATATATGCAGTCGCCCATCCCTGAACCTATCGACGATACCAGCTGTCAGGGCATCTTCAGGGCCGACAACGGTTAAATCGATTTTTTGTTTCAGTGCAAAATTATAAAGCCCATCTACATTTTCTGCCGAGATATTCACACATTCAGCAACCTCAGCAATTCCCGGATTTCCCGGTGCGCAGAATATCTTCTTTACCATTGGCGATTGCGCAATCTTCCATGCAAGTGCGTGTTCTCGTCCTCCGCTTCCAACAATCAATATTTTCATCTGGTTTCCACCTTAATGGTTTAAAGTTTGAAATTCTTTAATTTCAACGTTTGAATTATTGTACCAGAACAAGTGAGGAAAAAGGAAAGTATTTTTATCCTTGACTGTTGATGAAGGACTGATATACTGATTTAGTAATATTTGCATGCAAAAAAACGCAAACAGGTATACATCCACATAATAACGCGGGGTAGAGCAGTCTGGTAGCTCGTCGGGCTCATAACCCGGAGGCCGTGGGTTCAAATCCCACCCCCGCTACCAATTAAATCAAGGGTTTGCAGTTATGCAGTATCCCTTCTTTCATGCGACTGTGTTAAAATTGTGCTAATTTTTCCCTTCGGCATGCTATCCAAGACTTCCGCTCCACTCCTCAGACTTTCAGCGCGGTGCAGTGATGTGCATACCTCAACACCATCCGTATGCTATTCCATCTTCCAATTTTGTTGTAAAAAACAAAATTACTTTTGATAGACCTTATCTTATCTCTGGCAATAAGAATGCCCATAGCCTCCCCGTTCAAAGGAAGTGTATCCTTACCTTTATTTTTTTGTTCAAAATTGAAAAAGTTTATTCAACCGATATGGTCTTGAATAGGGAAATGGCCACAATTACACAGGCTGGTTACTCAAAAAGTGGTCAGCCTGTTAATTTTTGAGAAAAAACATGGAGAGAACAGTTGCTTTTTGACCAAGCCTTCTTTTCGATTCCTTATAGGTTCAATGAAAGTTATTAGCAGGATTGTCAGCACATAAGGTGCGCAAGTTTCAATTCCTTATAGGTTCAATGAAAGCAGTCAGGTAATCCTGCCTTTTGTAACTCTTACCCGTTTCAATTCCTTATAGGTTCAATGAAAGCAAAAAGTTCGCGGGCTATTCGATAGTTTGGCCGGTGTTTCAATTCCTTATAGGTTCAATGAAAGAGATCTTAGGACGTCCGGGTTTGAAGTTTGTAGATGTTTCAATTCCTTATAGGTTCAATGAAAGGTTCCGAAGGCATTTTGCCCGACCTTGAAAGTTATGTTTCAATTCCTTATAGGTTCAATGAAAGTCGTTTTCCCGATACAATAAATACAAGGACTTACAGCCTTTTTAGCTTCGAAAATAGCCGTTTTTCCCCGTCTACCTCTAATTATGCAAAAAACCCTGTGGGTCGACACGACGTGTTTAAACTGCCACTTAATAATAGTATAATCTTCACTTAAACTTATCAA
>JAHFOY010000060.1:0-9070 GCA_023261485.1 Planctomycetota bacterium
AATATTAGCATTGAAAATCTACCCCTGGAAAAAGTGACATGATTATCATCCACGTCCAAGATGCCTTGCAATAACACTGACAACACCTGCAAGGATCATATAGGTCAGCACGCCGACAACAAGCGACTTCACAAATCCCCACCTGGGCAAGAGGAAGATAAGGCATAAAACATAGATAATCCACGGCGGCGTCATCAAGAGCAGCCCCTTGGCGTAGTTCACGGTAGCAACCTGCCCTGCCTTGCTGTAAACAAGGGCAAAGGTGAGTGCGGTCATGGTTGGGAAGGTCGCCACAAAGGCAGCAGGCATGCCCTTCCCCTGCGAACCCAGAAATGTCACCAGACTAACGATAGTGCCGCCGAGTATGAAATGTATTATGAAGGTCTTGAGTTGCATTGTTTGTAAGAGTTTCACCCCACCATGATGGGCTGTCTAAAAAGTTTCTATTCATGCAATATGGTAGGGGCAATTCATGAATTGCCCCTACAGATTTATTTTTGCCAGTTCAAAGTAAAATCATCAATTAATTCAAGACGATCATTCACAAATTGCCTTTCAAAGGTATCGTCATCGGGTAATCCCTCGGTTAAATCACATTGCAGACCCAATACTTTGCATTTAAGGATCAAATTATTTTTGTCATCCGTATCTGCAACAACATCCATGAATTGGTATGCCGGTATAAGCCCCATACAATGAAAGCCATCCATTGGAATTTGGGAATGATCACATTCAGCTTGACCCGTTAATTCAGCACCCCCTCCGCCTGAAACAATATATACGGGTAACAGAATACTTCCTGTATTATCCGTCTTACAAATACGCTGGTAATTATGTTCATGACCGCTGATGACCATGACCACCTTATTAGCCGTATCGTTGAAAATCTTTGCATACCGATCCCGAAACCTCGACGCCTTTGATTTACTATCCATCAAATCCAGGCATCCATGAAATCCAATCGAATATGGCGGATAGTGCTCGAAAATAATCTTTGGGCCACTAAACTGCTTTAATTCATTCAAAAACCACCGGAACTGCTCTTCATCGTCAGGTAACGAGGAATTTAAGGCGATAAATTTTATCTTTAATCCATCGGCTTCTTTGACAAAAGAATACCAAGATTGTCCGTCTTTTGCTTCGCACAACACTTCCTTTAAATAAGAAATGTATGAGGGGTCCAATTTATCACAGATTTCCTCACACAATACCTGTCGGCTCCTTTTTTTTAACTTTGCCTCTACAATCCCCTCAATCTCCTGATACAATCTCCCCTTTAATATCTCTATATCATTCAAAAGACCAGACTGGAAAGAGGTCTGTTCTTTGGATTTATTTACAATCTCTGGCTTTTTTAACAGGTCTTTGATAATCGCATTTACTTTTTCACCAAATATAAGTTCGTGGTTACCAATTACGGGATAAAGGGGTATCATTCTACTTCCCGTATAGTTATTGGTAATTACTTCTAAAAATCTTTCAAATTCGTCATAGTAAATCATATCTCCGGAAAATAAGATAAAATCAGGATTCTTCTCCCGTATAACCCTGGCTATCGCATTATGTTTTATCTGAGGTCTCTCCCTTGTCTTAATATCCCGGCGTGTGTCTCCGTAGGCAATAAAATGCACAGCCCGGGCATAAAGCGCCTGAGAAGAAAGAACAAGGATGACTATGACATTAATTATGAGCAGAAAGATTTTGGTTTGTTTACGCATGTTTGTTAAGCCTCACGGATACGTTCCAAAGGTATGGAGATTTGATTAATCAGACCCACGGCAACTTTTTTCGCCACTAAGACACCAAGCCACAAAGAAAAACTTTGTGTCCCCCTCCCCCTGTGTCCCCCTCCGGAGGGGGATAGGTGGAAGTGGCAACTTTGCTATCGGAGGCAGGGGTAAGCCAGGTTTGGCGGCTATTGTTCTCATACACTAACCGTTTTTACCGTTTCCCAAATACCGTGCAGGTTGCAATGGGTTAAAATTCTCAGAGTAGAAACCTCTTTGACGGCTACAGAAATAGTTACCTTTGCCTGGGGACACAGGGGTGAAAATTCTATCAGTGAAACCAGATCGGTTCCCATATATGCCTCAACCCACTGAATATAATGATTCGGGGTCATAGGATGCAGGTTTTCACCAATTTGAATGTCCAGGTTAAACGGTTCGCCGTTCTTTATGTTCACGGGCCACTGGACCACCGGGGCGTGGCCTTTCTCTTTTGGGGTTTTATTGAGAGGGTCTTTTACACGGTTAACGTTTTGAAACCAATCCACTTCGTCAGCGCTGACACTTTTTAAAGAACCCACAGTAGTTGCCAATCCAGCGGTAACAGCGGAAATCCCGACGGTTTTCAAAAATTTCCTTCTATCAAAGCCTTGCATAACACTTCCTCCCACTAAAAAATAAGAACATTAGGTTAAATTAAAACTACCATGCATAAAAAATAAATTACATACTACAAATATATACGATAGTGTCAAGCCTAATCATAAATGCCCCAAAATTTTTTAATTAGTTTACTATATACTACCTATATGCGGCATTTATTACGGTTATTATGAAAATTTATGTTGGAAATGTACAATAAAATACGCTATTTTGTCAGTAAGTGGTAATGATGGGTTCGTTTCATCCGTTCGACAAGCTCAGGACAGGCTTAAACCATCCTGCATCACTTTTTCTTCGTACGTTTTTTAACAAGGGGGCAATGATAAAATGAAAATTTCATTATTTTTTGTAGATATTGAAATAAAATATCATCCCCGCAGCAGAAAAGAGTGGATGTATTTTGTCGGCATGTTGGTATCGTTTTTGTTATGTTGTTTTATTGCTTACTGCACAATTATCTATTTAAAAAACGAAATTAAAAAACAAAAAATTGAGGAAAAAAAAGTGGAAATACAACCTGATGAACATGAGAAAAAAACCTATACTTTAGATGAAGCTCTCGATATTGTCAGGGAACATTTTACCAAATAACTCCATGAGAAGGAGTGGAGCATTAGGGTCTTTAATTCCTGAGCTAAACCACCCCCTATGCGGGCGGTAATGACTTAACAGCATTATGTCACTAAATATTCCAAACCTCGAACGAAACAAATTTTTAGCTCCCTTTACCACTTACAAGATCGGCGGGCCAGCGGATTTGTTTGTTGAGGTTCATACGATTGATGAGTTGACGCATGCCGTATTTGAGGCGCGTCGCGAAAAAATCCCATTTTTTCTGCTCGGCTGCGGTGCGAATATTCTGGTTACGGATAAGGGGTTTCGCGGTTTGATTATCCGCAATCTGGCAAATAAAGTTACGATCCTTGATGATAATAAAATATTGGCAGAGAGTGGCGCTATAATTACCGATCTTATAGAGCAGTCCAAAAACCTCGGATTGTCCGGGTTCGAGCATTTTGCCGACATCCCAAGTACCGTTGGCGGGGCTATGTGGCAGAACTTACATTTTCTGTCACCTGATAGAAAACGGACGGTATTTATTGAGGAGATAGTCCAGACAAGCCGCATACTTACGGAAGAGGGACAGTTTCTCGCGGTTGGGGTTGATTACTTTCAGTATGGGTATGATACGAGTATCCTGCAGGTGCGAAAGGATATTGTGCTCGAAGTTACCTTCCAACTCAGACCAAAGCCGAAAGAAGAAATTTTTGGAGTGATAGACGCAAATATAGCCTGGCGTCGAGCAAAACAGCCGCTGCTAGCGGAGTTTCCAAGCTGTGGTTCGGTGTTTAAAAAAATAGAAGGTATTGGGGCTGGCAGATTGATCGATCAAGCCGGACTCAAAGGCAAACGCATTGGCGGCGCTGAAGTTTCTCCAAAACATGCAAACTTTATTGTTAATATGGGCAATGCCAAAGCTGCTGACGTTTTGGAGTTAATTAAGTACGTGCAGGAGGAGGTAAAACGTAAATCGGGGCATGCATTGGAAACTGAGATTACAGTGATTGGAGAACTTTAGGTAGGAAATTGGGAAGTTGGGAAGTTGAGAGATTGAAAAAACCGGAAGATGAGAAGTTGGGAATCTCCCAACCTCTCATCCTCACATCTTCACAACTTCTGGTTAATGTTAAAGCCGCCACAGTTTTTATAAAGTAATCTTTGCAATCTGAGAAATCTGTGGTTACGACTTTAGCTGACCTTTACGGAAATCTGTTTCGGCTTTACATCTTCCTTCTTTTGTAACGTAATCTCAAGCACACCGTTTTTGTACTCTGCCGCTACCTTGTTTGTGTCCACAGAACTTGGGAGGTCAATGGAACGAGAAAAGCTTCCATAACGTCTCTCCATGCGGTAGTAGTTTTTACCCTTTTCCTCTTTTTCTTCCTTTTTCTCGCCCTTGATTAAGAGGACATTGTCCTTTACCGAAATGTCAATTTCCTTTGGGTCGATACCGGGGATTTCCACCTTTACAGTGAATTTATCGTCCGTCTCCGCTAAATCAATGGGCGGTATCCATGCACCCGTCTCCATTCCGAAATCGGATAAATCCCCGCTCTTGAAAAACCGATCCAGCATCCGATTCATTTCATTCTGGAGTGACGAAATGGTGGGTAAATGCGACCACTTTATCAGATCTCTTGCCATAACACATACCTCCTTAAAAAAATGACAGTAAAATAAAATATATAAATACGTTTGTTGTAATAGTTCACCGCAGAGGGCGCGGAGATCGCAGGGAAAACAAATAGAAAGGTGGAAATCTGCATAATTTTTCTGTTTTTACCCCCTGCCAACAACCTCTGTGACCTCAGCGTTCTCTGCGGTAAGATTAACTGTTACCGTTTGTTTTTATAGAAAGCAAAACTGATGCCTGAGATTAATTTCCTATGTCTGGTGAGAAATAATTATTTGTAATACAAAAGGTTATGAGAAAGTTATGATTTTAAAAAGTTAGTCTATCTCACAAATATTTGCTGTCATTTTGGCATGGCTATTTTGTAAGATGTCATTTGGACAATGTACCAACGAGACAGAGTCTCTAAGTGACAAAACATTAGAAACCACAGATTTCGCAGATGACACAGATTATTACAATTCATGAAAGTAATTTTTAATTTCCTTGAAAGGTTTGTCAAAATTTGATTTATTCTATCTCATGGAAATCAACAGAAATACAATAATCAGAGACCTTATAGAGTCGCATCCAGAGACACTTGCAGTATTCAAGAAGTACAATCTTGTCATAGCCGGTGGGGTTCGTGGGCCAAATGAACCAATCGCATTTTTTGCCAAGGCACATGAGGTTGATTATGACACCCTTGTGAAAGAACTTAACGAGGCTATTGAAAAAGGCGGCGGAGAGCATATTGAAATTCCTGCGATGGAAGAGGACAAGAGTTATGAAAAATTCGTCAAGACGGCCATCATTTTAACGCTTACCGTAGGTGTGACGTTTGGCGCTATTATACTCAGTTATATAGCCATTAAATTAAACTTTAATTCAATCTATTATGCACTTATTCAGGCACACGGTCACGCACAGATTTATGGATGGGTGGGGCTTTGCATCATGGGCTTTGCCCTGTATGTCATACCAAGGGTAAAGAATACCGAACTCAGACACCGGGGTTTGACAAACATTTGTTATGGACTTGCCGTTGTTGGGATTTCATTGAGGACTATTGTACAACCCTTACCTTATAGCGCCATCAGGTTTTTGCTTCCAATATCCGCCATTTGTGAAATTATAGCGATTTTCCTGTTTGCATTTATTATCTTAAGAACCATCTTATCGAGCAAAGAGAAGGTCGGTATCTTTGATAAGTTTTTCAAGGCAGGAATTATCTGGTTTCTTATTGCTACCTGCATGAACCTTGGGATGGTCTTTTATTTATACAAATACGCCCTTTACGAGATCCCAAAGTCCTTTTTCAGTCCTTACGTGCATCTCTACCTCTTTGGCTTTGTTTTAATGTTTATCTTTGCCATAAATATAAGGACGGTATATGCCTTTCTCGATATAAAACCTGTAAGGGAAAAGGCTGTCAATTTGACCTTTTGGATTATAAATATTTCGATACCGATTTATTTTATTACACACTTCCTTGCAGATAGAAACATCGTTGCGCTTCGACTTTCGCAAATTGTGGCATTTCCTATAGCTTTTGCCCTCTTCACTTTCATTTACGGGCTGCGTGTCTTCGAACGGTCTACGAAGGAGCTGCAGGATGTGGTTATGGACAGAAGTTATGCCAAGACCATTCGTACCGCATATATCTGGCTTATAGTCACGGCCATTATTCTGGCGGTAATGCCGTTTCTGGGACATGGCACGGAAGTGCAAAGGAGGTTCCACGGTTCTCTGAATCATGCCGTTACCGTGGGGTTTATCACGATGATGATTATCGGTTACGCCTCCAAAATGATTCCAACCTTTAAAGGAATTAACATGTACAGTATAAGGTTGTCAAACATTACCTTTATACTTTTGAATACGGGTTGTTTTTTAAGGGTATTTTCACAGATATTGGTAGGGACGAGTGGAAGGTCGATATTTTATGCCACTATGGGAACATCAGGTTGGTTTGAGTTGGCTGCTCTGGGTATCTTTGGATATAACTTGTGGAAGACCATGAACGCTGTACAGGAGTCAAAACCATCTGCAGCCAGGAAATTAACCGAGATCACGAAAGATACGAAGGTCTTTGATATTGTAGACCAATATCCGGATACGCTTCAAATCTTTCTCGACTTTGGATTCAGTCAGATGGCCAACCCCGTTATGCGAAACACCATGGGCAGGGTTGCAACCATTGATATGGCGACCAAGATGCATAATGTAGACATAGACAAATTCCTCAAAGCCCTTAACGATAAGATTGCTGCGAAAAAATAACTCCCGCCGGTTGGCTTTACGCATCCATGTTCAGATTATTCCTTTATGCTGGGCGTACAATGTGACACTGTTGCCGCCTTTCCTCTTTGACTCAAACAGAGACTTGTCAGCAAAACCAATAAGTTCGTATTTTGTGAAATTATCTACCGCAGGCTTTATTTCTGCAACCCCAAAACTTACGGTAACTTTATGTTTTTTGTTACTATCGATAAACGCATGCATGGCAATCGATTCTCGTAGTTTTTCTGCCACAATCTGAGCCTCTTGCCCGGTCGTTTCAACAAGAACAATAGCGAATTCCTCACCGCCGTAACGAGCAATCATATCGTAGTCACGGAGTGATTTTTTCATCAACTTGCACAATTCTTTTAAAATAAAATCACCGGTTTGATGTCCGTATTTGTCATTAAAACTCTTGAAGCTGTCAACGTCCGCCAGAATAAGACTGAGTGTTGCATTCTTGCGGGTCGCCAGGTTAATCTCCTTTTCAAGAAAGCTCTGGAAATAGCCGTGATTGAATATTTCTGTCAAGCTGTCTAAGTGCGCTAGTTTTTCAAGATGTTTGCTTTTTTCTTCGAGTTCCCTGTTCATATGATCATACTCCATGTTCATATCACTCAGGGCCGCATTGGCCTCTTGCAGGATTTCTTCGACTGACTTGGTATTCTCCATGTGAAGGCCAAACACATTGGCAGTCTGTGTTGTTTCCGAGACAACGAGTTTTAATATCTTGTCAATGATTTCATCATTGAAGTCAAGCAGTGTCTTGGATTCACCGAGAAATTTCTGATGGTATTTCTGGGGATTATTCGAATATAGAATGCTGGTGATTATTCCCGACAAATAGATAACGTCAACGGCGAGCTTAAGTTTTTTGTCATCACCTTCATAGCCTTCCGGACAATGATGGTATAGAATAGGAGTTAACAACGTAGCAGGAAACCTCCACTTTTTAGTAACCTCATATCCAATAAATGCATGGTCTGCTCCTATTATTTGCCGTTCCAGTTCTAAGGCGCTTTTTTCACTATTGAACGTTTCTGACAATACTTGCTCATACTGTTGTGGTAATGAGGTAGCTATAATCAATTCTCCGATATTTTGTAAAAGTCCGGCAACAAAAATCTCTTCCCAATCGGATTTGCCGATCTCTGCCA
Source organism: Planctomycetota bacterium (assembly GCA_023261485.1). Classification (GTDB taxonomy): domain Bacteria; phylum Planctomycetota; class Brocadiia; order Brocadiales; family Brocadiaceae; genus Wunengus. The sequence continues at coordinate 8,004 of JAHFOY010000060.1, forward strand.
TGATAAGTTTTGCCGCGACGGCGTTAGACAGGGATTGTTCCCAAAATTTTTCATAATTAAATACGGCCTTTTTGCTCTTCGCTTTTACTGACAAAAAAGAAAATGAAAAGACGAGGTTTTTAATCGCATTCATTCCAAGTCTCGATACAGCCTGTTGTATTGTGCTTATCTTACAAGGGAAATCGTAAAAGGCAGAATTCGCCACTTTTAATACTTTTGCTGACAGGGAAGCGTCATTTGATATGAGATTTGCAATATCCTTCATACCAATTTCGTCGTTCGAAGAAATTGAAATGAGTTTACATGCAACTGTTGGCAAGGTAGGCAGGGATGGCGATTCCAATACAATTTTCAAGACTTCGTCTTTCGTCATAGCCGGACCTCTCGTTAAAAGTCAAAGAATCTGTATTTACAATTCACTTAAGTCTGGTAGGAATTATAAAACAAGGATGTTTAAAATCAAGAAATATAACTTTCGTTAATTATCTATAGCAGATTTTCCTGGAATTGACAATAGCATTTGCATTTTGAATCTTTAAATTCGTAATTAATGTGCCATGACACACTTTTTACAGACACACATAAGTGTCATGACACATAATTAATGTAAGTTAGACCTTGTTTTTTCTTGCTTGATTGCTTACTACAATGGTGAATTTTTATTAATCTTACTACAAAAATCATAATTATAAATTATCTTACCAATTACGGCATTTTTTTTGATAACTAACCATCAGTTTTGAATGTATGTTTTAAATTAATTTTATCCCTTACGCACATTACTATCGGCTAAAAGATATTATCGGTTATTTTCCGATATTGGTTAATGGTATAAATTTATTGGAAGGATATAGTAGTTTATTTTACTTAGCAAACGGTAATCCATTATATCAAATTTGCGAGTACTACATTGAACATCAAAAGACTGGAGGTGGATTCCCAATGGCAGAAAACATTCCCAATCTGATGAACAATCTTACAAAAGATAATATTCTGCCTGGAATTTGTTTTGCTGGTGAATGGAGACATTGTAAGAAAGACGGGACGATTGTTGACGTGGAAATTAC
>JAHFOY010000060.1:9170-16786 GCA_023261485.1 Planctomycetota bacterium
CAGAAAACATTCCCAATCTGATGAACAATCTTACAAAAGATAATATTCTGCCTGGAATTTGTTTTGCTGGTGAATGGAGACATTGTAAGAAAGACGGGACGATTGTTGACGTGGAAATTACAAGGAGTCCGATACTGTTTAGCGGGAGAAGGGCTGTACTTATTCTCTTACATGACATCACCGAGCGCAAACGGGTTGAACGACATCTGAATTTACAGTATGCCATAGGCCAAATATTGGCAGAATCTGATGTAACTAACGAAGCCATCCCAAAAATTCTTCAAACAACCTGTGAAAGTTTAGGATGGGATTTCGGTGAAATATGGATAATTGATCAACAGACCAATGCGTTACGTTGTATGGAAATCTGGCACGATCCATCCCTTGAGATTCCGGAGTTTAAAGCAGTTACCCGGCAGATTACCTTTTCACAAGGTATTGGATTGCCTGGCCGTATCTGGGCATGTGCTAAACCTGTCTGGATTACCGATGTTGTACATGATACTAATTTTCCCAGAGCGCCAATTGCGGCTAAAGAGGGATTGCACGGAGCCTTCGGCTTTCCTATCCTGAGTGGAAACGAAATACTTGGAGTCATAGTATTCCTTAACCGCAGAATACAACAACCCGATGAAGACCTGCTCAAGATAATGGTTGCCATTGGCGGCCAGGTCGGACAGTTCGTCAAGCGAAAAGAAGCGGAAAAGGCTCTCAAACGAAGAATAGATTTCGAAAAGGCCGTATCAAGTATTTCTGCCCGATTTGCAATTCTTTCAGACTTTGATAATGCTGTTTCGTCTTCGTTAGCCGATGCCGGCAGGTTGGTTGGAGTAGGAAGAGCTTATCTCTTCCAATTCCGTGAGAAGGGCAATATTATAGACAACACTCACGAATGGTGTGATAAAGGGGTTACGCCTGAAATTCAGCATCTTCAAAATCTTCCAACTGCAATATTTCCCTGGTGGATGAATATCCTGCATACCGGCAAGTCGATTCGTATTCCTGATATTTCTAAAATGCCCCCGGAAGCTGCTGCTGAGAAGAAAATCCTGGAGAAGCAGGGTATTAAATCACTATTAGCCTTGCCGGTATATGCCGAAAAGGAATTGGTGGGATTTATTGGTTTTGACAATGTTGTGACCACTGGTGAATGGCAAGAGGAAGATATTGATCTGCTCCACATTATGGCAGAGATCGTAGGAACTGCAATAGCACGCAAGCAATCAGAGGCAGTTATTAAACACATGGCCTACCATGATGCCATTACAAACTTGCCCAACCGTATTCTCTTTCAGGATCGGCTCCAAATGGCGTTGCACTATGCAAGCCGCAACGAACAGATAATGGCTGTTGTTTTTCTTGACCTGGATTACTTCAAAGCGGTCAATGATTCCCTGGGTCACCATGTAGGTGACTTATTGCTGCGAACTGTTGCAGAGCGGCTGACATGCTGTGTGCGTGAAAGCGATACCGTAGCCCGCGCAGGTGGTGATGAATTTATGATCATTCTTACTGATCTTGTTCATGAACAGGATGTTGCTATTATTGCACGAAAGATTCTAAATTCATTCTGCAAGTCATTTCAGTTTGGTAAACACCAGATCAGCAGTAGCGCCAGTTTAGGCATTAGCCTTTATCCACATGATGCCGACAACTCGGAAAACCTGATAAAGCTGGCGGATATTGCCATGTACCTGTCTAAAGAACAGGGTAAAAATACCTACCGATTCTACAATCCCGAATTAAATACCCACGTTAAACAAAATAGTTAGAACACTTAGAAAAGTGTTGAAAGATTTATGGGTATATGCTACTATTTTTATGAAATGGTTTCATTTTTGAGCGAATCAGGCAATAGTTAATCTTATCAACAGACCCAAAAAGGGGAATTATTATGGGTATTGAATTCCAGGGAAATTTAATTGGCACCGGAAAGGCGTTTGGAATTATAGTCAGCCGATTCAACAATTTTATAACAAAGCGTTTATTGGACGGCGCCATCGATGTGCTTACCAGGCACGGCGTAAAAGAAGAAGATGTCGATACTTTTTGGGTGCCGGGTTCATATGAGATACCAATTACAGCCCTCAAGGCTGCCCAGAGCGGAAAATACAATGCAATAATTTGCTTGGGAGCCGTTATACGCGGAGAAACACCCCATTTCGACTATGTTGCAAGCGAATCAGCCAAGGGAATTGCACACGTTGGATTATCTACGGGTATTCCAACCATTAATGGCGTAATCACCACGGAGACCCTGGAACAGGCAATAGATCGTGCGGGTGCAAAGACGGGAAACAAAGGAGCTGAGGCTGCCTTATCTGCCGTAGAGATGGTAAATCTTTTTGATCAAATACAAACCGGTGTAAAAACAATCAAAAGACGTTGAGCTATCATTGGTATTTCGACCCCTCTCCCACGTAAATACTTATTCCGAACCATGACAGAAATACGACTAACTCATTGATTTATTTTTTTTAATTGCTCTTACTAAAAACTGAATATTCCATGCGTAACAGAACGATTGCCCGTGAACTCGCCATTAAAGCCCTTTACCAGCTAGACCTGTGTGGCGATGACATTATCAGTGATATGGATACCTTCTGCAAAGAAAACACAGAAAAACCCGATATCTACTCGTTCGCCATCTCGCTTATCAAGGGCTGCCGGTCACACATCAAAGAAATTGATGAAAAGATATCGGGTGTCACAGAACACTGGGAATTACGCCGCATGGCTATTATTGACAAAAATATTCTGCGTTTGGGGGTCTATGAACTCCTGCACAGGAACGATATCCCGCCAAAGGTCTCGATCAACGAGGCCATAGAACTCGCCAAAAAATACAGCACGAAAAATTCTGGAACGTTTGTAAACGGAATTTTAGATAAAATCTACACCCAATATGGGAATGGAAAATTATTGAAGGATACTAAATCCGTCTCCATTCCGCAGGTTATTCAGGAAATCGATTACGGGAACTCTGACCTGCACGTACACACAAACTACTCAGACGGTACCATGACGCCGGAAGCAGTTGTCGACGAAGCCATTCGGCTTGGCGTTTCGACCATTTCTATCACGGATCACGACACGATTGAAGGCGTTGTCGTAGCCTCTAAATACGGACAGGGTAAAAATCTCAATATCATTCCGGGTTTGGAACTTTCTTCATATCTTAGCCCATCGGAAATTCACATCCTCGGATATTTTATTGATATTCATAATGTTTCTTTGCAAAAAATACTAAAACTGGCTCACGAAGACCGGTCAAAGCGTATTCATGCAATGGTGGAAAAATTACGCGGCCTCAATGTTGATATTGATCCACAAGAGATTTTTCGTGTTGCAGGAAAAGGCTCTCCTGGACGCATGCACGTGGCAGAAGTGATATGGAAACACGGTTACTGCGATAACATCCTGGGATCATTTTCGAAATACATAGGCGACAAAGGTCCTGCGTATGTTCCTAAAAAAACGCTGAACCCGCAGCAGGCTATTGAGTTAATCATAGATGCCGGAGGAGTGGCAGTTCTTGCCCATCCAGGACTTACCCAAAGAGACCATGTTATAGAAGACCTTGTAAAATACGGTTTGCAGGGAATAGAAGTATACTACCCGTCGCATAACCCGCAAACCGTTAAAAAATATCTGAAGATCGCAGAGAAGTACAATCTGGCGGTAACAGGCGGTTCAGATTTCCACGGGGAAAGAAAGATAGATACCCCGATTGCGAAAGTAACCGTGCCGGGTGATCTTGTGAGCAAGCTCAGGCAAAGACGTCCTTCTCAGAAAAACGTTTCATTTTAACGCTAGGAATTTCAAACTTTCTGGTTGTGTGGGTTTGTATTGCATATCAAATTCTTAACACACCCCTAACCCCTCTCTAGAGGGGAATCAAAAAGTCCCCTCTTGGGAGGGGATAAAGGGGTGGGTAATAAATTCGTTTATATAAGAAAAAGTCGTTGTGTTTTGCAAAGAAAAACATAACCTAATTGTACAGGAAATAATAATTAACGGAATTGACTTCAAAGGATGACAAAAACAACATGGCCAGCAAAAAAGTAAAAACACCGGAAACTATTGTTCTAAAAGGCAACGCAGAAAAACAAAAAAATAACCCGGAAAAATCCAATCCCGGTTTTTGGTCTCGGTTAATGAACTACACCGTAGAACCACCGAAGACCGTCGTTGTAGAAGATGGTATTGAAAAATTAGTTTTAGTATCACCTGAAACCGTCGCCGCACACGAAACTGCCGTTACAAAAGAAGAAACCCAAAAACCGTTTTCCGTATCTCAGGAAACTATTATCAGAAAAGAAATCGTTGTAAAACCCGCACCGGTTTCACGGGAAGCCATTGTTAGAGAAAAACCTATTGAGAAGCCAATTTCTGCCTCTCAGGGAGCTATTTTAGAAGAACCCGTTGTAAAGCCCGTTTCTATCCCGCAGAAAGCCGTTGTTAAAGAAAAACCCGCACCAGTTTCACAAGAATCTGTTGTTGTAAAAAAACCAGTTGAAAAGACGGTTTCAGTATCGCCTGTTGAAAAGCCGATTTCAGTCCCGCCAATAACTACTACGGTAGTCAAAGAGAAAGTCGAAAGGAAACCTTTAACTTCATCCGAGAAACTAAAAAAAGGATTAGAAAAAACACGCGGCCGTTTTTGGTCCAGGTTAAAAAGTTTCTTTTCGTTTCGAAGAAAGATCGACGAATCTGTGCTTGAGGAATTAGAAGATATCCTGATTGGCGCGGATATCGGCGCAAAGCCCGTCCAGAAATTAATCCACGAGTTGCACGAAGCATGGAAATCCCAGGCGATAACCGAGACATCTCAGATACATGATTTCATAAAAAACAGACTGAAAGAAGACCTGCGGTTATGGCAAACCGATATTCATTACGCCCCCGCTTCCCCCACGGTTATCATGGTGGTCGGGGTGAATGGAGTCGGCAAAACCACAGCCATAGCAAAACTTGCAAACATACTTATTAAGGACGGCAAAAAGGTACTGGTGGCAGCCGGCGACACCTTCAGGGCAGCAGCCGTGGATCAACTGGACATTTGGAGTAAACGAATCGGCGCGGAAATCGTAAAACATCAAACCGGTTCTGACCCTGCAGCCGTTGCCTATGATGCCATAGAAGCCTCAATCGCAAGGGGTATCCATGTAGTAATAGTGGACACTGCGGGCCGCCTTCATACCCATGAAAATCTCATGAACGAACTCAGCAAAATTAAACGGGTTATCTCCAAAAGAATTCCCGGCGCCCCCCATGAAGTGTTGATGGTACTCGACGCCACAACAGGACAAAATGCAATCTCCCAGGCAAAGATGTTTAAACAGGCGGTAGACGTCACAGGCATATTCCTGGCAAAGCTGGACGGTACGGCAAAAGGCGGCATTGTGCTTGGTATGCGCAACGAAATAAACATCCCCGTAAAATTTGTAGGGCTGGGTGAAACGGCAGATGATATAGAGAAATTTGACGCCGATACCTTCGTGAATGCCTTGTTTGAATGAAAAAAATCCCTCATGACGACAACAGATAAGGTCGTTTTTAATGTCTTTCGTTTTAATCCGGATAATGATAAAAAACCGCATTTCCAGGAATTCGAAATCCCCTTTATCCGGAAAGACCTGACAATACTGGAAGGGCTTTATTATATCCAGGAACGGCTGGATAACTCCCTGGCCTTTCGGTCATCCTGCAGGGCAGCGGTTTGCGGTTCTTGCGCCATGCATATAAATGGGAAGTACCGCCTTGCCTGTAATACCCTGGTTTCCAAACTCAAATCTAACACCATTACCATCCGTCCCCTGTCACACATGGCCATTCACAAAGACCTCTTTGTCGATATGAAACCATTCTGGGAAAAGTATGAGCACATAAAACCATACCTGATACCCGGTAAGTCGCTGCCAACAGCGGGGGAATGGATCCAGAGTCCGGACGAAAGGGCAAGGATTGACGTTCTGATTGATTGTATCCTGTGCGCCTGTTGCCATTCCTCGTGTCCCATTACTGCTTCGCATGAAAAGTACCTGGGGCCTATGGCGCTTCTCAACATTGACAGGTTCGTATCCGATACGCGGGACGGCGCAAAGCAGGAGCGTTTGGCAATTGTAAACGACGAGCATGGCGTATGGCGCTGTCACACGGTCTTCAACTGCCAGGAGGTATGTCCTAAAGACTTGAATCCGTCTGGTTCTATTGCCCATTTAAAGATGGAAATTGTTAAAAATAAAATAATTTAGAGAAAGGATGATAAACATGGAAGAAAAGAAAAAGATTATTGTCGTTGCAAGGACTGAAGGTATTGAAATTGTTGTGGAAGGTGAAAAAGATACCGATGATTATGAATTGTTACTCTCGAAACCTCAGGCCATGGAACTTGCCATGAGTATCCTGAATACCTTATATAAAACAGGTATAAAGATGTAAGCAATGAAATGGGAACTAAAAATTTCATAAAACGCATCTGCGTGTTTTGTGGTTCCAATCATGGCGCACGCCCTGCATATATCGATGCCGCCCAACAATTGGGGAAAGCCCTTGTATCACAGGAAATGGGACTCGTTTACGGCGGAGGCAGTATAGGCCTGATGACAGTCGTCGCAGACGCTGTTCTTAAAGAAAAGGGAGAGGTTGTCGGTGTGATTCCACATGTCCTCTCTTCCAAAGAGTTTGCCCACTACGGTCTGACGGAACTCCACCTCGTATCGAGCATGCATGAACGGAAGGCCATGATGGCGGAGTTATCCGACGCCTTTATTGCAATGCCTGGTGGGTTTGGCACCCTTGATGAGTTTTTCGAGATTGTTACCTGGGCGCAACTGGGACTGCACTCAAAGCCGATTGGCTTACTTAATGTAGGGGGATATTTTGACTTGCTCCTGAAGTTCATAGATTATATGTTACAGGAACGTTTCATTTCTGCTGAACATCGCCAACTGATTATAACGTCTCACCACCCCGAAGAACTCATATCTGCGCTTATTCACTATAAACCATTAGAAAAGATTCCCAAAGTAATTGACTGGAAAGAGACATAAGGAAAATGAAAAGGGGGACACACGCGCCTTAATCGGCGCGGATTCAGGGCATTGGGGGATGTATGTATGAATGAACACGTTCACATAGCATCAATAGCAACTGCTACACCACCCTATGCAATAAATCAGGCGCAGGCAGAGGCATTTCTCGTAAAACACTATTCGGATAAACTAAGCCCAAAGAGCCTGTCAATCATGCACAAGATATTTGCCCATCCAAGCGTTCAATACCGGCATCTCGCCGTTGACGATCTTGAATGTCTTGCCAATGAACACCCGGACTGCCGCATTGACCGTTTCACACACTGGGCGGTTGAACTGTCGTCTCAGGCAATTATCAAGGCGCTCACCCAGGTTGGATTGACCGTTGATGATGTCGCCGGATTGGTGGTAAACACCTGCACTGGATACATCTGTCCCGGCATATCAACCTATCTCATAGAAAAACTAGGATTTTCGGATCAGATACGGGCACATGACCTGGTTGGCAGCGGTTGCGGCGGGGCAGTTCCAAACCTGCAGATGTGCAAGGATATGTTAAATGGAGCAGGCAATGGCGTG
>JAHFOY010000187.1 GCA_023261485.1 Planctomycetota bacterium
AGCTGTGCCGTATCCCTTGCAGCGCTGGCGCTTCGTTGAGCCAGGTTTCTGACCTCTTCGGCAACCACGGCAAATCCCTTCCCGTGTTCTCCTGCCCTGGCTGCCTCTACGGCTGCATTCAGGGCCAATAAATTGGTCTGGAATGCAATTTCATCAATTACCTTGATGATATTTGCTATTTGTTTGCTGCTGCCGCTTATCTCGTTAATAGCCGTGTTAAGCATACCCATGGCGTTATCGCTCTGTTCTGCAGAAGTATTGCAGAGGTTTGCCAGGCTGGCGGCCTCTTTGGCATTATCGGCATTTTGGTTAACCATAGAAGAAATTTCTTCCATGGCAGAGGATGTCTCCTCAATCGAGGCTGCTTGTTGCGAGGCTCCATCAGCCAGACTCTGGCTGGATTCGGAAATTTGCCCTGCTGCCGAGGCAACCTGTGTAGAACCTTCTGTAAGGTCTGCAAGCAACCTTTTAAAGAGTCCGGAAATCTTGCCGGTAATTTTTAGTACAACCCATCCAAGCCCCACCACAAAAAGCACGGCGGCTATTCCAATAATAAAATTCCATTTTTTTAGCGCAACCGCAGCGCTAAAGGCCTCCTTCTTGTCAATTTCTGCGACAATTGCCCATTTCATATCTTTTATATCAAGGGGGGCGTATGCACTTAATACGTCTGAGCCTCTATAATCTTTTATTATTTTACAATCACTTTTGTTTGACAATGCATCCCTTACTGCATCAGTATCTATCTTATTTACTAATATCGTCCTCTTTTCAGAGAACCTCGAATCAGACCTCATAAGCTTGTCGCTTCCGACGAGATAGGTTTCGCCTGTTTCTCCCAGTCCGGCTCTTCCCATCATGACGCTGTTGATCTGATCAATGGGTATTTGAAGAACCATGATGCCTGTTTTGTTGAATCCGTCACTGATAGGAGTGGCAATAAACGAGGCAGGGGTAAAGTCAGAAGGTGCATACGGTTCAAAATCAGCCGTCTTTACAAAATTGTGTTCTGCTGCGTTATTTACTTCCTTATAAAGTTTAGCTATATTGGTATTTGCATAAGGGCCGTTTATGAGGTTAGAACCAAAATCTGATTCTTTATAAGCCGAATATATTATGTTGCCCGTTTCTGAATCGATTAAAAAAATATCATAGTAACCGCGTTTTTCCAATAAACCTTTGAAATACGAATGGTACATCGCATGGACACTGCTATACTCACTACCATCGGTAGCGCTCAGAAAATCAATCCTCTTCTCCTTATGGAAGGGATTTTTTGTTACATAAAGCTCGTGGGCCTTTTCGGCGCCTAGCTCATGGAATGCCCGCTTCATTTCTCTCATGGCATTGCAAACCGTTGGATCCTCAGACAACGCGGAGATATCCAATCTCATTTTCTCAAAATATTCCTCTATCTGTTTTTTCTTAATGTCTCTTACAGAAACTAATTGATTGAAGGATTGATCGTGAAGAGATTTACTGGCTATTTTATAGCTCAATACACCAGTGATTATGAAAGGCAGTAAACCTGCAATAACAAATAGCGTAATAATCTTTGCGTTAAGGGTAATCTTCATTACTTTTCCTCCCGGTAAACTGTGTTATGAATTGAAAGTTGTATCATGTCTAAGTTCTTAAAAAAGGGTCTGTAGGAACTTGTTTTGATAAAATCTTACTAAACAGACACATCTTCTTTTTTTATTATCGGCAAAACGCTGCAAAAATTTATCATAATTTTTAAATTATTTATCAATACTGAATGTTTTTTCTGGAGATTATAATGTGACATAGAACAAAATAAGTTGAAAACCAACTTAATAGGACATATATTAAGACATTATATGTAAGATAATCCTGACGGCTGAATTAGGGAGGCATAAATTGGGCAAGTCAATAAATACGATGGATACTAAAATATTATTAGCAGCGGATAAATTGGAAAAATATGGAGACATAGTCGGCCATTTGGGGAAAAATGGGTTTTCCTGCATAATAACCGCCGCCGATGGAAATGAGGTATTAAAACATCTTGATGGCTGTATGCCGGATTTCGCTATCCTCGATGCAAATCTGCCTGTATTGGATGGATTTCAGTTATGTAAATTAATGAAGTCTGCCGAATTCAAACGATGCGAAAATATTCCTGTCGTTTTATTGTCAGAAACTTTCAGAACCAGTATGGCATCCGAGTTGGCCAAATCCGTTGGCGCCTATGGGATACTCCATGCCCCCTTTGCGGTAGATGACCTTTTATTTTTGATTTACAATAAATTGTATCCTGAAAGAATTCCTGTAAACAAGGCCGGGTCATTAAAATATAAAGCAAAGGTAATGATTGCAGATGATGACGCTGATATAGTGAGGGCATTAAAAGATTACGTTAGTGCGGAAGGATATGAGGTTTCAGTTGCACAGGATGGGCAAGAATCTATTCATATGCTGGGGGTCGAAAAACCCCAGATTCTCTTTTTGAATTGTGATATACCAAAATTAAGCGGAAGAGATATCCTCAAATGGATAAAGGAAACTATACCGGAAATAGTTGTTATTGTAATGATAGCGCATGGTTCAGAATTTATGGCGGTCGAGTTGCTGAAGGCAGGCGCAAGCGATTACATCATAAAACCTTTTGATAGCAAGGTTGTTTCTGAAATTTGTGAAGATGCTTTAAGAAGGTATAACATAAACCTCATTAATAAACGTGAGGGTGATGTGGAGTTAAAATTGCTTTCCATGGTAGATGGGATGGTTGACGGTGTCATACTTCTGGATACAAAAGGCAGGCCAACCTTAGTGAACAAGGCGGGAAAAGAGACACTTAAGTGTTTGGATATAAAAAAAGCTGAGGATGATTCTATAATAAGTATAAATAATATCACTACTAAAGAAATTTATGATGAAATATTTATAAAAAAGCAACGTTATATTTCATTTGAGATAAATACGAAAGGGGATAGCGAGAAATACTTTGTTATTATTGCTTCTGCTGTAACCGGGTTTGCAGGCGAAAATATAGGTGTTGTTATTGTTCTAAGGGATGTTACACGAGAATATCAGTTACAGTATCAGGTGATAAAATCAGAAAAGCTGTATGCGGTAAGTAATTTAATAGCAGGAGCAGCCCACGAATTAAATAACCCGCTGGCAGGTATTCAGCTTTGCACGGATCTTGTAGTGAATGAGCCATCGATCAGTGAAAAGGCAAAGAAGTATCTGGGCAGAATTCAAAAAGAGACCGAGCAGATACAGGGTGTAATTAAAAGTCTGCTGACCTTTACAGGAAATTATACGTTGTCAAAAGAACATGTCGATATTAACGAAATTATCGAAGACATTCTCAGGCAAAAGTCCAACCAGTTTGATCATTCAGATATAAGAGTCGTTAAATTGATAGACGAGAAATTACCTGCGGTTTTTGTAGATAAACATCAAATAAAGCGGGTATTTTTGAATATAATAGAAAATGCCTCTTCTTCGATGGAGGGATTGCAAAGTGATAAGAGTTTGACGGTTAAAACAGAGGGGAATAAAGAATTGGTAAAGATAACAATATCGGACACAGGCCCTGGAATACCAAAAGAGCATCTCGCAAAGATATTCGAGCCATTTTTTACCGCGAGGGAATACAAAAAAAGCAAGGGAGTGGCGTTAGGCCTGTCTGTTGCATATAGCATTGTACACCAGCATAATGGCAGGGTTTACGCTAAAAGCGAGTCAGGCTCGGGAGCAACATTTGTTATTGAATTACCTCTGAGATAAAACACTTTTCTTGTTTTTTAAACTTTTTTCTTTGCATCCTTTGCGCCTCTGCGGTGAGCTGAACTGTTACGGAATAACAAGCGTTATTTACTGCTATAAGTCTTATCCGGAGAGTTACACAATTTTTCTACCACGCATACGTCACAGAGCGGCTTTCGTGCAATACAGGTATGCCGGCCATGTGTCCCGATGACAAGACACGACCTTGTCCATTTTTCCTGGGGAATGATCTTACACAGCTCCAATTCGATCTTATCGGGATCGTTAGATTTTGCCAGTTCTAAACGGTGAGAAACACGAAAAACGTGGGTATCCACGGCGACGGCCTGTTTCCCAAGGACATTTCCCAATAAGACGCTGGCCGTCTTTCTGCCTACCCCGGATAATGTAATGAGGTCTTCCATGGT
>JAHFOY010000061.1 GCA_023261485.1 Planctomycetota bacterium
GAAAGCAAAGGTATTCGCAAGGATTTAGACTGGATTAAGTCCGATCAAAAGATAAGAGGACAAAGACAAACTGTCAGACAGCTTAAACGATCATATCGTAATCTCGCCGAGAGCTTAGGGACTGGCTTTGCTTGTGTCTATAATAACGGTGAGTCGAAAGCTGTCGACCAAATCCAGGACATTAGCAGCCTCTGCAATGGTGTGATTGAATATCAGAAAAATCGTTTTAATGAGCTTATAGGAAAAGATGATGAACTAAAACAATTCATCGACTCTCTTCCTAAGCCTAGAGGTCTTTTGTCTCCGTATTTTTTCATTCACAATGGTAACAAAAAGTTATTTTTTGAATTTACATGGCAAATGGCACAGTATTGCGCAGATAGCAATACCAACGACGAAGTCTATTCTGTTCTCTGTATCGACAAACCGCTGTTGAATGATCCACTGTTTGATGCCTGTATCGAAAAACTTATTACCCTGAAGATTAAAGGGTTGTGGCTTTGGATCAGTCAATTTCAAGAAGAAAATGAACAAGATCAATTACTCGAAAAATATCTAAGTGTGGTCCATAAGATAAGCAAATCAGGAAAGCAAATATTTAACATGCACGGAGGCTACTTCAGTCTCTTAGCCACGCATAAAGGGCTTACGGGGATGTCTCATGGTGTTGGCTATGGCGAGCAAAAAGACGTTATGCCGGTAGTTGGAAAAGGAATTCCGACTGTTCGCTACTATTTGCCCCCAGTATATAAACGAACGGGGATTCCAGAAATCCAACGGTCTTTTTCTACGATAGGAGTTAAATCCGTTGAAGATTTCATTTCAAAGATTTGCGACTGCGCCATCTGCAGAGGAATTCTTAAGAAGGGTCTAGACGCCTTCGAAGAATTTGGAGAAATGCACTACTCATCGGAAGATGCTAAGCGACAGGCTCAAACCCCTGCGGCTGCAAAAAAGTGTCGATACCATTTTCTGCTAACTCGCGCAAAAGAGCTTAAGCGAGTAAGGGAAGTGCCTCTCGATACACTTATCAAGGATATTGATGATGCATATGCAAGCTGGTCTAAGTCAAAAGTCATAGAAAGCTCGCTAGAACACATTGAACGATGGAAAAAGGCGTTGTCTGGAAACTCCGGGGTCAACCCTTGACAGGCTGGTCTGAATTCCGGGCAAAATGGGGTCAATTATTCATTTGGGGGGGGGCGTGGGGTCGCACCTTCATTATTCATTTCACCTGGTTTAAGTACAACTTGAACCCCATATTTATACTGCCAATTCAACCTTTGAAATTCGTGTATATTAAATCGTGACAGTTCAGCCCACCGCAGAGAGCGCTGAGTTTATTAAAAAGAATAAATAAGGGGCGGGAAAGGGGTCATACTATGCTTCCTAATTTTTACAAGCAATTCCATTCATCTGCAGTAATTTCTTTGCCTATTTAAATCAATTTCTCCAATTACAGGTAGAGAATGTCCCAGTTTTAAGCCTAACAGAATCCAATCTTCGAGTGTAGAACGTAGCTCGTTTTCGCACTCTCGTAAAGTATTGCCAAATGCTATAACTCCTTTACATAGAGGAATTCTCCCGGCAAATGTACCGTCTTCAAGCTTATCATAAAGGGCCAGCGCCATAGCATGTTCTACATACTCGCTCAGGACATATCGTATTACAGGCATATATACCCCTACTTAATTAGGTTACCAACAATATTAAAGGTTAAAGGATTAAATCTAAGAAAGGCTAGATCGGGTGATATTTTTTATTATTTTAGACTTTTTGAATATGCAAGTCAACATGTTTAGTTCCTTGTCTCGTTTGGAGTTGGTAGTAAGATATGTGCTATGGGATAGGTGGGGCGTGGGGTTGCGCCTTCATTATTCATTTTACCGGGTTTAAGTACAACTTGAACCCCATATTTATACTGCCAATCCAACCTTTGAAATTTCAGTATATTAAATCAGATACTATTTATCAATATAGCGGTCGGGCTTGTAGAGGTCTCTTGCCTTGCTGTATTCCATAATCCTTGCGACTTCACTTAGGAATTTTCTACGGTTCGGCATGTTATACCCCTTCGTATAAAATGAGACTTCTAACTTAATTTTTCTATCTTTGCCCCGCAGACCTTGTACTCAGCCGTCTGGGTGATGTTGTCGTAGGCATCCTTTGTCAGTTTATTCACGGCGGACTCTACAAAGTGCATGGGTATCCAGATAATGCCTTTCTTCACCTTATCAGAAACCTCTGCGCGGGCAGTTATACACCCGCGGCGTGTACAGATTCTTACCGTCTCACCATCAAAGATACCTAAGTCCTGCGCATCAGCCTGATGCACTTCCACAAAGCAATCATTTGTCTTATGAATGATACCGGCTGATCTCCGTGTCATTGTCCCTGCATTATAATGATAGAGGGTGCGTCCGGTGGTGAGCAGTAATGGATATTGCTTGTCGGGACTTTCGGCAGGCGCACGATACGGTAACACGAAAAACTTGCCAAGACCTCGGGTAAATTTTCCCTCATGCAGGAATTTAGTGCCAGGATGTTTTGTGTCAGGACATGGCCATTGAATGCCATTACTCTCAATCCGTGCATAATTAATCCCTGCGAGTGTGGGCGCCAGGCCGGCAATCTCATCCCATATCTCTTTAGGAGACGGATAATCCATTTTATACCCCATGCGATTGGACAATTCACAGATAATCTGCCAATCGGGTTTTGTATTTCCAATGGGGTTAATAGCCTTGCGCACGCGCTGTACGCGGCGTTCCGTGTTCGTAAAAGTGCCGTCCTTTTCTGCAAAACTTGTTGCTGGCAGGACAACGTCCGCATATTTGGCTGTCTCTGACATAAAAATATCCTGCACGACAAGGAATTCCAGATTTTCCAAGCCATTAATGGTATAGTTCTGATTTGGCTCGCTCATGACAGGGTCTTCTCCAATCACGTACAGCGCCTTAAACTGACCCTTGTTCATGTGTTCAAACATGGTTGGCGAGGTAGCCCCCTGCGTTTTTGGTAATTTAACACCCCATGTCTTTTCAAACTTTTCAACAACCGCCGGGTCTGAAAGATACTGGTAACCATGAACCCTGTCGGGTAATGCGCCCATATCTGTAGCGCCTTGCACGTTATTCTGTCCGCGGATGGGGTTGACACCCGTGCTGGATTTTCCGATATGTCCTGTCAACAAAGCAAGGTTTGCAATGGTTCGTACGTTATCCGTACCGCAGGTGTGCTCGGTAATACCCAATGTATAGAATATTGCAGATTTCTCAGATTTAGCATACAGTCTGGCCGCCTGCCGGATATCCTCGGCAGGAATGCCCGTATATTCAGCGGCCTTCTCAGGCGTGATATCTTTCACAAAGGTTTTGTACTCTTCAAAACCTTCAGTGCGTGTTTTTATGAATTCCTTATTTTCAAGGCCTTCGGCAATAATAACATGGGCTATTGCATTCAATAACCAATTATCAGTGCCCGGCCGTACCGGGAGATACAACTTGGCATGCTGGGCAAACCAGATTCTACGCGGGTCTGCCACGATAAACGTACATCCCTTCCGCAGCGCCTTCTTCATTTCCAATCCCACAATGGGATGGGCTTCTGTCGGATTACCGCCAATGAGGAAGATGAGTTTGCAATCCTTGATTTCACCAATGGAATTGGTCATCGAACCGCTACCGAATGACATCGCCAGACCGGCGACGGTAGGGGCGTGTCAAGTCCGGGCACACTGGTCTACGTTGTTAGTACCAATCGTAGCCCGCGCAAATTTCATCGACAGATAGTTTTCTTCATTAGTGCAGCGCGAAGAGCTAAATACCCCAATATTGTCAGGTCCGTACTTCTCTTTGATTTCACCCAGTTTGCTGGCAACCAGATCAAGTGCCTCGTCCCACGTTGCCTCTTCAAATTTCCCGTTTTTCTTTATAAGCGGGTGTTTCAGCCGGTCGGGGTGATGGATAAAATCATATCCAAAACGCCCCTTCACACACAAGTTCCCATCGTTAGGAATAGACCCTGCCTTTGAGGTTACTTTGACGACGCGATTTCCTTTCACATTCAGATACATCGTACAGCCAACACCACAATAGGCGCAGGTGGTTTTGACTTCCTTGAATTCCCAATCGCGCCCCATTCCTACGGCCTGTTTCTCTACCAATGAACCCACTGGACAGGTAGAAACACACTGGCCGCATAACACACACGTTGTGTCGCGCCGAGGCTTTCCGAATGGTGTCCCCGTCTCTGTTTCAAATCCACGGTTTTTAAAATCAATTGCGTAATCCTGCTGCACTTCCGCGCAGATGCGGACACATCGGCCGCACAGGATGCACTTGCTGGTATCATGCTGAATGACGGGATTATCATCCTCTGTGATCCCGCCGTCTGGTTTTTCAAAAAAACGACTTTCTCTCACACCATGCTCATAAGCATAGTCTTGCAGTTTGCACGAACCGCATTTCTCACACGTCATGCAATCCCTGGGGTGATCTGAAAGGATTAACTCTAAAACCATCTTCCGTGTTTTTAAGACTTTTTCGGAATCGGTACGAACTACCATGCCATCGGTCGCTTCTGTATTACAGGATGTAGTAAGTGCGCTGGTTTTTCCTCTTTCTACCTCTACCATACAAACACGACACGCAGCAAAGGGTTCAAGGCGCGGGTCGTGACAGAGGGTTGGAATACGAATACCAATGGAATTGGCCGCCTGTAGGATCGTCTTGCCTTTAGCCACCTCTAAGGACTTGCCGTCGATATTTACTTTAATTTTAGGAATCATTACCATAATATTATTCTCCTAGCTTAGACAAACCGGAATCAAACAAAAATAATGTTCAAATTTTAGATTTACGATTTCGGATTTAAGATTTTTTCAATCTAAAATCGTAATTTGTAAATCGTAAATTCAATAAAAATATTAAGCACCGACCCCTTCAACTTACCATAATTCCTGCATAACCTACTACTTGGTCATAATCGCCCGTGGTATCACCGCTGGTTTCATAACGCACCAGTTCAGCCTTTTTTGCTCCCCGTTCCTTAGAACATACAAGCATAACAACCGCTGGATAAATGCCGCACATTGTAATGCGCATTTCATGAACCTTGCTATACAAATTATCCTCGTTAAGGTTAAGGATTTCGTCTATGGCAATTTTGTCTTTCCTGTTAGCAGACGCTTGCGACTCGTGATGAGTCATGTCAGACGAAGCTACTACCAGGGCGTCAGGACTTAATTTCTGCAACACCTGAGACAGACTTTTCCCTATATTTTTGAGGTCTACGATATTCCTGGAAGAAATAACCATCACCACGATTTTAATATGAGGATTAAAGTATTGAATAAAAGGTATCTGTACCTCTGCAGCATGCTCGTACAGATGAGCTTCCCGGTCTTTCTCTATAAGGTCACAGACGTGCACCAGTTCGTCCACTACCTTTTCATCCACCTCGACATCTCCCAGGGGAGTTTGCCACGACCCGCCAGGCCAGATGGAATACGGCACACCATAACCTGTATGATTGGGCGCTAATATCACTACCGTATTTGGTATTTTAATCCTTGAATAAAGATTTCCTGCAACACGTCCTGAATACACATATCCGGCATGCGGAGAGACAATGCCCAGGACGGCCTGCTTTTTACAATCCTTGGTCACAAAACTTTCGATATCGCTCTTTAGCTGGGCTGCATCTCCGCTATAAAAACTGCCCGCAACAGCAGGATGTCTTATCATAAACTTCTCAACTATATTTGGTGGATTTAAATTTGGCTATTTTGTCTGTAAAAATATAAATATAATTTAACATGGCATTATTAAACAGTCAAACTTCTTTTAACAATAACCCTAATTATATCTCAAAAGCCCATGATTTTATATTTTAAAAGCCATAAACTTGTTGAGGTTGTTAATAATGATTTCCTTTTTATCCTTGAAAATCCTCTCGTTTTTATCTAAAATTATGCCCCTTTACCTTCTAAATCAATATGCAACTCAAACAGCTAAAATACCAGGTCGTCATCCTTTTTACCTTATGTGTTTATCTTTACTATCTTGTATACCGGCTTCGTTACACCATCAATCCAGACGCTTTGATTCTTTCAATAAGTTTTTTTTATGCGGATGTTCATGGCTTTATTTCTCTGTCCCTATTTGCCTTTCAGCTATGGAATCAAGCAGAGAGAAAGCCTGTAATCCCACTTCCTGGTTTATCGGTAGATATATACATTCCTACGTACAATGAAGATATTTCAGTTATTAGAAAAACAGCACTTGGCTGTATCAATATAATGTATCCTCACAAAACTTATATTTTAGACGATGGAAATCGCACTGAAGTTGCTAAAAAGGCGTCAGAATGGGGTTGTGGATATATTGCCAGAACTGAAAGATTACATGCCAAGGCGGGCAACCTAAACCATGCACTCCAACAAACAAATGGAGAGTTTGTGGCCATATTTGACACCGACTGCGTTCCCCAACCTGATTTTTTAGATAAGACACTTGGTTACTTTCAAGATGAAAAAACTGCCTTCGTCCAAACCCCCCACAACTACTACAACATTGACTCATTTCAATTCCGCGTTAATATGGAAAAAGAAAAATTCTGGATTGAACAGAATCTTTTTTACCGATTAATTATGCCTGGCAGAGATTACTGGAATTCTTCCTTTTTTGCTGGAACTGCGGCTGTGTTACGGAAAAAAGCCCTGGAATCTATAGGAGGATTTGCCACAGAAAGTATTACCGAAGACCTCCATACCACAATTCGTCTCTATTCACGTGGTTCGAAAGGTATTTATCATAATGAAGTACTGTCGAATGAACTTGCCGCAAAAGATATAAAGAACTATAAAACCCAATTACTCCGCTGGGCTGAAGGAAACCTCAGCATGTTTTTTAAGTGTAATCCGCTTTTTACAAAGGGATTAACCGTACCACAAAGAGTTTGCTTTTTTTCGACGATCTTTGGCTGGCTGTTCGGGTTTCCCAAACTTATCTATCTTACTTTACCAACAATTGGAATTTTTTTTGAAATAAATCCCATACGTTCATTTGATTTCTCTTTTATATGGAGATGTTCCTTTTTCCTGGTTGTACTTATATTTGGCTTCGAATTTGTAACACGCGGATATGGTAAAATTATGTATTGCGAATGTTTCAATACGATGAACTTCTTGATAGTTATAAAAGCGGCTTTTAGAAATGTTTTCAGGCTGAAATCCATTTTTAAAGTAACAGGGAAAGGCATGCATGAAACTTTCAGCATCTTTGACCTTACCCCGCAATTATTAATTTGCCTCTTTTCTTTTGCCGGAACAGTATGGGGAGGGCTCAAATTATATTATGGTGTGCACTCTTCTTCCTTTACAGGTATTAGTGCAGCTATCTTCTGGAACTTTGCCAACGGGCTTCTAGCCTGGTCTGTAATTGGACAGGCAACCAGACCCCTTTACAAACGAAAAGAATTTAGGTTTATTGGCGCTGTACCTGTACAATATTCCATAGATGAAGACGTACTTTCAGCTATTAATTGGGGTGTAGCTAGAGATATAAATGAATCTGGAATTTCACTGTCCGTATTTACACCACTGTCATCTGGTAAAATAATCTCACTGTCCCTTTACCTGGATAAAGTAATTATACACTGTAAAGCCCGTGTTGTGTTCTGCACACCCCATACAAATTATCCTCGTGGGAAAATGTTCATTTGTGGCACTAAATTCGAAGAATTGAACAAAGAGGAATTGGACATGATAACCCGATATTGTTTCAACACAGTCCTTCCTCGATTTCGCTATAGATTTGCCGGGAAACCAGTTTTTCTTTCGAAAATACTTTTTAAGCTTTATAATCAAGAGCGGTTCAGAAAACACATTCGTAGAAAGATGACTCTCCCTCTTGTTATTCAAAATAATGGAAAAGCTTCTGTTACTGCCGTTACAAACGACATTAGCGCCGCCGGACTCTCTTTTACCAGCTATGCCCCGGTAGAACCAGGAGGAGTATTGACCATGAATGTCTTTACACCATTTGGAATATTGGCTGCTAAAGGCGAGATAAAACAAATGAGGGAAATCGTGGTTGGACACTCATATTTCATTGGCGTTAAATTTATCAAACTTTATAATCATGCGGAAAATATCATTTTGAATCTTACAGGAGAGGAACATAAAAAAGCATAATTTATGAAAACTGGACAAGTAAAATACCAAATTGTAATTATTTTAGTTTTAGGCGTGTACATTTATTATCTTGTATACCGGCTTCGGTATACAATCAACCCGAATGCCCTGATTCTTTCTCTGAGTTTTTTTTATGCAGATGTCCATGGTTTCTTTTCCATGGCGTTATTTTCTTTTCAGTTGTGGAATCCATTAGAGAGAAAAGCCCCTCCTCCTATTCCTGATTTGTCGGTGGATATATACATCCCCACATACAATGAAGACATTTCTATTATCAGAAAAACCATACTTGGTTGTTCCGAGATAAACTATCCTCATAAAACTTATATCCTGGATGACGGGAATCGCCCCGAACTTGCTAAAAAGGCAGCAGAATGGGGCTGCGGATACATTACGAGAAAAGAAAGACTGCATGCCAAGGCAGGAAACCTAAACCATGCGCTCCAGTGTACCGATGGTGAGTTTGTTGTCATTTTTGACACAGACTGTGTTCCTCAGCCTGATTTTTTGGATAAGACAATTGGTTATTTTCTGGACCAGAAGCTTGCTTTTGTGCAAACCCCTCATAATTACTATAACGTAGACTCATTTCAATTCAGAGTTAATATGGAAAAGAAGAAATCTTGGACCGAACAGAATCTTTTTTACCGGTTGATTATGCCAGGCAGGGATTATTGGAATTCTGCCTTTTTTGCGGGAACTGCCGCTATATTTCGCAAGAAGGCTTTGCAAGATGTGGGTGGATTTGCCACGGGAAGCATTACAGAAGATTTTCATACCACGATTAATCTCTATTCACATAGCTGGAAGGGCATATATCATAACGAGGTATTATCAAACGAACTTGCAGCTAAGGATTTGAAGAATTACCATGTCCAGCAACTCCGATGGGCAGAAGGAAACCTTAGCATGTTCTTTAAGTGCAATCCTGTTTTTAAGAAGGGATTAACTATTCCACAAAGGATTTGTTTTTTTTCAACGATTTTTGGCTGGCTTTTTGGATTTCCCAAATTAATATACCTTATTATGCCAATACTTGCAGTATTTTTGGGACTGAGTCCCATACGGACGTTTGATTTTCCTTTCATATGGAGATGCGTGTTTTTCCTTGTTGTACTTGTCACAGGCTTCGAAATAGTGACCCGTGGATACGGGAAAATCTTTTATTGCGAATGTTTTGTTACCATGAATTTCTTTGTCGTTATTAAAGCTACCTTTAGAAGTATTTTGGGACTCTTTGGACTGAAGTCTATTTTCAAAGTAACAGGGAAGGGCAGGGATGAATCCGTCAGCATCTTTAGCATTATGCCTCAACTGGTAATTGGTCTTTTCTGTTTTTGCGGTGTAGCCTGGGGTGGCTTGAAATTGTATTATGAGATATCAAGCGGGTGGATAGGAAATGCTTCGATAATTTTCTGGAACGGTGTAAATGGGTTATTGATTTTTTCCGTAGTAGAGAAAATAACCAAACCCTATTACAAGCGTAAAGATTTTAGATTTATTGGCGCAGTGCCTGTTCGGTATTCTGTAGAGGAAAGCACTGGTTCTCTTGATGGGTTTGGTGTTACAAGGGATATTAATGAATGCGGCATTTCCCTCATCACATTTTCACCGTTGCCATTGGACAAGAAAATCTTGTTATCTCTTTACTTGGACAAAAAAATTTTACATTGCAAAGCGTCCGTTCTCTTCACTCATCAAACTGATAGCATGCAGGGGAGAATGTTTATGCATGGAACTAAATTTGAGGACGTAAGCGCAGAAGAAATGGATTTAATCAATCTGTATTGTTTTAATACCATTCTTCCCAGATTCCGCTATAAATTTGGCAAAAAGTCATCCGGTATTTCAAGAAGGTTTTTCAAGTTTTCCAGCCAAAAGTACATCAGAAAACATGTTCGTAAAAAAATAACACTTCCTGTTGTTGTTCAGAGTAGCGACAAAACACCTCTTATTGTAGTTACAAATGATATTAGTATGTCTGGACTTTCATTTACCAGTTATGTACCACTAGAATCAGGGGCAATATTAACTTTGAAGACAATTACGCCATTTGGTACATTGGATGCGGAGGGAGAAATAAGACAGGCAAGAGAAATCGTAGCGGGACACTCATATTTCATAGGCGTCAAATTTATCAAACTTTTCAACCATGCAGAGAATATCCTTTTAGATATTACTGATGGAAAATAAAATACATGGATGTGATCAAACTCATACGGAACAAGTGGTTTCTTGCTGCATTTTCAGTCTTTTACTTCGGCATTGTCTGGATCTTTTTCCAAATATTTTACCGTAAAGAACTCCTTTTACAGAAGGTATATAAGAGCAGTAATACTCCTGATATTTCACAGGTTATGACACTCTATAACAAAATGATGCGACCCGCACCAGATCGCAGCGAGTTTGACTCATTTTATCGCCTCGCAAAAACCTTAACAAGGATTGAAAAGAAGAAAGAATTAATAAAAGTATTAAACAAATTGATAAAAACTGCTCCGGAAGACAGAGATTTACGATTATGGCTTGCAGTTGAACTTCATAATCAGGGCAGATACAGAGAAGCAGAAAAACATTTTGTCATACTTTTAAAGGGAAAAGGGGAAAAATGAAAAGAATATCGATAGCTTTCATTTTTGTAATTTTTATCTTTTGCAGTCTGACAGTTTCACTTCACGCTGATGAAACGAAAGAGGATAAATCATTTATACTGCTAATGGCCGCCAGAAATGCTGCGAAGGCTGGATGGACTAATAAAGCTATTCAAAGATACGAGGCATATCTCAAAGAAAAGCCGGAAGACAGAGACGTTGAGTTAGAACTTGCCGACTTTTTGCAGGATAGTGGAAAATATCTTAAAGCCGCGGAACACTACGACTCTTTAATAAAGAAGATGCGAAAAATATCTGAAGTAAAAGATGATTTTACAAAAAAACTGCTGCTTAGCGCCGCCAGAAATGCCGTCAAAAATAAGAACGAGAATGCCGCAATAGAATATTATAAGCAAGTGCTCTTGTTCGACAAGATTGATTCACCTGTAATAAATGAATTGGCACGTGTCTTATCGAGCATAGAGAGGCATGAAGAAGCTATTGAAATGTGCGAGAAGTCCTTGCAATATGATCCACTAAACATGGAAGTTTTGAGACTAAAGGTTGACCTTTTATTACGATTAAAAAGATATGCAGAAGCACGGGAAGTGCTGAAAAATATTCCCATTGAAGAAAGAAATACTCTAAAATATTTGCATCTGGAAGCAGATATTGAGGCATGGTTAGGAAATTACGATACGGCAATAGAGAAATATCAAAACCTGGTCATGGAATTTCCGGAAAACCGTGATATTTTGTCTCAATATATAAAGTTATTATCCTGGGCAAAGAAGTGGCCTTTATTACTGGATACGATACAAAAGGAAGGGGATAAAATTGAGATTACTGATGATATCCGCTCCATTATGGTCGATGCGTATCTGTCAGTAGGAGAAGAGGAAAAAGCCATCGATGTATGGAAAACTATTCACGAGGGATCTGATGTCTGGGGATTGTCTTTTGTAAAAGTTGTTGATAAATTTATTTCCCGGAAAAAAACGAAAGAAGCACAGCGTATTCTTGAAAGGATTTTATCGGTTAAAAAAACAATTCCCGAAGTTCATCTGGTATCAAAATTGGCAATCATTTATGCTTTTCAGGACATGCCCGGCAAGGGGCTTGAAATCCTGAATCAATTTGATGCTTCTCCTCAGTCAAGGCCTGTAATTGATATTACAAAGGCAGAAATACTCGCTTTGACAGGGCGTTATGAGGAGGCATTGTCAACACTCCAAACGCTTGAACAGGGCAAAGAAATTGGGTTTCGCCCGCAAATAGTTGAGTTAGAATGTTACTATGCATTGGAAAAAGACGAAATGCTCATTGAGAAATCATCCATGATATTGCAAAAGCTATCTGATGCGGAGTTGATTGACAGGGCGAAAGTCTTAATACTGCGGGTTCTCTCACACATACGACTGGGACAATACAAAGAGGCTGAAAAAGAAATCAAACTATTACCTGAGATAAATAAAGAAGACCCAGGTTCGGCAATCCTTGTAGTGTTACTATACGATGAACAAAGATTGTTAAAAAAATATGAGGAATCAGTTCAGGTTTTAGGTAAAGCGTTGTCGAAGTTTTCACCCGAAACGGAAATGGTCAGACCTCAACTTCTTGACGATGTGCCGCTTTCAGCCTGGAAAGTTGCGAATGAGTTAACGTCACATTCAAACCATGAAATAACAGCCCAACTCGCAAAGGCTGAATTTAAAGCAGGTAATTATCAGCAATCGTTAAACCTATATAAGGAGTTGTACGAAAAATTCGAAGATACTACCTACAAGCTTGGAATATTAGAATGTTATCTGAACCTGCAAGAAAATGAGGCAGCGAACAAGGTATTTGATGAAATTCAGATACTTAAACTATCCGAAAAGGAAATAACCCGGTATCTCGCTGCACTGGTCAGATTAAAAAAAGACAAACAGTTGCTTTATACTGCATTATCAATACTTCCAGAAGAAATTTCACAAAAGATTACTATTAAATCCATAATGATTATTGCAAATATTCAATCCGGAAACTTTGATGTTGCCAATGGAATCATTAACAAATATCTTTCAAACAAGCAGGAGGACATTACTGTTTTTCAGGCAATCATAGAGAGAATTGGATATTTTGACAGAGGTAAAAAAAACAAATACTATGAGTTTGCAAGGGACTGGCTGCATCAGGCAATCGAACAATTTCCAGAGGATACGGGACTTCGGTATCAATATGCAAAACTGCTGGCAACCCATAATGATTATGATTTAGCTAATGAGCAACTATTGATTATTGAGAAAAACAATCCAGAGGACATTAGAGTTATCCGATGGTTAGCCCAAGTTAATAGCTGGAGACAAAAGTATGCTGAATCACTTAACTGGTATGACCAGTATTTAAAAAAGCGGTCTGCTGATTTTAAACGACGCCGTGAGGTTGCAAGGGTTTATGGGTGGGCATTGCGTGTGAGAGAGGCGAATAAAACTTATAAAAAACTTTGCGAAGATTATCCGGAAGATGCTGAAATATACTGGGAATGGCAGGCAAAAAAGAACAACTGGTTAGGTCGAAAACGAAATGCAATCTCCTTTTACAACAAACTGGTTGAAAGTCATCCGGAAGACGCAGAAATGTTATTTGATTTAGGCCAGATGTACTCTATGCTTAATTTCAGTTCAAAGGCAGAGGATACATACAAAAATTTATTTGTATATATGCCCGAACACAATCGCGCCTCTTTTGCCAGAGAGTCAGAACAATGGAGACGTAAACAATCACTGGGGTTTAAACAACTATATAACCACCAGGAGGGAACTGGTGATGCATTTGGAAATTATGAAATTACAACGTTCAGAACGGATATGAGTTACTCACCTGTAAGACTTTCGGAGACAATGGACCTTTCTATAGGTCTTGGGAATACAGTATTTAAATTCAAGAAACATGGCGGTTCTGTAGCGGAGCATCTTCCTTTAAACTTAAACAAATCTTTTGAGAATGGAATCACAGCGTACATGGATGGAGAATTCTCGTCCTATTCAGAAAATCGCCATGAAACAGCACAGTTTGAGAGTGGCGTTAGTTACAGGGTTTTTGATATTTTTAGTCTTTCAATATTAGAAGGCAGGGAAGATGTTTTGCAAAATTTTAATACTTTAGATAACAGCAGGTCGCGTTATTATACGGGAGTGCGTTTTGCATGGGATGTTTCTCAACGTATAGATGTCTTCAGTCAGGTTAAAAAGCATTGGTATGATGACGGTAATAACGGCACCGAAGATTATACCGCTATCGGTTATAAGCTGTATTTGTATCCCAGAATCCTTAAAATTATAATGGATACTTATGGTTATGATGTGCATTCACGAAGAGCTGAATATTGGTCTCCGGACAATTATCGAAAATATATGGCAGGGCTTATTTGGAGGCACTATCTGGGAAAGGAACATTACAGCGGGGCGCCAAAGCTTTACTATGAACTTGGCATTAAACAGGGTGTGGATAATGATAGTATTGATTTTACAGAACCAAAATTTGAATTTGGATGGGACAACCAGAGACGCTGGAATGCAGGATTTGAATTAAAATCCATGCGATCGGCTGTCTACGATGAAGAGTTCGCAAACGTATTTCTCAATATTCGTTTTTAAAAATATTCTTACCAATTTATTGAATAAATCTTATGATGGAAAAAAAATTGATAGCTAATCGCATTATTTTTATTATCTGCGTTTTTAATTTACTATTATATGGATGTGTTCCTATGAAAAAACCTCCAAAAGTACACGTAGAAACGTGGTGGAAATTATACAAGAAAAACTTTATTCTTCCCGACGGCCGGGTACAGCGGCCCGAACATGATTTTGACACGGTAAGTGAAGGGCAAGCTTATGCGATGGTTTTTTCTGCCTTTATGAATGACAAAAAAACGTTTGATCTGATTTATGATTGGACGGAAAAGCGCCTTAGCAGAAAGAATAAAACGGGAGACCGTCTCCTTGCCTGGCATTGGAAAGAAGGCAGTGTAACCGATTGGATGCCTGCTTCTGATGCCGACGGTGATTATGCGTTTGCTCTTTTATTGGCTTCATACCGATGGAAAGAAAAGAATTATGAGGAGAAAGCCCTTCAGGTAGCAAATGATCTACTGAGACTTGAAACGGTACGGGGCATTGATAATCGTCTTTTTCTCTTACCTGGATTATGGGGTAATGAAAAAAATGGATATTTAGTACAAAACCCGTCCTATTATAGTCCTGCGGCATTTCATATGTTTTATGAAATAACCAAAGACAGTCAATGGTTGGATTTAATTGAGACTGGCTATTGGATTTTAAACCAATCTGGTCTTGGCCTTGGTGAATTAAAGGGATGCGGTTTAATACCAGATTGGTGCGCTGTGGATTCTAACGGAAAAATTTTACTGGCAGAAGGGAAATCAAGTGATTACGGATGGGAGGCAATAAGAATTCCCATGCGAATAGGAATTGATAAGTATTGGTATAACTCTGAAAGAGCGGGGGAAATTCTGGAAAAGGTGTATAAGGCTTTACAAACAACAAACTCAGGTCATAGGGAAATAAAAGCAACCTATCGTTACACAGGAGAGCCGTCGGCAGCATATAGCAGCCTTGCATCAATTGCGATGACTTGTTTTATCGCACAAATTCATAACTTTAATGTGGATGAATTAAAAGCTTTGTTGGTGAATAAATTTAACGAGGAGTCTTTCGCTACGAACTATTACAGCCAGAGTCTTGCGTTTTTCCCTCTTGCATTTGAAAATCGGGTATTAGAAAAACCCTGATAATTCGTAACAGTTTAGTTTTTTGAAAAGCGCCAATAGTTGGAAATGCCTTGTGAAAGAACATAGCGGCAATTCATGAATTGCCGCTACGCTGCGTGATAAATGCACCATTACTGAAATTTATCAAAAAACTAAATTGTTACGATAATTCTTGTACTTTGCCTTTTTTTGTTTGAAAGATACGTGTATTATGGTTTAGAATTTTGAAATTAGTTTATGTAAAGGAATCTGGTAAACAGAAATACATTGTCATTTAAGGAGTTAGATTTTGGCTAAGGCATTGGCTTTATTATCGGGTGGTTTAGACAGCACACTGGCTATCCGCGTCATTCAACAACAGGGAATCGAGGTAATTGCACTTAATTTCGTAACCGTTTTTTGTCGTTGCACGTCCCATGGAAGCTGCAAACTTGAGGCGGTAAAGGTCTCTGAAAAGTTTGGAATACCAATCAAGGTCATCAACACGACGGAACGATTTCTGGAACTCGTCAAGAAACCCAAATTTGGATATGGAAAGAATATGAATCCCTGCATTGATTGTCGGATCAATATCTTTCGCATTGCGGGGGAATATATGCGGGAAATTGGCGCCGATTTTATTATTACCGGCGAGGTGTTAGGGCAAAGACCTATGTCCCAGCGAAAAGAAGCCATGAGGATTATTGACAAGGAGGCGAACCTTACCGGGCTTGTCCTGAGACCTTTGTGCGCCAAGCATATGGAGCCTACTATCCCTGAGAAATTGGGGATTGTAGACAGAGAACAACTGCTTCAGATTCGGGGACGCTCGAGAAAGAACCAGATACAGCTTGCCGATGTATTCCAGATAAAAGACTATCCCTGCTCTGCAGGCGGATGCCTGCTTACCGATCCGGAGTTTGCGCATCGTATGCGGGATTTAGTCAACACCTGTGATGCAAATACCAACGATGTCAATTTGTTAAAGGTTGGAAGACATTTCAGGCTCGACCAACAAACAAAGGTTATAGTCGGCAGAAATGAGGAGGATAACACAAGGCTTGAGTCGCTTTCGAAGGAAGGAGATTATCTTTTAACCCTGGTTGATATG
>JAHFOY010000062.1:0-7605 GCA_023261485.1 Planctomycetota bacterium
TCGTCTCTGCAAGTTGCATGTGCCATATATCCTCTTATTGTGGTATTTGTAAAATTCTCTCGTGAGGATATTTGGTACTTATTATTTTACTTTTTCAATAAAAAATTGTCCGAACCATTGGTCTAAAGTAAATAGCATGAAATCTAATCTTTTATTTATTGTAATATTTTTAATGGGGATAATCGCCTTGTATCGTAATTTTTGTGTCTCAGTGCCTCTGTGGTTAATCATCCACAGAAATCTCAGATTCTTTATCTGCGTAATCTGTGCAATCTGTGGTTCCATGTTTTTCACTCATAATATTTTTGCAATGGGGGATGTTTCTAAGTTTACCCTTGCTCAATTGCAATATGACGGAGGAAACTGGAATCCCAGGCCCAATGCAGGAAAACGCCTGATGTGGGAACTCATTAAACGCACCAGCGTTGAGGCTAGGATTGACACGATTACCGTTCGTGCTGATGATATAAACCTCTTTGAATATCCATTCATTTATATGTCTGGTGATCAGGAATTCCCGCCTCTCAGCGATAAAGAGATTAGCAACCTGAAACTATACATGGAGTTTGGGGGCACGCTTCTGATTGACGACAGTATCGGCAAGAGCGATTTTGGGTTTGACAAATCTATCCGACGTGAGATCAAACGGCTATTTCCAAATAAAGCGCTTGAAAAGCTGTCCACAGAACATACCGTGTTCAAGTCTTTCTACCTGCTGAATCAGGCATACGGCAGGATTATGGAAAAATCCTATCTGGAAGGCATCACGCTGGAAAACCGTACCGTCATTATATATTCGCAGAACGACCTTGGCGGCGCCTGGGCAAAAGACCCGCTGGGGAGCTGGGAATATGAAGTGATTCCCGGCGGAGAGACGCAACGGAATATGGCTTTCCGCCTAGGGATAAACATTGTCATGTACGCCCTGACAGACGATTATAAGCAAGACCAGGTACACCTGCCGTTTATTTTAAAAAGACAATTGTGAATATGGAAAACTTTACACAGTGGCATCTCAATTTCGTTGGCATTGAAAACCTCGGTTTGCGGGCGCTGGTGGTTTTTCTGGCGATTGCTGCGCTATATTTTTCGTGGCTAAGCATAAAAAGTATTACTCCCGTTTTTAAACGGTTGTTACTCCTCGCACTCAGGTTTGCGGCTGCCGTACTCATAGTCATACTTCTTCTTCAGCCGCAAATAGAGCAGAAAGAGGTCTTAAAATTGAAAAATAAGGTCGTATGCCTCATAGACAATTCAAAGAGCATGACTTTAAAAGGAGGTGATACGGGTATCTCCCGATCCCAGCTCGTTGCCGACTTCTTCAAAGATAATGCATCTTTTATCGGGGAATTGCAGAATAATTTTGATGTGGATTTCCTATCCTTCTCTGACGTTATCAAAGAAATATCTTATAATGACGTTGAAAACGGTCTTACCTTTGATGGCACAAACACTGATATTGCTCAAATACTCAAGCTCCTGAAAAAACGATATGAAGGCAAATCCGTTAAGGGATATTTGGTTTTTTCCGATGGTGCGGATACGGTCCAAATTCCTTCCAGTGTAAACAAACTCGAATTCATTTCAAATCTTGCAAAGGACCATTCTGCCCCCTTCTTTACATTCTCACCAGGCGGTAACATGGAAGTAAGGGATGTTGCAATCAGTAATATATCCTACGACAGCTTTACCTTCGTAAGGAGTCCGTGGAAGGCGGACGTCACGATAAAGGTTCTTGGGTATAAAGACCTCAAACTTCCCATTACCCTGAAACAGGGTAACGACATCATTTCCTCAAAGGTGTTAAATACCGGTGAAGAGAGCGAACTTCACATCGACCTGTCTTTCACACCTTACACAACAGGGACGTACTTATATACCATATCCATTCCCGTCCAACCACATGAGGCGATCACGGAAAACAATCAGGTCAGTTTTATGGTAAAAGTGGTGCGTGATAAAATCAGGATTATGCATGTTTGTGGACGTCCGTCCTGGGACGAACGTTTTCTGAGGCGGGTATTAAAAAGCGACCCGAACATTGACCTTATTTCCTTCTTTATTTTGCGAACACCCACCGACGTTTCAGAGGCGAGGAACGACGAACTCAGCCTTATTCCTTTTCCTGTAGACGAGCTATTCACGCAGGCGCTCAGCAGTTTCGATCTGGTTATCTTTCAAAACTTCGATTACCGGCCTTATGATTCTTCGTTCTTTCGGTTTTCACATTACTTAAACAACCTTCAGAAATTTGTAACAGAACAGGGCGGCGGCTTCGTGATGATCGGCGGCGACATCTCGTTTTCACAAGGTGGGTACGATGGTACGGCTATAGAGGACATTCTCCCTGTAAATCTCTATACGGAAAAAGACAGCATTGATACCACCCGATTAAAGGCGGTAATTACCAATGACGGCTTGAAACATCCTGTAACTACTCTTGACGACAATGCAGACAGGAACGTCGCTATATGGAAAGACCTTCCGGAACTGGACGGATGTAATGTGACCACCCAGCTAAAATCAGATGCCGTACCTCTGGTAATTTATCCGACAAAGGAGAGTAATCCACTCATTTCTATTTGGGACGTGGGACTTGGCCGGTGTATGGCCATTACTACCGATTCTTTATGGCGATGGAATTTCCTATCCGTTGGGAATGGTGGAAGCAACAGGCATTATATAAAATTCTGGCAAAATGCCATAAAATGGCTTATCAAAGATCCCACCCTGAACCCCATCCGCGTAACGGTAAACAAAGAAACTTTTCTGCCTGACGAAGAAGTGCAAATTAAGATCGAAGTACTTGGAAGAAATTATCAGCCCATGGAGGGTGTGCAATTAGACATAGATGTTTCAAATGAATTTTCCGGGAAAAGCATATTCTTTGCAAAAGAGACCACCGATAGTAACGGCCAGTACAAATTTACCATCAAAAATGATATAGAAGGCTACTATATCGTCAAGGCATCGGCAAAGAAAGAAAACGATGAAATTGGACAGGATTATGCCGTCTTTAACATCGCCATAGAAAACAAGGAATTCAAAGATACGTCTATCCGAAGGGACATCCTGGCCAAATTATCGGAGGTTTCCGGGGGAAAGTACTTCGATCTTCCCGCAAAAAATATCGAAGAAAAGGTATCTATTGAAAATCCCTCCATTGTTAAACTGGTTGGCAGACGGCAAATCTCCCTGTGGGATAACGGCTACGTTTTCATGATGATATTGGCAATCGTTTCTATCGAATGGTGGATAAGAAAACGCAGCGGCCTGAGTTAAGGCAAAAAACACTTGCATTAAAACACTTCATTTAGTATATTTATCATTTCGCCGAAATATCTCAATCGTACGCTATTATAACGGGGCATAAACAGAAGAGGTTTCACTTGATAATAGCGATAGATGGTCCCGCAGGTTCCGGGAAAAGTACAATTGCCAGGATGCTGGCAAAACGGCTGGATTTTCGATATCTCGATACGGGTGCAATGTATCGGGCGCTTACGTGGAAGGCCATGCAGAAGGGCGTAAACCTGGAAGATGAAAATGCCTTGTGCCGTCTCATGGATGAAACTACTATCGAATTCCAGGGTAAAGATAAGAATTTGAATGTATTTGTGGACGGCAATAACGTCACGAGAGAAATTCGTTTACCGGCAATCACGAATAATATTCATTATATCTCAAACAAACCCGGCGTTCGGCAGCGTATGGTAAAGCTTCAACAAAAACTTGCGGCAACAGGAAATACAGTAGCAGAAGGAAGGGATATGGGTTCGGTCGTATTCCCAAATGCTGAAAGAAAGTTTTTTCTGGATGCAGATATCGAAGAACGCGCCAAAAGGCGTTACGCTGAGTTTAAGCCGTCGCATAAAGAAGTATTTTATGCCGATGTTATAAAAGATATAGAAACACGCGACATGCGGGATACAACGAGAAATAACTCACCCTTAGTAAAAGGGAGTGATGCAATATATATTAACACGACAAAACTGACCATTGAAGAAGTATTTAATATGATGCTCAAAGAAATTGAGGCTATCATACATAAATAAGAGTTTTTGAAGCAAGGCAGAAAACGTACTTTATTTCATTCATTTTTTTATTTTTTTAATTTTTATTTCGGAGAATTCATCAAATTATGGATCGTGATATTTTAAAAGAGTATAAAGTAAATTTAGCCGACATTGAAAAAGAAGTTGATGCAATTATGGGTGGCGAAGATAACAAAAAGAAGATGGAATCAACATGTTATGATTCTATCCAGAACTTTGAAATAGGCTCAGTTCTGAAAGGGCGTATTTTAAGCTCCATTGGTGACAATGTGGTCATAGACTGCGGATATAAATCTGAAGGTATGATACCCAAGTTTGAATTTGACGATCCTTCCGAAATAGAAATTGGCGAAGAGATAGAAGTTCTGCTGGAAGCAGTGGAAGATGATTCAGGACTCATTAAATTATCGAAACGCAAAGCAGACCGCATACGTGGTTGGGAAAGGGTTATTGCAAAATATAAAGAGGGCGATATCATAACGGGACGTGTTACTAGAAAGATTAAAGGCGGTCTTCTCGTGGACATGGGAGTTCCGATATTCCTGCCAGCCTCACAGATTGATGTTAAACCACCCGGAGACATTGCCCAATACATCGGACAAGAAGTTACGTGCAGAATACTAAAAATAGATGAGGCGCGGCAAAACATCGTTGTTTCCAGAAGAAAGCTTATCGAAGAAGAACGCGATAAGAAGAAAAAGGAATTATTGTCAGAAATTGAGGTCGGACAGATCAGAAAAGGCGTGGTAAAAAACATTGCCGATTTTGGCGCATTCATAGATCTGGGCGGGCTGGATGGACTCTTACATATTACAGATATGAGTTGGGGGAGAATAAGTCACCCATCCGAACTATTGGCAATTGACGATGAAGTTGAGGTAACGATACTCGGCATAGACAAAGAAAAAGAAAAGGTCGCTCTGGGACTAAAACAAAAATCAGAAAACCCCTGGTTGCACATTGAAGAGAAATATCCCGTAGGCTCCAGGGTCAAAGGACAGGTTGTTAACATAATGTCCTATGGCGCCTTTGTAAAACTTGAAACAGGAATCGAAGGTCTTGTGCACATCTCCGAGATGTCCTGGACGCGCCGTATTAACCATCCGTCTGAGATGGTCGCTATTGGGGATATGGTAGAGGTGGTTGTACTCAAGATTGACAAGGAAAAAGAAGAAATCTCACTCAGTATGAAACAGACCGAAGTTAATCCCTGGACGGTTATTGAAGAAAAATATCCAGCCGGAACGAAAATTAAGGGGCGCGTCCGCAATCTGACTAATTACGGCGCATTTATTGAGATTGAAGAAGGCGTTGACGGATTGCTTCACATTTCCGATATGTCATGGGCAAAGAAGGTCGGTCACCCCTCTGAAATTGTTAAGAAGGGGGATAAAATTGAGGCTATTGTACTCTCAGTTGACCGTGAAAAGAAGCGAGTTGCTTTGGGTCTTAAACAACTCTCTGATGACCCATGGACAAAAGAGATTCCGGATAAATTTAAGGTGGGTGATGTTGTCAAAGGTAAGGTAACCAAGCTGACAAACTTTGGCGCATTTCTGGAACTCGGCAAAGGAATCGAAGGCTTGTTGCATATTTCGGAATTTTCTAATGAAAAGGTCACCAATCCAGCCGATGTCGTAAACATAGATGACGAGCTGGAAGTTCGGGTTATTCGAATCGAACCGGATGCAAGAAAGATAGGACTCAGTCTTAAAAAATTATCCGATTCTTCAGGTGCAGAATCTCAGCCGCAATCATCTGGTGAAGGTCCGGATACATCGGAAAAGGAATCGAGCGCTGCGGACGCTTAATAATGATGTAATGAAAAGGAAGGAGATACACATACGGAATCTGCTTTACAAACATATCTGAAAGAAATTAACAAAATTCCGTTGTTATCTCTTGAAGAAGAAAGGGAAATAACAAAAAAGGTAGTAGAGGGGGATGCGAAGGCGCGGGAAAAACTGATACGCTCTAATTTGCGGCTGGTCGTCAGTATTGCAAAACAATATGTTCACAGAGGGCTTTCCTTCTTAGATTTGATTGAAGAAGGGAATATAGGTTTGATCCGCGCTGTCCAGGGCTTCGACCCAACAACCGGATTTAAATTCAGCACGTATGCAACATGGTGGATAAAACAGGCCGTCCGCAGGGCATTAACGGATAAGGCAAAAACGGTCCGTATTCCCTCTTACATGCTTGAAAAAATATCCAAACTGAAAACCACGTCTACTGACTTGTTAGATAGGCTTGAAAGACCGCCCAGCCTGAGTGAGATTGCAAAAGAGATGGATATCACCGCAAAAAAAGTGGAATCCATTGAACATGCCATACGCTCGACAGGGTCGCTCAACACGACAGGTGTTACAGGCTCAGACCTTATTTGGGCGCTGAGTAGTATTATACCCGATAAAAAAACCCCCACGCCCGAAGATGAGTTAGAAGAAACTTATGAAAGAGAAGCCCTGGAAAAACTCCTGGACATTATTGACAAAAGAGAAGCCACGGTAATAAAATTGCGCTATGGATTGGCGGATGGTGAGCCCAAGACACTGGAGGAAATCGGCAAACTCTTGCATTTAAGCCGTGAGCGCATACGACAAATAGAAAAAGAAACCATTCAAAAATTGCATTATATTCAGACGAAAGAGAAATAACGCATGGACAATTTAAAAAAACTGGTTCGTGATGTTCCCGATTTTCCTAAAAAAGGTATTATCTTTAAAGATATTACACCGCTATTGCAAAATCCAAAAGGACTGAGAGACACCGTTGAAGCGATATCGAATCATTATAAAAATAAGAAAATCGATGTTGTAGTCGGCGCCGAGGCCCGCGGCTTTATTCTGGCTCCTACTATTGCCTTTAACCTTGGCGCAGGCTTTGTCCCCATCAGAAAACCCGGGAAACTCCCTTATGAAAAGATTAGCATGAGCTATGCACTGGAATATGGCACCGATACCCTTGAAATACATAAGGACGGTGTCAGGAAAGGGCAACAAGTACTCATGGTAGATGATTTGCTTGCGACCGGCGGGACCATGGCAGCTTGCTGCAAGCTGGTTGAATCGCTGGGTGGCAACGTCATCGGATGCACATTTTTGATTGAGTTGACCTTTCTCAACGGCAAGAAAGCCCTGGACAAATATGATATATACTCGCTTATAAAATATTAAGAAGCGGTTTATCTTCTGTGCTCAAATCCAAAAACACATAAAATTATGTGATTATTAATTCAGGGTTATTTCAATCGATTGGCCTTCTTTCCAGACCTGATTAAATACTTTTGCATTCTTTAATGCATCCATTACCTGTTTTTCAATCCACATAATCACGTCACTATAGCCGCAACTAAAACACCTGACCATTGTTGAGCCTTTTATCGTTTTCACAGTTACAGAAACGGCTTCACCTTCACAGTTCGGACATTTGGTTGAGGAAATTACGGCCTTATATTTTTCACTAATTTCTTTATTCGAAAAATGGTCTGACATTTTTATACTCCTTTAAAAGAACCGACGAGTATACTGAACTTTCGATTTTAAAACAC
>JAHFOY010000062.1:7615-16641 GCA_023261485.1 Planctomycetota bacterium
TGAATAATCAATGAGCTTTTTTATAAAGCATGGTGGGCGCTAGTGGATTCGAACCACTGATCCCTTGCGTGTGAAGCAAGTGCTCTAGCCACTGAGCCAAGCGCCCCAAATCTTTTTTATATTTTATTAAAAAAGTTTACTAAATTCCATTAAAAATAATTAACGTTATGTTATTTTTGCAAACGCAAAATTCTTTGACAATAGTTTTTCATTTGGCTAAAATCAATCCCAGTTTACTAATTACTTTATAATTGGGGATATATTATGAGTATCAAAGATAACTGCATTTCCCGCAGGGATTTTTTGAAACATACGGCACTCGGCGTTGCTGGCGCTGGAATAGGTATTAACGGTTTCAGAAATCTGCAAGTAACTCTCGGTGCTGACGAACCACTTCCTTCCTTTGACAAAAGCAGGGTAATTGCCGTTAAA
Source organism: Planctomycetota bacterium (assembly GCA_023261485.1). Taxonomy (GTDB): domain Bacteria; phylum Planctomycetota; class Brocadiia; order Brocadiales; family Brocadiaceae; genus Wunengus. Next base: position 8,048 of record JAHFOY010000062.1, read on the forward strand.
AGAAGCGGGATTATGAAGGATGGCAAGCCAGACTCGAAAATTATCCAGAATATGATGAACGAGGGTATGTTTATCCTCACAGGGAAAAAGACAACTGCGGAGGCATGGCGTACATTCTTTACCCCCGAAGACGTTGTAGGGATTAAGGTCAATCCAATTGGCGGGGTAAAACTTTCTACCAGGCCAGAAGTTGTTAACGCAATCGTTCTCGGCCTTATAGCCGCCGGGGTAAAGGAAAACAATATTATTATATGGGACCGCTTCAGCTACCATCTGATTACAGCCGGTTTTCCCGCGAATCACGGGAGCACAGGGGTTCGCAGCTACGGCACTGAATCAGCGGCTGGTTATGATAAAGCGGTTTATTATGAATCGCTGGATGACGACTACGCCTTGCGCCAGGACGACGGGGCGCGTTCGCTCTTCAGCAAGATCGTTACCCAACACGTTACGGCTATTATTAATGTGCCGGTTATGAAGGATCATGGAATTGCAGGCGTGACCTTGTGCCTCAAAAACCTTGCCTTCGGCGCCGTCAATAACACACAGAGGTTCCATCCTACACCGTACTTTTGCGACCCGGCATCGGCAGAGGTTTGTGCACATCCTGTACTCAGAGACAAAGTTCGTTTGCACATTGTCGATGCATTACAGGCATGTTTTGACGGCGGCCCTGCCAGCATGAAAACATGGACGATGTGGAATGAGGAACGGCTCTTTTTTGGAACTGACCCGGTGGCAATTGACAGGATAGGGCTTGAGATCATAGACAAAAAACGCAAAGAAAACAACTGTCCGTTGGTATTCCAAAAGGCAAAGCATATTGCTACAGCAGAGAAAAAAGGATTAGGCGTTTATGATAGAAAAAACATTGAGTTGATAGAACTCAATGTATAAAACATTTCTCTGCCAAATTAAACAGGTTTTTTGTCTTTTTCATCCTGTATTTCCACAACGATTCTGGTACTCTTGTCGAGTGGTGAGAGTTCTTCTATCTCCTTCTTGCTTCCAGCCCCCAATACCTTAAATTTTCGGGCAGATGGGAGCACGCGCCCTTCAAAGGACGCTACGGCTGAGTTAAATGCTTCGACTGCCTTTCCTAGAGACCCACCGAGTTTGTTCAGATGTTCGACCAGCGTGGCAATGCGCTCATGGAGTTCCTGTCCGAGTTCGCTGATATGCTGGGCATTTTCGGCTACCTGTTCCTGCCGCCAGCCATAATGCACCGCACGCAGGAGTGCAATCAGGGTTGTTGGCGTTGCCAGGATGACGCGTTGATTGACGCCCTCTTCAATCAAAGATGGGTCTTGCTCCAGCGCTGCGCTGAAAAAAGTCTCACCGGGGAGGAAGAGTATCACAAATTCAGGCGTTGGCTGAAACTGGTCCCAGTAAGATTTTGCGCTCAGTTTTGCCATGTGAGACCGAATCTGTTGAGCGTGATCCTTAAGTTTGTATAAACGCTGATCATCGTCTTGAGATTCCAACGCCTCAAGGTAAGCCTTAAGCGGCGTCTTTGCATCGACAACAATATTTTTACCTCCGGGGAGCCGAACGACTACATCGGGACGCAGCCGGCCGTCTTCCGTTAGTACGGTTTGCTGTTGATAGAAGTCACAGTATTCCAGCATACCGGCAATCTCGACCACCCTTTTCAATTGTATTTCTCCCCAGTTGCCGCGCACCGTAGGCGTTCTGAGCGCCTTAACCAGATTGCCCGTTTCAGATTGCAACTTCTCCTGTGTGGTTATGAGAGACTTTACCTGTTCGGTTAAGGTTCCATACGCAAGCTGGCGTGCCTTCTCTAATTCCCGGACATGGGTGTCTACCTTTTCCAGTGACTGTTTGATGGGTGTAACGAGGTTTTCTACGGCCTTTTGTCTCTGATCGAGGTCTCCCTTCGCTTCGGCCTGGTATTTTTCCAGGGTTGTTTTTGCCAATTCCAGAAAGGATTGATTATTGCTTTTCAGCGCTTCGGCTGAAAGTGCTTTAAAGGCATCGCGCAGCTTCTGGGTGGCATCGTCGAGGATGGCTACTTTTTCTCCGGAAACCCTGCGCTCATGCTCAAGCGTGGTTTCCAGCCGTACAATTGACTGATTAAGTCCGGAAATCTTTTCATTCTTTTGATCCAGGCCTACCCGTGCATTTGCCATGTCCTGTTGAGCTGAAGTAAGTTGTTCTTTCAACATGGTAATACGCGACCTACCGATCAGCCAGACGATAACGCCTCCGGCCAAAACCCCACTGACAGCAGCAACAATTAACCAGGAAATTTCCATATTCGTTTACAATCCAATGTACTTATAAGTATTTCCAAGCTAGAGGGTAAAATATTTTTACATTTTTGACCATTATAGGTTAAATTAGGTCTTCGGCAGCTACCCACTTCATGACCACTTCGCAAGGTCAGATTCTTGGGGCTGGTTTTCTGACATCCTGTCCTCCGCTTTCCGACCCAGGGCCAATCTTGAGTGTCAGGCTAACGACCGAACTGAGAGACGCGGGCGGCCCAGCGCGCCCGCATTGGCAACTGACGTGGCCCGCCAGCGTTCGCTCCAGTGATTTTGTTAGGCCTTTTCGTCGAGTTCTTTGAGGCTTGCTCCATCCTTGGTTCTCCATGCCATAAGTCCGTTTGCACTGCCGCCGTGGATCACTGCCGCGGCTGCGCTTGGGCTAGAAAACTGCACATCGCGGGTAAATTCGTAAAATCCATCCTTCTGAATGAGCGTTCCGTCGGCAATCAACTGCTTCCGTATGGCGATGGTAGCGGGCCAATTCTTAGCTGACTCCCGCTCCTGCAAAACGGCGGTAGAGCCTTTGAGCACGACGAATCCATCTGGCGTGCGATGACCGCGTCCCTCGGCGCCCTTCATGTGGCAGAATAGGACTCCGCCAGATTGCGGCTTTGCTGCGGGCTGTGCGACTGGGATCAGTAGATCGGAGCCGAGGACTGGCAAAAGCTGGCGGATGTGAGAAAGAAACACCTCCATATCTGCGCGATCAGACTCGGGAAGTTTCGAGCCGCCAGCTTGGTTTTGCTCAAGTGCGAATCTGCCTACCTGACCAGCCTCGGCCAGCAGTCTGCTCTCAAGGTATCTCACGTGAGCCTTTGTGAGGTTCTCGTCCTTGCCGACGAAGACCACGGCTGAAATCCAAAACTCCTTGGTCTTGTGTTGCTTGAGGCGCTCGCGGATCACCTCCGCCTCACCGATGTAAGCACGCGGCGAGCCGGAAAGTGGGTCTGTGCCGGACAAGATATAAATACCTGACTTGTCGAGTTCATCACGCTGGAGCAAATCGTCGAGTTCCGTTCGCGGTGCTGCGACAGCAAAACCCGTCCAGTTCATGATTTCCGCCGTGCGCAGGCTTTTCGCGTCGCCGTGAGGCAGAAAGAGTTTAATTGTCGCCGAATTCATTGCGGATTTAAGGGTCCAACATGGATTATACCGCTTATATGCAGTCTTTTATTACGGCTATCATGAAAATTCATGTTGCAAATGTATAATAAAATAGGCTATTCCGTCAACAAGAATTTAGAATGTTGAAAGATAAATACTGAAGGTGCGTTTACTACATGAAGCTACTTGATCAAGTGCGCTATGCGATTTGGAATGAAGCGTTGGCTTCACATCTTGATTTGTGATTTTAACACCTTGTATTTTTTCCTAAATCGTACCTGCGTTGTTGAATAATTATTTTGATTTCTTCGAGAGTTTTCATGGCCTGCTACAAGATAAATGGCTTGATAAGTTATAATTTAAATCTTTAATATTCACTTTGTAAAAACTTCTTTTTTCATTCTTTGGTTGTGGCTACGCCACACTATGACATGAGTATATAAATGTAAATTAAAAAGGGCAAGTGGAATTATCACCGGAATTGTCGTATAATTTAGCATAAATATAGATTCGCAGTTATTTCGCGGGTGATATCATGATATTGATAAGAAAGTTATTATTTATTATCACTATCCCTGTAATCGTCTTTTTTATTCAAGAATTGTTTGCTATAGCAGACGATAATTGGCAATTAGACGGTAGTATAGAACTAAGCGATGCCGAGGAAATTGAACTTGGCAAAAGTGTCAATGAATATATACGACATCAATTCTACCTGCGTAACGATCCGGAACTCAGCAAAGAACTTAATGACATTACACAAAGACTCACCGCCGTATCTGATAGAAAGACACTCCCGTTTACCTGTGATATTATTCAATCATATTCCATCAACGCATTTTCTGCGCCGGGCGGGCATATCTATATAACAGAAGGGTTACTAAAATTTGCTGAAACGGAAGATGAGATAGCAGGTATTATTGGTCATGAAGTTGCGCACGCATCCCTGAGACATGTATCAAAACTCTATCGCGAGTTCATCGAAATCATTTCACAGAGGGAAAAGGGGACCGATTCTGTCGCTACATTGCTGCTTTTTAACTGTCACCTCGAAGAATTTGAGCAGGAAGCAGACACTACGGGCGTTCTCTATTCGCATAAAGCGGGATTTAATCCCAATGGCCTGCCAGACTTTTTGGAGCGGCACCTCAACCTGTTGATACGGAACGGAGTTTTTGGTTTCCTGAGATTTGGCTCTTATACAACAATCTCCTCAAGAATCAACCACATGAGGGAATACATCTCTTCCCTGACGATTAAGGAATAAAATCCTTTTTCCTGTAACCATTATCCACTGAAAAAGTCCTTGAATTTGGAATATTTTGTCATTACTATAGGGCTGAATTGTATTAATTTATGGGCCAAACTAATAACCACCGATTATTCTGAAGATGGTACATTGCAAGATATGTGTTCGTCAGGAAGGGGAACGTTTGTGCATCGAACTGGGAGACTGGCTCTGCCCCGAGTGTTGCGGCCAGCATCGAATCGTGAATATAAATTGCTGGCCTTACTGCCCATTCTTCTTTGGAGAGCGAGCCTCTCTCAACCCGGAAGAGAATGAAAAAAGGTAAATATTCGGCTTTACTCCATAATAATTCATAGAAAATAATCCCTGCGGGAGACCTCATGACTGTTCGCCAACCACGTGTAATTACACTCCTGACGGACTTTGGCAATCAGGACGCATATGTTGGCACCATGAAAGGAGTAATAGCTGGAATTAATCCTTTTGCAAACATCATCGACATCTGCCACAGTATCCCTCCACAAGACATATTCAGCGGTGGCTATCTCCTGTACACATCTTACAAATACTTTCCCAAAAAAACTATCCATGTCGCAGTCGTTGACCCTGGAGTGGGAAGCAGGAGAGATATTGTTTGTGTTGAAACGAAAGATTACTTTTTTCTTGTACCAGATAACGGCCTTCTCAGTTTTATCGTTCAGGAAGAAAGACCGAAAAATATCTTTCGCGTAACAAACAGCAAGTACTTCTTACCGTTACCATCAAATACTTTTCACGGCCGGGACGTCTTTGCGCCTGCTGCAGCACATCTTTCACTGGGTGTAAAACCACGACAACTGGGTATTAAAATTTCTCAACTGGAGCAACTGGAGATACCCAAGCCAGTGCATAAAAAAACAGGGCAGATTGAGGGTCAGATTATTTATATCGACCGGTTTGGAAACCTTATTACCAATATTACAAGAGAACATATAAAAGATTTAAAAACGACACAGAAGCGCACGGAAACAAGCGTTGGAAAAAAGAGAATATTGGGATTGTGTAACACCTATGCGGATGTAAAGGCAGGAGAGCCGCTTGTCCTCTTTGGAAGCGCTGGTTTCTTAGAGGTCTCCATAAATCATGGAAATGCCCAAAAATATTTTAAGGTAAATAAAGGTAGCAAAATAATTATCGAAAAATAATTACTAAAAATGTTAGATAAAAATTACAAAGAACAACTGGAAAAATGGGACAAGTCCTGCCTCTGGCATCCGTTTACCCAGATGCAGGATTACGTCAGGGAAACGCCCCTGATTATCGAAGAGGGAAGCGGCGTTTACCTTAAGGATGTCAACGGCAAGGAATACATCGATGGGATTTCGTCCATGTGGTGCAATCTGCACGGACACTGCAAGAAGGAACTCAATGATGCCATAAAGAGACAGATCGATAAGGTTGCACATACGACACTCCTGGGTCCATCCAATATACCAGCCATCGAACTGGCCGGGAAACTCGTTGAAATTGTACCAAAAGGATTGCAAAAGGTCTTTTATTCGGATAACGGTTCTACAGCCAATGAGGTTGCGATCAAGATGGCCTTCCAGTACTGGCAGCATAAGGGATTTAAAGATAAGACAGAATTTGTTGCCTTGCAATATGGGTATCACGGAGACACCATAGGAACTATGAGCGTTGGCGGGATAGAACTCTTCCACGGGGCATTCCGTCCTCTTTACTTCAAAACGCACTTTGCACCCTCACCATATTGTTATCGTTGTTCCCTTGGAAAACAGCCGAAAAATTGCTCCCTGTCATGTCTTGACGGATTAGAAAAAATTCTAAAGGAAACCTCTGGTCATATTGCCGCTATGATTATGGAACCTCTTATACAGGGGGCAGGAGGGATAATTGTCCATCCAGCAGGTTATCTATCCGGCGTACAGGCGTTGTGCAAAAAATATAATGTCCTTCTGATTTTAGACGAGGTGCTTACAGGGTTCGGTCGAACGGGCAAGATGTTTGCCTGCTTACATGAAGATATTACACCCGATATCATGGCATTGTCAAAAGGTATCAATGGAGGCTATATGCCCTTAGCCGCCACACTCGCCACGGAAGAAATTTACAATACCTTTTTGGGTGAATATTCCGAACTGAAAACTTTCTTCCACGGACATACCTACACGGGGAATCCCTTAGGATGTGCTGCTGCGCTTGCCAGTCTGGATCTATTTGGAAAAGAACGTATACTGGAAAATTTAGAACCCAAAATTAATCATTTGCAAACCAAACTTAAGGCCTTTGAATCACTAAAACATGTTGGAGACATCAGACAATGTGGACTTATCGCAGCGATCGAACTGGTTAGGGATAAAACCACGAAAGAACCATATCCCTGGGAAGAACGGGCAGGAATTAAGGTGTGCATCGAGGCCAGAAAACAAGGCTTGCTTATCAGACCGCTTGGACATATCATCGTCATTATGCCGCCATTAATTATCAAGGCTGATGAATTGGACAAACTACTCAACATCATTTATAAATCAATACAAATTGTTACCAATGAGAAATAGCTTATGAAAGCAGGAAGTGCGGGAAAGCCAAGTTCCTTGTGTTTCTTGGGTTGATAGTGTTTTTGTGTTAGGAGAGTTTAACTCGATAAACCCAACAAACATAAGTAGCCCGAATAATGAAAAACTGATATTCCTGATTTTCATATTTTCCTTAGAAGAATTATTTTTAAAAAGGAGAAATAGTCATGGCAAAGGGATACTTTATAACCGGGACAGATACCGGCGTGGGAAAGACCATTGTTGCTGGTGGATTAGCCGCCCTTCACAAAAATCAAGGCTTGAACGTCGGCGTTATGAAGCCAGTCGCTACAGGTTGTAAACGGGTAAATAACCGTTTGATATCCGATGATGCCGTTTTCTTACAACTTTCGGCAGAAGTGGAAGACGAATACGAACTCATCAATCCGATCAGCCTCGAACAACCCCTTGCACCAACGGTAGCGGCACGGCTGAGCAATACAAAAATAGATACGGATAAAATAAATACTGCCTATGACACCCTATGCGAAAGGCACGAATACATCATCGTGGAGGGGATTGGCGGATTAATGGTGCCCATTGATGAATATTATTTTATTGTAGATTTGGCGAACGAATTTGAACTGCCGTTAATAATCATTTGTCGGCCTACACTCGGCACAATCAACCATACCCTACTGACCGCGTCGTATGCACGTGAACATGGACTCGAAGTCAAAGGAATCGTTGTCAATGAATCCGCTGAAAATTGTGACGCCGTTGTCAAAAAGACAAACATAGACGAAATTAAAAGGCTCACGGAACTCCCGATAATAGGCACAATTCCTTTTAATAAAGGACTGGATATAAAAAACTATAACAAGGAGGTACTAATAAAAATTTTTAGTGATAATATAGACAAAAATATTATAATATGACTTTGTTTCTTAATTCTTTATAAGTCTTTATTTCCAATTGGAAGGAAAGGCTTTTAACCACATAAAATGCAGAGAATAGTTTAAAAAATTCCTTTGTGTTCTCTGTGGCTACGTTTTAATAATATTCGTTAATTTGGAGTAAAAAGAAATGAAAACTCAGTTAGACCTCGCACGCGAAGGTGTTATAACAGAGGCCATGAAAGAGGCCGCTGCCTATGATGACGTTTCACCGGAATTTATCCGTGAAGGTATTGCTAAAGGACAGATTGTTATCTATGGAAATCCAAACAGAAAGGCGCGTGTAGTTGGCATTGGCAAAGGACTCAAGACAAAGGTGAATGCCAGCATTGGCACCTCCCCTGATATTATCGATATTGAAATGGAGGTAAAAAAGGCGCAAACCGCCGAAAAATACGGCGCTGATACTTTGATGGAGCTTTCAACGGGAGGAGATTTAACCAAAATCAGAAAACGGGTATTGGACTCCATTTCCCTC
>JAHFOY010000188.1 GCA_023261485.1 Planctomycetota bacterium
TAAAAAAAGAATATTGCTAGGCGTTCAAGAGATCAACCAGCAACCCGTGGTGCATCGATGGCGCAGGTTTGAACTTCTAAAAAATTAATTGTCTATGTTTTAATGAAACGATATACTAGGTTAGGAGATGCAACTTTATGCTTGATGTTAAAAAATTTGAGGATATATTTAAAAATTATCCTTTTATTGCTTCCGCATATCTCTTTGGTTCACATGCTTTAGGCAAATCTGGTCCTATGAGCGATGTGGACATTGCAGTATTATTGAAGGACGAAGCCCCGATAGGGCGTGAATTAATACACGAAGAAGATTTCCTTTCATATCGAATTGCAAAGATTTTAGGAACAAAAGAGGTCGATTTGATCGGCTTGAATAGCCAGGGACTGGTCTTTCAGCATAATGTCTTAAGAACCGGCAGGCTTATATACGACGCTGATTCAGCTTTCAGGATAAAGTTTGAAACGCGGGTAATTGCTAACTTTTGTGACTTTGAGCCAACACTGAGATTTATAGAGAAATACCACCATCAAGGGCGGATTGAGAGGCTGGCAAAACTATGAATCTAAATGATGTCCAAACGAAGATCGATGTTGTCCTCGACAATCTTGAAAAACTGCATGTTTTAAAAGCGAAGACCTACGAGGATTTCATTTCGGACTTCAGAAATATAGACTCTGTTCTTCACAGACTTCAGACCTCAATACAATCGCTTTTAGATATAGGGAGTTACATAATTGCTTCCCTTGGCTTGAAAACACCAAACACAAACGCGGAGATTATAGAAATTTTAAGCGATGCCGGGCATATTCCAAAAGAGAGGGCAGAAACCTACATAAAAATGAGTCAGTTCAGGAACAGGATAGTTCACCTTTATAATCACATTGATACCAGGACACTTTATGAGATTTTGGTAAATGAACTGGACGATATAAAAGACTTTTATACAAAATTACTCGAAATTATCGAAAAATATAAATAATGATAAACCCTGAGCTATAGAACAAAAGGTTTCAATTATAAAACGTTCGACCAAGTCTTTAAATAGTCTAAAACTGTTATATTATTGATACTCCCAATCCATGCCGTTTGCTGTCGTGTGAACTGCTTTACACCGCACTTACCCGTCAACGTGACCGAGTTATCATTCTGCATCAAGGCAATCGTAGTGACCTCAGAGCATATACGTCTGATGCAAAATCGGAAACAGTAAAACGTCTGACCAATCTTTTTGAAAAGCAAAGTCTTGTAGAAATAAATGGACGTTTCCTGGAAGATCGGCTGATCAGCCGCACTTGTGACGGTACACTAGTCCGGTCCAAATCTGAAGTAATCATATATGATCGGTTAGTAAATAAAGGAATCAAACCTTCGTACGAAAAACCACTCAAGATCAACGATGTTACCAAGCTCCCTGATTTCACCATCGAAGACGATGCAAAAGGAGTGATGTATTACTGGGAACATTGCGGGATGATTTACGATACCGGTTATTATAAACGCTGGCAAGAAAAATTAAAGTGGTATCGAGAAAATGATATTCTGACTTATCAAGAAGGCGGTGGCAAAAAAGGAATACTGATTGTGACTGAAGATAGTGTTCGGGGAGGTATTTCATCCCTTAAAATTGATCAAATCATAGATACGGTAATACTTACATAAGCCCTTTGCTATATAAACATCAATTATTATAAAATATGGATTGGAGCAACATTTCCGCATCACCCTTGTTTACAGAAAGAAAAGCCATGCCGAGTATATTTTTCACCAGCAAACAGGAAGTATAGCGCTGGTTTTTACCCTGAAAGGTATGGATTGCCCCTGATGCAGATTCTGTTTCACCCCAGGATCGCCACAATTTTAGCACATCATCAAAGGCGAGCCGTGCCGCGTCTGCGTCAGGATACTTGATGATAAGTCCCGGAAATTCTGTATCAGCGGCAGGTTTATATTTTGCAATAACGGCATCAGTTTTTTCACTGAGATGAAACACGTTCTCTTCGATGTAATTGTCAGAGATGTATATGTTGTCGAGAATAATCTTTTTGTGGAAAAAAATAAAGCTATTTTGGACAAGATGCTGTAGTGGCAGTAACGAGAGAATGGCTGGCAAAGATGCCTTTTTGTAAGGCATTATATTGATAATAGATTTACCCGCAAGGATAACATCTTCGGGCGATACATCTCCTTCCCTTGGCTCAATCCTGATAAAATATACGTCATGCCAGAGGTAGAGATAATTATTAAAGAGCGCACTTCCATTACCCAGTTTTATGTCGGTGCCCGCCCGATCTTTGCTGAAAACCCCAAATGCGTCTTCAGGACTGCCGAATTCCCAGATATCAACAAGTATTTTTTTGCTCGTTTCTTTTATATTTTCTGTTTTGTCGGTATTTTTCAAGGGCGAACGGCCGTTCGCCCCTACTATTTGATATTCGGCGTTAGAAACACGAATAAAAGAATATGACAAATAAGGTTCTGCGCCGCCGTCAATATATTCGTAGAGCTTCTCCTTTCCCTCGTAAATGTTTGGGACAGAAATTCTTTTCCAGTCTCCAAGGGTTTCAGGGAGAATATTTTTGGCTAAAAATTCTTTTGGGCGTTTTACTTTGGTCTGTGGTTGTATTCCTTCTACAACGATGGCTGATGTCCCCAGAACAGGACACACCTTCTCACAGAAGCCGCAGCCCACACAAACGTCTTCTCGTACAAAAGGCCTGCGGATTTCCCGTCCTTGAGCGTCCACGTATGTATTAAAATGGATGGCCTTTGTGGGTACAGGACACACCTCCTCACAAACGCCGCAGTTGAAATCCTGCCACTCCTTTTCCAATTCCGGAAGTCGTGCATAGCCCGCCCATGGGATACAGCGATTATGGTCAATCCGTGCCTTTCCCAGTGCGATCTCACGTTTTTCTTCCAGAGGTAAACGCCTGATTGCGCCTGATGGGCAAACCCGGGTACAGAGCACACAGCCGTAATCACAGTAGCCAATTCGTGGTATGAGTTTTGGTGTCCATGCGCCTTCAATTCCGGCTTCCAGTAAAACTGGGTGAAGGCCGTTGGTCTTGCAGACCTTCATACACTCACCACACCGTATGCAGAGTGCAAGAAAATCTTTTTCATCTACGGCACCCGGCGGGCGGATAATGGAAGTCATTCCCTTATTGATGCTCTTTGTGTAGTTTAATTTCAGGAAGGGTGTTGTTGCGGCGCTGGTTATGCCTGCTATAAGAAATGCCCGCTTTGACAGGTCTACTTCGAATTTCTGCCCGGCAGGTTGTTGAGTTCCGAATGTAATACTGTTTTCAGGGCATACCTTCTGACAGGTCATGCACAGGATGCATTCGCCTGCCTTTGTGCCATGCCCGTCGCTTTCGATTGCACCCATGCCGCAGTTTTCGACACAGAGGCCGCAGCTCGTGCATGAGGATGAAACGGCCCTTTTAAATATTGTCCATTCAGAAAATAGGGCAAGGAGTGCCCCCATGGGGCATATATTTCTGCACCAGTACCGCCTGAACACCATACCGGCAGAAATTAGCAAAACGAATACGACGAGAAGGATTCCATGCGCCCTGAAGAAAGGTGCATGATAGGCAAAAAGTATCTCCTGGATAAACTTATGAATGAAGGTGAAAAAATACCCTACGAGGGGAATAGCGTCAAGGTATCCAAAGAGACCGCCGATGAGATTCACGATATATGGGTGGATACTTATTGCGTATACGCTGGTTGCAATAGAGAGAGGATCAAACCAACCGGCGCATTGTAAGCCAAACAAGAGGCCGATCAAAAGAAATGCAAGGAGATAATACTTGAACCTGCGTCTGTCATAGAGGCTTTTCTGAGAATTCTTTCTTACTCCAGCAAGAAGATGATCGGTAATATCTATGGTAGTTCCCATAGGACAAATCCATGCGCAGAAGTAACGCCCGAAGGGGATTGTAAGAAATAATACAATAAAGGCAGGCCAATACTTCAGGATAAATGCCTTTGCGGCCATCATCGCCCCGATGGCAGAAAGCGGGCTCATGCGGAGGAATATATTGCCA
>JAHFOY010000063.1 GCA_023261485.1 Planctomycetota bacterium
TATATGATATACGGTACAAATTTCATCCTTTCTGCTACAGCACCCGCAATAATCGAAACGGTTTTTGTAGCAAATACCATCTGAAAGAGCCAGAACATAATCGTTTGAACATCGTACGACCTACCGCAAAGGAAAAAACCATCCCATCCTATAAATGAGTTGCCAAAATCAAGTCCCGGCACTAGCTTGGAACCGCCAAACATCAAGGCAAATCCAAAGAGATAAAAAACTATTGCTCCTAGTGTAGAATCAATAAAGCAATGCGCCATGTAACCCAGCATATTCTTTTGCCTTAAAAATCCGCCCAAAAAGGCAAACCCAGCCTGCATGCTAAATACCAAAAAGGCGCCTAACAACGTCCAGGTAAAGTTAACAGCGTATTTTAATCCAATAATACTATCCGAATATGTTGAAGCACCATTTGGATCACCAGCCTCAACAGCCCCCGAATTTAATGTAAATATTCCCAATGTTATCAAAAACAACCAAACACCAATTGTTTTTTTATTAAAAATACATTTCATAAATCTATCCCTCTCCTGGCAAAATACTACCTTTTATACAAATTAATTACAATAATTAAATAAACTTTTCTTTTATATTTTCCCACCTCCTTCCGGTAAATTCAAAAACAAAATACCGAGAATATCTATAGTATTAAACAAATAAAATTATATGTAAACTAATCTAAAAGGAGCAATATTTATTCCAATATCATCTGATGAAAGGTTTTTAAGGCAATCCATAGTGTCACCTTAAAAATTTATACTTCTTCTACTACAAAGAGATACAACTTATTTTGAAAATAGATAGTTGTTCAATCAGCCTACCTTTTTTAAGCATTGGCATACTTTAAATAATGCTCCTATTTAATTAATAAATTTCTTTGCATAACACTATAAAATAATGTGAGTTATAAAATATTTTAGATGATTAAATCCATACACGTCGCGCTGGTTTATTTCAGCCATAGTTGGTAATTCCCAGTATTAAACAGATTCTTCCCAATAAATTGAAAATCCTTGTTTTATCTATATATTCCGTTATAATCTCAAAAATTTCTCACCCTGACGTTATTTAAATTACCATGTATAGAATTAATAAATATCATTTTAATGACTTCAAGTGTCAGGCAAATCTGCACAAGTCCAACTACGCAGTCTTAATTAATGCACCCGAAAAGGGCATAAAATACTCGCCCGACTTCGACTTTTCAGAAGAATATTACCTATTAAAGGAACTTAATCACGCTCAGATACCAATTGCCTACGATTTCGGTCAGGGAGAGTTATTCAGGGGTGAAAAATTATTAATCAAACAAAATTTTATTGTATTGCAACACGTCAATGGATACGATCTTGTAGATTATTTTACAGAAAAGGATGTGGAAAATACCAAAACTATTGAGGAAGCCATCAAATTGTTCATTAGTATTTGTGATCCACTACAGTACCTTCACGGCAAACACTATGTTCATTGCGATTTAAAACCCGGTCACTTGATTCTTAATCAAAAAACTGGACTGGTACACCTTATCGATTTTGAACTATCCATTAAACGTGGAGGAATTATCAAAGGAATTAGCAAGGAATATGCGTCACCGGAACAACTGCAGATGCTAGCCTGTCTCAAAGACCTACCCAGAAAGGTTCATTACGAGGCTATTTCTTCTACTATCCGACTCGATGGCAGGACGGATCTTTATTCTGCCGGTTTAATTCTCTATCAAATAGTAACAAAGAAATTATGGCAGACTGAAAAAGTCTTACCCAGTCAAATAAACAACCATATACCCCAGAAATTGGAAGAAATCATAAAGGGTCTATTAGAGGTAAATGTATCTAGCAGAATCCCATCTGCGGAAGAATTAAAAAAGGCGTTGAGCAGCATCTGAACTCAGTCACATTTTTATATGCTTATAGAAAACCTATGAAATACGTTATCCTGTCAGATATACATGGCAATGTGGATGCCCTTCTCGCTGTTATTAAAGAAATTGCCGAAAAAGAGAATATCATTGATAACTTACTGATAGCAGGCGACATCGTTGGCTATGGCGCATCGCCAAACGAGTGCTGCGATATTGTACGTTTTTTAATTTATGGCAGAAAGAAAGCAGGCTTAGAAAGCATCTCTAAAATTATAGATCAACCATATCTCGATTCCAAGCAAAAGGAAAACATGCTGAAGGCAATTATATCATTAGAAAAAAAGTGTATAGCCATCGGCGGGAATCATGATATGGAAGCATCCGGTGAGCCATCGCTCACCAGCGAAATGAATCCGATAGCAAAGACCGCCGTAGATTGGACCAAAGGGGTACTAACAAAAGAAAATCTCAAATTTTTGAGACATCTTTCCTTGAGGATGAAATTTAGCAAAGGAGGATTTGAAATTGTGCACAGTACACCATCGTATCCACGAGGATATGATTATGTCAAAAATGCAGGCGTATTAAAGTACACGACTCTATGGTCAAAAGTAACTTTTGGGGGACACACTCATCGGCCAGCGGCTTATATTTATACAAAGGAAACCAGAACCGTAAATGCCTCCGTTCTAATCCCTGCGGATAACTATGATATGCGCCTTATGCTTATCGAAAAAGAATCAACAAATAAGGTAGAATCTTTCGATATCGATTTCGAAAAAGAATGGAAATATTATATAAATGTAGGTTCAGTAGGTCAGCCGAGGGATGGGAATCCACATGCATGCTATGTGGTATTCGATTCTGCCTCAAAACATCTGGACTTCAGGCGAGTACCTTATAATACAGAAGCGGCGTCAAAAAAAATACAGGAAGCAGCCTTACCGAATGAATTAGCACAAAGAATTTTAAAGGGTGCCTAAGCTGAATTTCCATCAAAAACAAACGTCCCGCTCTTCCCGCCCGATTTTTTCACAAGATGGATATCGCTTATCACCATTCCTTTATCTACAGATTTACACATATCATATATTGTGATTGCACAGACAGTCGCAGCGGTAATGGCCTCCATTTCTACCCCTGTTCTTCCCGTAACCCGAACCTCTGAAAACACATCAATGGTATCCGCAGAATTATTCGTATAGTCAATCTTTACACTTGTCAGGTTTATTGGATGACACATCGGAATGAGGGTAAATGTTTGCTTTGCCGCCATAATACCAGCCACTCGTGCCACCTCAAAAACATCCCCTTTCTGTATCTTTTTATCCATAATGAGACGGAAGGTTTCAGGTTTCATCGTAATCTTTGCGTGGGCGGTGGCAATTCTATCAGTAATTTCTTTATCGCTGATATCCACCATACGGGATGCACCATGTTCGTCAAAATGAGTAAGTTTCGCCATCTGTTTAATCCTTACCTCTCATTTTTATCCCCCCACCTGGTGCATG
Organism: Planctomycetota bacterium; assembly: GCA_023261485.1. Classification (GTDB taxonomy): domain Bacteria; phylum Planctomycetota; class Brocadiia; order Brocadiales; family Brocadiaceae; genus Wunengus. The sequence continues at coordinate 3,382 of JAHFOY010000063.1, forward strand.
ACGACATGACCTTTGCCGGCGTGTACAGAGGGCTTCAGATTCGCTGCACGGATAAACGCATCGGTGAGCGTTTCTTCGGTAGGATTGTTTCTCAAAATTGCCTTCAAATCCACCTCCCCTCCTGATAATAAACAAGAACGCAATTTCCCATCAGATGTCAAACGGAGACGATTGCATGAATTGCAAAAAGGCTGGCTTACAGCAGATACAAATCCTAAAGTTCCCATAGCTTCCTTGATTTTGTATATCTTTGCAGCGCCGCTGCCGAGCTTGGGAGGAGGGAGCGCTACGAGTTCATTATTTTTCTCAATAATATCAATAATATCAGACATCTGTATAAATTTATCCTCAGAGGCGAGGCTTTCCTTGTTCATTGCCATATATTCAATAAAACGCACTTCGAGGTCCCGTTCCAGCGTAAGCCTTGCAAACTCTTCAAATTCGTCGTCATTAATCCCCTTCATGGCAACTACATTAATCTTCGTATTTTTAAATCCCAATTGAAGGACTTCTTCGATCCCATCCATGACATCCTTTAGTTTCCCGCCCCTTGTGATCCTTTCGAACTTTGTCTCTTCTAAGCTGTCGAGGCTTATATTTAACCTGAACAATCCGGTCTCCTTCAATAACTTTGCGTAATTTTTCAGATAAATACCGTTCGTAGTTATTGCCAGGTCTTCGACACCCTGTATCATCCCAAGCATACACAGCAGGTTTTCGATACCCCTTCTGGCAAGGGGTTCTCCTCCTGTCAGGCGAAAACTCTTAATTCCCAACTTAACGGCATGCCGCACAACGGTAGCAATCTCCTCGTAAGTCAGAATATCTTTATGCTTCGCGAGTTCCAACCCGTTCTCCGGCCTGCAATAAATGCACCGGAGATTACAGAGTTCGGTTACAGATATTCTTAATCGGTTTATCCTTCTAAAATATTTATCAATGATCTTCATGGAATGAAATCTTTATGTATTTTCCGTGTTATAACTCGTTTTGGGAATAATTTGATATTCCTTCATCTTTCGCCATAAGGTTGTTGTAGAGATGCCCAGATTGCTGGCAGCCTGCTTACGGTTTCCAGCGCACCTCCGCAGGGATTCGATAATCGTCTTTCTTTCCTGCAGTGCCAGGGCAGCCCGGATTCCCCCTGTTTCTGACATAATATCCATGTCATCTGTTGACAGTGGACTTTGCAACGCCAGGTCGGCAACGGTAATCTTGTCGCCTCTTACCAGAGTAACAGATCTCTCTATTACGTTTTCCAGTTCCCTGACATTTCCAGGCCATGGATAATTTTGGATTAAGGATACTGCCTCTCCGGATATCTCCGGTGGTTTTTTCCCAAGTTTGTTCGAGTATACATTCACAAAATAGTTGGTTAAAACAGGAATATCTTCCTTCCTTTCCCTCAGGGGTGGCAGGTGAATCCTTATCACATTAAGCCGATAAAATAAGTCTTTCCTAAAAGACCCGTTTTTAGTGGCTACATCAAGGTCTTTATTTGTTGCAACAATAATCCGGACGTCGAGATTGATCGGTTTATTATCTCCGACCCTTCGTATCTCGCCGTTTTGCAAAAAACGAAGCAGTTTGACCTGGCTCGAAAGCGATACCTCGCCGATCTCATCCAAAAACAAGGTGCCTCCCTGTGCCTCTAAAAAAATACCTTTTTTATCTTTCACCGCCCCTGTAAACGAGCCCATAACGTGTCCAAACAATTCGCTCTCCTGCAAACTTTCCGGTAACGCGCCGCAATTCACCACAACAAACGGCTTATCACTCCTGCGGCTGTTACTGTGAATAGCGCGCGCAACTAATTCCTTTCCTGTCCCGCTCTCTCCTGTAACGAGAACGGTACTTTCGCTGTTTGTCAGTTCCATGAGGATGTTCAAAACCCGCATCATCACGGGAGAATTGCCAACAACGCCTTCAAACTTATACTTTTCTTTGATCTCTTTCTGAAGGTCGCTGGCCTTATCGGATAGCCGTTTCTTCTCTAACGCCCGTTCAATTACCGATAGTATCTCTGGCAACTGAAATGGTTTGGTTACGTAATCATAGGCGCCTTTTCTCATTGCCGTAATCGCGCTGTCAATCGTTCCGAATGCGGTCATAACAATAATTTCAGTGGATGGATTATCATGCTTGATGTGCGATAAAACCTCAAGTCCATCCATGGCTTCCATCTTAAGATCCACAATAACCAGGTCGAAGGCATGGGTTTTTTGCAATTTCACGGCCATTTCCCCGCTCTCTACGCTTTCAACATGATAGCCGGCCCTCTTAAAGGCAATTACCAGGGATTCCCGCATATTTTTTTGATCTTCAACAACCAGAATGTTAAACATATTTCCCGATGAACCTCCTGGCGCGGAGTAGCCGCAACCAAAGAGTGAAAAACGAAGACACTCGTCACCGTTTCTGAAAACTTACAAAAAAAGAAGTTGTTACAGAATAATACTATACTAATACGGTTTTAACTTGTTTGTTTTTTATCGGTAATCGGATTGTAAATACCGTCCCTTTGTTTCGCTCGCTCTTCACATCAACAACACCGCCATGATTATCTACAATACGATGTACAATGGAAAGCCCCAGCCCCGTCCCCTTCGTTTTTTTTGTGGTGAAAAAGGGCTCAAAAATCTTTTTCATAATTTCCGGCGCGATTCCTTTTCCGGTATCAGCAACTACAATTTCTATCTCCTCATTATTCGGCGTATTTGGCCTTCTTACATGGATGTATATTTTCCCGCCCCGCGGCATGGCATCAATAGAATTTACTAATAAATTCCAAAAGACCTTCCTGATCCAATTCTGATCCAAATAAATCTTTGGGACATTATTCTCATAAACCTTTATAATTTTGATTCTTTCATTGAACCGCTCATCCCGCTGCAGCAAAAGCAATGTCTCATCAATAATTGCAAAAATGTCACCCCTCACGAAATGATATTCTGCCGGATGCGCAAAGGTCAGGAAGTTGGTAATAATGCTGTTTAGCCGGTCGGTTTCCTCAACCACCATCTCGAATAACTTCTGATCGTCGCCATTCAGGGCCAGGTCCCGTTTCAACATGCACACCGAATTTGATATGGCTCCCAGAGGATTCCTGATCTCGTGGGCAATAGAAGCCGCCAATTCTCCAATGGAAGCCAAACGTTCAGAACGCCGTATCTGATCTTCTATCTTCTTCCTGTCAGTAATATCTCTGATAACTCCTTCAACGCCAATAATACTTCCATTTTTATTTTTAATTGGGTAAGTATTTTGTGAGAGCCAGAGTTCTTTGCCATTCTTACAATAAACCCGGTATTCCAAATCTTTTGAAACCTTTAATTCATCATCGAGTATTTTCTGCATAGTTTCCCTGACCAACTTCTCGTCGTCTTTATGAATCATATCGGCAGCGAGAGAAGGGGTTTCATAAAATTCCTGGGGAAAATAACCAGTCACCTTCTGCAGCGCCTTGTTAAGGAACAAATATCTCCCGGATTTATCCATCCTGAATATCACATCCTCAATGTCTTCGACCAGATTCCTGTATTTCTCCTCAGACTCCTTAATTTTATCAAAAAGACGTGTGTTGTCAATTGCAATGGCCAGTTGCGGGGCTATCTTGCTGACGAAATCAAACAACTGGTTTTCAGAAAAATTATTAACCTTCCTGCTTCCAAAATTAACGCTGCCTATAGTTTCACCCTTATATATCAACGGAAATGCCATGCGGGACTTAATTCCCTCTTTGTACAAAATAGGATCGGTCGAAAAGGCACCCCGGGACGTATCGTTAACCATATAAACTTCACCTTCATCCACAACCTTTCCAGCCAGCGTTCCGTATTTTGAGTAATGCATACCCTCCTCCAGTCTGGACATGTCGTAATCCTTCGAAACGGCAAAAATGAGAAATTCTTCTCTCTTGTCGTCAAGCAGGGTAACACTCATTCTGTCAAAATCGATTACCTTGTTAAGTTCCGCGGTGAGAGATTTAAACACTTCCCTGATGTCAAGTTTTGAGGCGAGAATTTTGTTGATGTTATTCACGATATCCTTCTCTTGCTCTATCCTCTTCCTTTCGGTCAGGTCGATAATAATTCCCTCGTATCCGACAACGGTGTTTCGTTCGTCCCGCCTGAGATTGCTCGTCATCAGACAGGGAACCTTCACACCGTCCTTCTTTTTTAATTCCACCTCGTAGTCCTTGATAAAACCGTTTCTATACACCATCTCCTTAATTATCCTGCCTTCATCGGGATTAAAGAATAAATGTTGTGCAAGGTTTAGTTTTAGGATTTCATTTTTCGATTCGTAACCGAACAAGTCAACGCCTGCCTGATTAATATCTATGAAATAACATTCAGGCTCACAGAAGAACACGACGTCTTTACTTGTCTCAAAGAGACGTCTGTATTTTTCCTCGGATATCCTTAGTTTTCGCGTCCTCTCTTCAACAATTTTTTCAAGCCGTACCGTATAGTCATGAAGCTCGTGTTCCAGGAGTTTTTGTTTTGTTATATCCCTGGTAATTGTTACAAAACCGATAGGGTTCCCGTCAGTTGCATGCCGGGTTGTAAATGTGCTGTAACCCGTAAAAATCTCTCCATTTTTACGAACCAACTGCATCTCGTTTTTATATATGCCGGTTTTTAGCGTTGTCTCAAGTATCTTCAGCACCTTATGGGACGCTGCATCTGTTTTTGCATGCAATATTTTAATATTTGATTTGAAAATTAATTCATCCGGCTCATAACCATACATTCGTTTTGCGCCTTCGTTGAATGCCAGGATATTTCCACCAAGATCACTGGCAATGATTGCGTGCTCGGTAGAACTAACCAGAATGTTGTTTAGAAAATTTGTTGTTTCCTGCAGCTTTGAGGTTTTTTCCTGCACCGACTTGGCCATTGCGTTAAATGCGTCTCCCAACTCCCGCACTTCACCCTGCGTCTTTATCGTTACCCGCTGGGATAAATCCCCTGCGGACATTCTGCGTGTTGCCGTTGTTAATCCCATAATAGGCATTGCTATCTTTTGCCCAATCAAAAAGGCAAATGCAATCCCGGCCACCGCAAGAATCACCCCGGTAATGGTCAAATAAGAGAATATCTTTGTGAAGGGATTCTTTAAATTTTTCATTGTCAGAGACACTTCATCGGTACTCATTTCCGTAATGACGCCCCATTTAATTTCAGGAATCCAATACCACGCCCCAAATACTTTCTGACCTCTGTAGTTAGTATAGCCTTTCACATCAAATCCATTTACACCATTCAAACATGACGCTGCACTCATTGTATGTTTTTTGGTTTGTGGCTCTACAACGGCCAATTCCATCGTTGTTCTCTTCGTGATTAACCCGATTTTCTTTAATTCGCCGGTAAATCTGGATTCAGTAATCATCAAACCATGCCGGTTGATTATATAGGCGTCGTAAGTCTCTCCATGTATCTCCTGCATCTCATCATTCAGGACGGACAGATCGGCCAGGAATAACATCACCCCTATCACACGACCATCTTCATTCTTTACAGGCGCAAAGACATACATGTCCGGTGATTGCTCGTATCTGTTGCCAAAATCGTCAGCATCATAAAAAACAGAGGAGACAATGTCCGAAATGTAAGTCCTGCCGTCAACAGCGCTATTAAAACCTTCAATATCGGATATGTTTAAGCCGATCAGCCTGTTATCCGCTGATATCCTGATATTACCGGATACATCGCTAATCATAAGTCTGTGAAACAGCGCATCGTACGGTATACTGGAAAGGAATTTAGAAACGGTATCAGCATCTGCTTTCGTCAAATTGACAGCCTCTGCTACAAGTGGATTGTTGGCAATGCGCTCCGCCGTTATCTTCAGTTTATGTAACCACTCGTTCACCTGAGAGGCCTTCTTCGAGCAGATCGACTGCAAATTGCCAATAGTCGTTTCCTGAATAACCTTTTGTGCGGAAGGATATGCAATGAGCCGCATAACCAATAAGGGTGTAAGGACAGCGATTAAAAACAGAAAGATTAATTTGTTCTTGATTGACCGGAACATATCGCTACCCCGTCCTGCTGGTTAGATTATTTACTCATTGTTATGAAGCTGTAAATCTCTTGGAAGGATATACTGAAATACAACAGAAGGAATATAATTATTCAACAAAATTCTGGTCGACCGGCACCTTCCCCAAAAATGGCACCTCTCTGAATTCTGTCGCTTTTTCAGCCGCTTCTTTGTTCGCCCTGACAAATACTTCACACTTATTCACTATCTCATCAAACGCCTTTGCTGCAACCGAACTGGGATAGGCGGCTACAAACGCCTCGCCAGTATCACACTTCTCTGTAATCCCCGGATCCAGCGGTATCTTCCCCAGAAATGCGACACCCAATTCCATACAAATCTTCTCACCCCCGCCGGTTTTAAACACATCTATATTTTCGTTACAGTGAGGACATTTAAGGCCACTCATATTTTCAACAATCCCAATAATCGGTACGTTGCTGTCGCGGGAGAAAAATACGGCCTTCTTCACGTCTAACAAAACCACATCCTGGGGTGTTGTAACAATTACAGAGCCATCCACCCTTCCAATGAGTTCAATAATGGATATAGCTTCATTCCCGGTTCCCGGTGGCAAATCCACCAAAAGAAAATCCAAATTCCCCCAACATACGCTCCCCATCAACTCGCAGAGAAAATCCCACTTTGCAGAATCCCTCCAGATAACCGGCATTGACGGGTCTTCTATCAAAAAGGAAAGAGAAGCCACTTTTAAATTCGGCATCACTTCCAGAGGCAACACCCCGCCGCTGCTGCCCTTGAGCCTTTTTCCCTCTACGCCTAACATCATCGGGATATTAGGTCCGTGAATATCAGCATCGGCTATCCCAACCTTAAAACCCTTTTGAGCCAGTGCAACCCCGATATTCGTTGTTACGGTACTCTTGCCTACCCCGCCCTTGTTGCTCATCACAACGATTTTGTAAGTAATCTCTTTCATACGCTGTGCAATTGCCCACTTGTTATGTTCTATCTGATCCAGTTGACAGGACAACTGTTTCTCACAAAGTTCACAGGTAAACGGAATCTTGCATTCTGGCATTACATCCCCCTTCAAAACTCATGTACTTCTAAGTAAAAAGTTATTAATAAAAATCTGCATCATGCCTGAACGACAACTTATACTTTTGTAGTTTTGGACGGTTTTCTTCAGGCACTACCTATCGGGTATAATTTCAATAGCACACGTGTTATTTATCGTATGGCAGGCATATTCACAAACTCCGCACCCCACACACTTATCCTCGTTAATCACTGGTTTGCCGTCTTCCTGATACATTGCGTCACCTTGTAATGGACATTTTATGAAACACATCTGGCAATCCTGTCCGCCCCACGCCAAACATCGTGACTGATTAATCTCTGCAACACCCATTCTGACTTTATTCACGTGCTCCACAGGTTTTAATGCCCCATCTTTACAGGCTGCGATGCACAACAATCCATTGCACAGGACACATGGACTTTCCTTCGGTACAATGACAGGAGTACCAACCGCCACGTCCATCAGCCCATTTGACCTCCTGATAGCCTTCGCAGGACACGCCTTGATACATTCATCACAGCGGGTACACAGGGAAAGAAATTCCGTCTCTTCAACAGCGCCAGGAGGTCGCAAATAGTCACCTTTGGGCATCACACGATCAACCTTTTTACTGGCGTAATCGGCGACCTTGTTTCCTACAAAGCTAAACAAGTCCTTAAAAAGCTGCCGCCTATCAACTATCTTTTCTGTATTATCCATAGCAAAACTACCTGCAAACCCCAAAGAATATTATTAAACAAAATAAGTTTACTTCAATAAAAATAGGTTGTCAAGGCTAAATCCCGACTAGTCATTTGTACAAAAGCATCAGAATTTAGTTTGTTTTTGCAGTCCATTTTTTATAATTTATACGTTATGAAATTCAAGGTGCCCGTAATATCCATTGTAGGCAGGTCTAACAGCGGCAAGACCACCCTCATTGTAAAGCTTGTGAAAGAATTAAAATCCAGGGGTTATAAAGTCGCCACCATCAAACACAGCCATCATCATTTTGAACTGGATACAGAAGGCAAAGACAGTTGGTTACACACACAGGCCGGGGCGGATGCCGTGGTCGTGGCTTCACAAAATATGACTGGCATCATAAGGCAATCACCAAAAGCCCCCCCCCTGACGGAGATTATAAACACCTATTTGCAGGATGTGGACATTGTTGTTGTCGAGGGCTATAAGACGGAAGCAATTCCCAAGGTCGAGGTATTTCGTTCAGAAATTAGTACTGAATTGGTATGCAGGGATGATAAATACCTGATTGCCGTTGTCGGTGACAAAAATCCTGGGATTAGTGTACCATTCTTCCCTATTGATGATAAAATTTCGACTATTATTGATTTTTTATTAAATTTGAGGAATAAATCATGAGACGGACACATATTCTCACCTATTTATGCCTATTAATTTGTTTGATAATGCTCATATCTACCAAAGCCATGGCGCAGACATTTACCTTGGAAAAAACGGTAACCATAGATTTCGGTACCGTCTGGTGCGTGCCTGTCTATGACGGAACGAATATCGTAGTCTCATCAGAAAGCGGCGGCACTATTAAGATAGGGAAATTCGATTTGTCACTAAATGAGGTAACCAGCCATGCAACAACAGTAGCTGATTCCTCAGATACCGCTAACAACGATTCAATTGCCGATCATAAACACATCTTTCAAAACGGTTATCATTATCTGGCTTTTTCCATCGCAGGCAGCGGACAAGGCGGATATCTGTACCTGTTGAAATTAGATACTGATTTAAACAGAGTTGGCATTACTACCGTAGTAAATGATGGTTCACCAACAAACGATATGTTTCTCGTAGGCGATGGCACGTATATCTATATCGGTAAATTCCTGCCCGGCACAGGGCATAAGGTTTACAAATACGATTCGAGCCTTAATAATCTTGATACTTTCACGATAGGTGGAGGCACAAATACCCATGCAAACGGCGCTGCAGCAGTCTATACCAATAATCAGTTCCACCTGGTTGCGCCATTTACCTTAGCGCCTGGACAAAATGACGAATTTTATAGAATAATCTTTGATAACGACTGGAATATAGTGAAAGACAGGGAACCCATACTTTCAGACGAAGGAATGCTCAGCATTGTCTCCGCCCTTTCCGTAGGTCCAAACTCACAAGGATTCATTATCCATTATGGACGCGGAAGCAGTGATGCCGGAGGCCCTCTTTACCGGGCTTTCTACGATTCCGATTGGAACTTACTTTCCAATACCCAGGTCATAGACGGCACATGGACACGGCCTCACAGCGTTATCGTTAATGATACCCTGTATGTCGGCTATGACGGTTCATCAACCGTCCAGCTCTCAAGTTTTACCATAACCGACATACCAACACCCACGCCAGCTATTACAACGTCAGTAACACCCACAAGCACACCAACGGCAACACCAACGACAGTTCCCACTGCTATACCATCACTGATTCCAACAATTACGCCGATAGCGACAACAACACCCACACCAACAGTCACTCCCGTGTGCAAAGCCAGTTCGTTAGCGATATCTCCAACCAAATTAACACTGAACAGGAAGATGAGCGGCAATATAACAGTGACAATAACAGGTGATGGCAATTGCCCGGTAGAGGGTGAAACGGTTACTACAATGATTGGCGCATCCGGAAAGAAACGTGTATCTGTGTCTCCGACAAGCCAGACGACCAATGAAAATGGTCAGGCAACATTTACCATTACCGCAAAGAAGAAGGCTGGCAAGGCAAGGGTCGCATTCCAGGCGGCGGGACAGAAAAAATCAATACTTGTGACAATTAAAAAGTAAGTTACTCCGATTTATTACTGTCTACGATAAATTCACTAAATAAACTAAATAAATTTTGCCAAGCTATTTTCTTAGTCGCTTTTGTTATCAGTTTATTTTTCAAAATGAATTGGAATTTTATTGACATCAAACCAATTGATAATTAACATTTTATGTACTTAATTCTCGTATAAAGTTTTTGCGGTATAAAAGCACAAATGATAATCAATGGTCGTCCTTCCATTTGCCATAAGGTAGTATATGAAGTACAATATAAATACGGTTTTACTTATTTAGACCGTTGCGGAAGTACGATTAATGAAATTATGAAAAGATCTCCAGAATGGATATTATCAGAAAACACCCCAAACCCACAAAACGCACCACTAATGAGTTTGAGAAATGGAACAAGTTTCAATTTTTCTGCACTAAAGTATGACTTCGCACTAGAGCAAACATTAGGCGCAGACAAAGATTTAGAAAAAAAAGATATAGGCGAATTTATAGAACAAGTTGACCTTATTTCATCAATCGTAAACGAAAGACTTAATTTAAACGATTTTAACCGAGTTGGCTTTAGAATATGGTATTTATTTGCTTCTGAGACGAAAAAAGATTCAGAGGAATGGATATCGCAACTATTAAAAACTATGCCTATTGACGACGCAATAGGCAAGACTTTAAATGGAAGCATAGAAGCTAAAAATTATGTAGTTGTAATTGCATCATCAGATAGGAAATTCCGTATTTCTATAAATGGCGTGGAGAGAAATGCTCAAATAGACATCGGTGGTAATATACTCAACATTCGCGCGAGTAAGCTTAGCCGAGATCAAGATAAATTCTTACTAGCACAACTGAAAGCAAAAAAAAGAATCGCAAAGAATCCTGTATTTGCGGCAATGATTGATATTGATTCATTTGTAGAAATGCCTAAGGGTGTAGATGGTAAAGACTTTATTACAGTGTCTTTAAATCAGATTGAGAAAATGCTTCAAGAAGCCTTTATCTGAAATGTTCGCTTTAAAAACGAAAGAGGTAATTAATGAATTTCAGTAAATCAACTGATTCGGAAAGAGTAATTATTCAACAGACAGTGGCTCCTGTTTTAATAAAACACACAGAGGATCAAGGGCCAAGAAGTCCTTATTATAATCTGTACTATGATAAGACTGGAACAAAGTTAGAACCTGCTCACCATAAAAGGGCAAAAGCTTTATCAGACAAAGAACGCTTTCAGCAAATTGCAATTTCAGAAAAAATAAATCGTTTGTTACGCAAAGTTTCCGATACGGTTGTAAATTTAGCAGCAATAGAAGATACTATTGAACAAACAAATTTAGCATTTACATTCAAGCATTGCCTAGAAGAACTCTGGGAAAATAGGGACATCAGAGAGGATAATTGGGGAGATTTATTGAATATTTTGCAAGCTGTATTAGTCCAGGTAGAATTCGAACTCCTTTCTGGTTCACAGAAGTCGGGCATAAAGAAGGTTGTAACTGAATACCTTTGTAAAGCAGAAGTAACCGACTCGGACATGGAAGATGCATTAGGAATACTTTCCGAAACAGGGTTTGATCCTTGGCGAGGAATTAGCGGAAAACCTCAAGACTGACTTTTGATAAAAAAAAATTCATTCAATGCCATTCGGTACCGCAATTTTCACTGACACATCAATCGAAGTAGCAAGATTACTACGCGAACCAGAAATGAAGAAAGCTATTGAGCAGCGTTTGGCGTCTTATGATATTACGGTTTCCAGTCCAGTTGTAATTCAAGAATTTAAACGTCGTGTTATTACTGAAGCAATATATCTGATAAACCTACTGAATGCTAAAGGATCTTATGAAAGGGTAAAAAGGCATGTAACAAATGTCCTTCCTGCGCAGTGGAATAGAAAGCGACAGATTTGCCTAGGAATGCTAGATGAAATATTTGAAAATAAGGGTGACTTAGAACTAACAGAACGAGCTAAACGTTATCTTCGCACACTTATAAAATTTGGTGTATCTGTTCTTAAGAAAAAAGTAGGTCATATTGTTAGCGGTACGGGTTGTTATTTATCTAACTATCCTGTTAAAGAAATTAAACCATATAAAAGATACGACTTAGCTAAGAAAAAATGTAGTGAAGTTTACTCTCTTTGTCCTGTAGCTGATTTTCTTAAAGAAAAATTTGAATTATGCAAACAACTATTAAAGTCTCTATCCAATTTGTCAAACAAAACCAAGGAACTTGAAAATACTTGTGCGTTCTTGCAAGAACTTATTGCAAATCCTGATATTGTCCACCAAAAGGATCCATGCTTATCTGTTGGAGACCTATTGATTGCTCTTGAAAGCCATAGTATCCCTGATTTCTATACTATGAATTACAAAGAAAGCAAAGTTTTCTGCGATATTCTAGGTCAAAATCTCATTATCCGTCCCAATAATCCTGACTCTCCAGAAACTATTTATTCTAAAAATTCCAAACCTTTGAATCCTTAATATCCTAATCCGAATGAACCGGAAGAGTGCCCAAAGTAGGACATTATTAAAATCTACCTCAAAGCCTTATAAAAAGCTGAACTTGAAACGTAATAAATAATATTTTTGCTAAAAACATAAAAACCTTTTTCTTAAGATATCTCTATTTCCCCGTCACACCTCAAATCTCTTCATTTTTTTATTAAATTCGTGACAATTTGTGTTCATTCGTGGCTTAGCAATTATCTTTCCTATTCACCTTCACACATCATCTTTGCCCTGACTAACCTTATTTCCTCATAGGAATAGCCGTCTCCGAGTTTCTCCTTTACCGGACTCATTGCCTGCATGCCCAGTTCTTTTAACACCTTTTTTATGTGCTGCTGCTTTTCAGGATCA
>JAHFOY010000189.1 GCA_023261485.1 Planctomycetota bacterium
GCGAGTCCAGCCATGTCAAAAAGCACTTTTAACCGTATGCCTTTCCATTTCACATCGTTTACAGACCAGCCTTCCACGCAGTGAAAATCCTTCACCTGTTCTTCGCTTTCAAGTTTTAATAGCTCATCATAACTTAGAGTAAGCGGTTTGCTTACAAGTCCTTCTATTGTGAGTTTCCATGTACCGGGGTCAAAGGAGGGCGTCTGTTCAATGCTCCTTATGCGGAATCGGTTGATGGCTTTTATCCCCGCGTTTTTAAGCAGGCTTAGACCTGCTATTATTATGCCGAGAAAGATGCCGAGGAATATTAAAAACCTTCTTCGGCTTAATATCGATGTTGATTCTTTTTCATTGTTCACTGGATATTCCCCGGAATTTTTAGTTTCAATAACAGGGCTCTTTCGTGAAAGGGGAGTTTCGTCATCAGAATTTCCATCCCTCCTCTCTGAACATGCCAATTATATCAAGTGATTCGATTTTGTATTCTTGACACACAAATGGTATTCTAATTCGATTTCCCCTTAGTTTTTCTTCTGTTACAACTATGTGTTTTATCGTGATCAACTTCATCTGTGGGTCATTAATGAGTTCAACGGTCAGCGCAATTACCCAGGGGTCTGAATCATATTTTCTATTGATGTCAATCAAAGCAGGAAATTTTTCAAGAATGTCCTTCACTATTTTAATCTGCATTGGTGTTGGTTCCACGAATAGTTTATTCTGATATTTTGTCCAGGAATGTAGTTGGTCGTCGATATTACCTATTTCGTGAAATACCTCCTTCGGGGCAAGCAATCTTCCATTGTTGATCAACTGCTCCATCTTTTGCCAGACGCCGGGATATACATCCATTGGGTTGTGCTTGTTCAACTCGATGAGAGATGATGTGTCTATGATGTAGTAGTTGTGGGTCATTTTTTCGCCTTGGCAAGTACCTTGTCGAAGTTCTTCGATTTGATCGATAGGTAATTCAAGGCATCGGTGTAAGTGATGTGATTTCTATCGTAATTGTTCGCTACTAATGAAATGAACTTGTTTCCGACCCTTGAAAGACATCTGACGTCCGCAGCTATTCCCCCCTTCTTGGTTTCCGTATCTTCGTCTTTTTCCTCCTCTTCTGCTACTTCCGGCTCTTGCGGTTTGTATCTTTCAAGAACTTCTGCATATTTCGTTTCAGAGATGAAATCCAGTTTCATCATGTTGAACAGAAGCATCGCTTTACTGACCTTGTACCTCCTGGACAATGCATTCAGCGTGGCAGTTTCCGTCAGGGCGCTTTTGTTGGATATAAATAAATTAATTGCCATATCTTTGGGCAGAAGGAACGTGGAAGCGAATCTGTTGCACCAGGCTTCGATATTGTTCTGGTGTGGTATAGTGAAATCCGGAAAATCGATTGCAGTTTCACCAAGCAGGATATGGGCGAACTCGTGCATCATTGAAAATATCCTCGCCTCGATGGAATCCTTGGAACTCAAGACCATTACATTGGGAGTTTCATCTGGAAGCGCGAACCCCCTGGCATCTTCCACCGGCATCGAATACTGGAAGACGAGAATATTCATATCCTCCATCCTGTCACGGAGATAATTGAACAAGTCATAGGATGTCCTGAATTTCTTCTGTTTTTCCTCGGTCAGCTCGAACATCTGCCGGTATTTCCCGGCAAGCAGTTCCGGGCTGTCGGAGACCCTGGCACGTTCTATTGCCGGTTTTGTCTGGTAATCGATGTTCCTGGACAGTTCCCCCCCTATCTCCTGAAGCATCCTGGCTTTTCTCAACACCAGGATAGTTTTTCTGTCGAACACGTCCTTTTTATTTGGAAGCATCCTGTAGTCCTTAGGCGTGGGTTTTTCCATTTTGGGTTCCGAAAGCAGGAATGCCGCCAGCGGTCTCTGGTATGCCGTGGACAGTTCTCTCAACTGCCTGAGAGTGGGCGCTTTAGTTCCTGATTCTATGGATGCCACTACCTGAGTGCTGGTATTCAACCGCCTGGCTACATCTTCCACGTACCAGCCGGCGCTTTCCCTGAGCCACGTGAAGACTTTGGGATTTACTTCGGTGGTTATTGATTTAGGCATTATATTCACCCATTACCATTTAATAGTCGAAATCGTATTGTGTATGTACTCACTTTGGATGTGTTGCTCAGCTTTTTCCATACGTTACTCCTTCATACCTTAAAATCCATAGTATCCAATGGACTTATAATCTTCCCAATAGCCTTGTTGCTTAGATAAATCCTTATGCGGAATCGGTTGATGGCTTTTATCCCCGCGTTTTTAAGCAGGCTCAGACCTGCTATTATTATGCCGAGAAAGATGCCGAGGAATATTAAAAACCTTCTTCGGCTTAAAATCGATGTTGTTTCTTTTTCATTGTTCACTGGAAATTCCCCGGTTTTATTAGCGATGGGTAAATACCTGTTTTTCAATTTCAAATAATTATCTACGAGATGGTTTCAATTCGTGGTGGTAATTATCCAAGATACAATATCTCTTTAAAAGATTGACTAAAAACAGCTTGAAATAAGACTTATGGTTTTTTATCTCTTTCGATTATGAAAATAATTTAGATATTTAAAAATGATTGTATGATATCAATTGGTATTTTAATAAGCTATTTTGTTCACCCGCCATAGTCATCAAACAGATGTTAGGCACAGTTGTTTTTATCTATCTTTTCTTAACCAAACCCAAAAATCTTTAGTCATCCAACCATTTCGGTTATTAATATTAAGTTCACAAATGAACAGGTTACCATCAGGGTCTGCAAATTTTTTAAGCCTTCCGTGCCATTTATTAATATCCGAAGTCGTATATACTACCCAATTCGTATCGCTGTATCTAAACCAATCAACAGCTATGTTCATCGTTTTCTCAATAGTTTCCATCATAATTCCTTGCTTTGGGTCAAGGTATACTTGAATATATTTTCCACTAGCCATTCACTACCTCTCGTTCTCCAGCATTTTCATCTGGCGTGTTCAGTGATTGTAGTTGCTCTGGTTCAATTTGAATTGGTTTGTCTTCCATGTATAAAGTCGGAATCTTGGGTAAATGTGGGATTCCTTTTGCAGCTAATTGCATATGTTCATGAAGTAAAAATTCGGATCCTTCAAGTATTGCAGCTTGCGGATTCTTGTTCGCAAAATTAATTAGGCGCCATAACATTATGAAAACTAAAATAAAAATCATTATTAAAGCTGCAGAACTAATCCATACATTTCTCGCCGTCCATGCAATACCAAACATGGCAAGAGACACAACTATCAATACTGTACATGTTTTTCCAAACACACCTCCAGGAAGTTTGACACTAGAAGCTTTTTCAATTATTTTATTTAAATCATAGTCCATATTTTTTATTTTTTTCTAAATAATGCCTCTCCAGGTTTATAAGTTGCTTACATCCATAAAGAATTGATGCGTTTATAGAATTAAAATCGGAATTTTACACTACTCTCATAAAAATCCATCCCACATCTTGACGGTCAATATTGTACCTGTGCCAAGACTACGTATGATTTTTAATTTTACGCATTTCAAAATATGGGGTTATGGTAGATTGTATTTACGTTAATGCCTACAATAATAAAAACATATATTCCTAAAAAAGTATTTTTTCAACGTTTGTCTAGAAGCATTCGAACTTTTTTTGTTTCCTTTGTTAATTCCTTCAACGACTCATTGATTTCTATTAATATTTGATTTGTTCCTTCTAGCGTATTGTTGATATCGGATAGTGAATAGTCCATAGCATCTGCTATTGTGATAGGTCTCTATAAAGATTGTGGATGTTATTCTTATTGCCCCTGCGTATAATTTTTTTTTATATTATTTTTTTATTATTGTTTCAATTCACCAACCCGAATTATAACGGTCCCTTATCTACAAGATTCTTCAAAACCCTCTTAAAACAACGCCAGTTTTAACAGCAATCATTATATCAAATTAAATTGATTTAACACAACTTTATTTGAGTTGATATTAATGCTATATCCAGGCGGA
>JAHFOY010000064.1 GCA_023261485.1 Planctomycetota bacterium
AACAGGACAGATTTTCGTGACCTTTCTCGAATTTCGCGGACTATTGGTAAAGTTGCCGAAGGCATGGTTTAATTCCCATGCCGGCAGGTGTTGCTTTGGTGAAATCCAAAGATGCAATCCAATAAGACGTTCCCTGTAACGATTTTCACTCCAATTATGTGATGTTCATCGTCATCAGGAATTCGGCGTTGGTCTTTGATTTTGCCAGCCTGTTCTTGAGCAGTTCCATCGCTTCGACGGGGTTCATTTCGTTGAGCACCTTTCGGAGCATCCACATACGTTTGATTTCTTCCTGGTTAACGATCAATTCTTCCTTTCGGGTGCCAGAACGGGTAATGTCAATGGCAGGAAATAATCTGCGGTCTGCCAGTTTTCTGTCCAGGTGCAATTCCATGTTACCTGTGCCCTTAAACTCCTCGAAGATAACTTCATCCATCCTGCTTCCGGTATCTATCAAAGCCGTTGCGATAATGGTAAGACTGCCGCCCTCTTCGATATTCCTTGCCGCACCAAAAAACCTCTTTGGTTTCTGGAGTGCGCTGGCATCCACACCACCTGAAAGGATTTTTCCGCTGTGAGGGACTTCGGTATTGTATGCGCGTGCTAATCTTGTAATGGAATCAAGTAAAACGACGACGTCCCTGCCATATTCTACCATCCGCTTGGCCTTCTCAATTACCATTTCGGCAATCTGGATGTGCCGGCTGGCAGGTTCGTCAAATGTCGAGCCGATGACCTCAGCATCAACGGACCGATCCATATCGGTTACCTCTTCAGGCCTTTCGTCAATTAACAGGATAATCAAATAAACCTCAGGGTGATTCTTTGTGATGCTATTGGCAATTTTTTGCAATAATACTGTTTTCCCGGTACGAGGAGGCGCTACAATTAAACCTCTTTGTCCCTTTCCAATAGGGGTAACCAGGTCCATGATCCTCGTTTCAAGCTCGGCAGAGTCTTTTTCCAAAAAGAGTCTTTCTGAGGGGTGCAAAGGAGTCAGATCATCAAAAACAATCTTTTCACCCATGATCTCCGGATTCTCAAAATTGATGGCCTCTACCCGCAACAAGGCAAAGTACCTTTCTGTATCCTTAGGTGGTCTGATCTGACCGGACACTACGGCTCCCGTCCTTATTCCAAATCTGCGGATCTGAGAAGGAGAGATGTAAATATCGTCCGGGCAAGGTAGGTAGTTGTAATCTGGCGACCGTAAGAATCCAAATCCTTCCGGAAGTACCTCTACAACGCCCTCTCCGTACATAAGACCGTTCTGATTGACCCTTTCTTTAAGAATTTTAAAGATCAGGTCTTGTTTTTTCAGCCCTGTGTACTCTTTAATGCCTTCTCTTTTTGCTGTATCCTGCAACTCTTTGATAGTCATTTTTTGCAATTCAGTGATGTGCATTTCCCCCCGTTTGATTTCTTCGTATTTTTCGTTTGTTTCCTGATCAACGACTACAGCTTCTTTTTTACCGTTCGCTACTGCCATAAATTTTCCTCCTTAATTTTTAAACTAAATTTTTTCAATGTAGAGTTGCCAGAACACCTTTACTTGTCTAAAGGTGTTGTCTACTGTAAAATTATTATCTATAATGTAATCCGCTTTCCTTTTTTTATCTTCCAATGCCATTTGGAAACGTTCTCTTTTGTCTAATTCCTCCCCTTTCCAATGCCTGCCGGTTATGCTTCGCTCCAATCTGTGATCTCTGCCGGTATTTACAAAAATAATGAAATCACATATCGAAGAGAGGTCTGATTCCTCTAACAATGCAGCATCGATAACAATAGCCTTTCGTCTCCCCTGTTTTTCAATTTCAGTAATTTTTGATTTTATCCGCTCGATGACGACAGGATGCAAGATGTTGCACAGGTCGTCTAAACAGGTCTTGTCCTGAAATACAATTTCCGCAAGTCTTGAGCGATCAATCTTGCCGTAGCTATCCTGAACAGTATTTCCAAACCTTTCCACAATCTTATTTTTCAGTTCTTGCGCAAGAAACAGCCGATGGCACATCTCATCGGCATCGATATATTCAGACCCCAGGGAAGCGAGCATGCGGCCTATGGTGCTTTTCCCGCTTGATATGCCGCCTGTTATGCCAATAACCTTTGGTTGCCGGTTCACTCTGTTTCCATCCAGTTTTTCCCGGTCTTTATGTTTACCTTTATTGGAACGTTCAGGGCGACAGCACGACTCATCTCCTCTTGTATCATGGAACGTGTTGACGCTAGTTTGTTTTCCTTCACTTCAAAGAGTAATTCGTCGTGTATCTGGAGTACCATCTTTGCCCCATAATCATTTTTCTTCAATTTTGCATGAATATTATTCATGGCAACCTTGATTAAATCAGCCGCAGTGCCTTGAATAACCGTATTGATAGCAATGCGCTCCGCAAGGTTTCTGCGTTTCTTGTCTTCAGAACGAATATCAGGTATAGACCGTTTCCTGTTAAAAAGCGTTTGTACATATCCACAGGTCTTTGCATTTTCAATAACCCTGTCTCTGTATTTTTTAACTCCATGATATAAACTGAAATAGGCATTAATAAACTCCCGGGACTCTTCCAGTGTCAGTCCTGTATCCCTGGAAAGCCCAAATTCACTGAGTCCGTAAATGATTCCAAAATTGACTGCCTTTGCATTCCGTCTCATCTCTGAGGTTACGTCCTCTATTGGTACATTATAAATAGCAGAGGCCACAACAGAATGGATATCCTTGTCCTGCTGGAATGCCGTTACTAAGGCCGCATCTTCGGAAAAATGTGCAAGGATGCGTAATTCTATCTGCGAATAATCAGCCGATAAAAATACCGTAGCTTCTTCGGAAGGGATGAAGGCACGACGGATTTGCCTTCCGACATCTGCCCGAATCGGAATATTCTGGAGGTTTGGCTCACTGCTGCTAAGCCGTCCGGTTGCCGTCACAGTCTGATTGAACGAAGTATGTACCCTGCCTGTGCCCGGATTTATCATGTCCGGCAAGGCATCGACATACGTATTTTTTAACTTGGTGAGTTGCCGGTATTCTAATACTAATTTTGGCAAGGTATGACGCCATGCAAGGGCGGACAGGACATTTGCATCTGTCGATAAACCCGTTTTGGTGCGCCGCAACCGGGGCAATTCAAGCTTTTCAAAGAGGATTTCACTCAATTGCCTGGGTGAATCGATATTAAACTCGTGTCCAGCGGAAGTGTAAATTTCCCTTTCAAGTTGCTGTAGTTTTGTAGTTAACCAGCATGACATCTCTTTTAGAACATTGGTATCCAGAGAAATCCCGTTCCACTCCATTTCTGCCAGAACGTAGATCAGGGAAATTTCAATGTTCTGGAACAAATGCCATAGTCCTTCTTTTTTTAGCAGTGGTTCCATGATAGTAGCCAATCGGAACGCAACATCGGCATCCTGACAGGCATATTGACAGACCTTGTCAACCGCTACCTGATCCATCGTAACCTGTTCTTTCCCGGAACCAATCAACTCCGGGGTGTTTATCGTCTTATACGACAGGTATTCAAAGGCGATGTCGTCCAGGTTATGATTTCTTTTCACTGGATTCAGTAAGTATGAAGCAATCATGGAGTCAAATGCAATTCCCTGTAAGTGGATATTATTATTTCTGAGCACCAGGAGATCATATTTGATGTTTTGTCCGATTTTCTGGATGTTTTCGTCTTCTAAAACTGTTCGTATTTTTGGTAGTACAGCGTTTGCATCCAAATGTTCTATCCCATGCGGCGTCATGAAAGGCAGGTAATATGCCTCTTTTTCCTGCCAGGAAAATGAAATACCCACGATCTGCGCCTTGAGGGGTTTGGCGTTTGTTGTTTCCAGATCGATAGCAAATACTTTTTGCTGCTTTAATTGCTCAAGAAATGCATCGAACTTTTCTACCGTATTTATAAGTTGATATCGTGTTTCCTCGGTCTTTGCCGTTGCAACCATGTCCGCAAGGAGTGTATTGAATCCGAATCCCCTGAACAGTTTTTTGAGTTTTGCGCTTTCAGTCGTATTTAATTTGCAGGCATCCATATCTATCTGAATTTGAACATCACTACAAAGCTTCAAAAGTTTTTGAGAAAATCTGGCCTGGTCTGCAAATAATCTCAGATTTTCCTGTCTCTTCTTTCCAGAAATCTGATCAACGTTTGAAAGTACGGATTCCATTGACCCCCATTTTTGGATAAGTTCCAATGCCGTTTTATTGCCAATACCCGGTACGCCAGGCACGTTGTCAGAAGCATCTCCGGAAAGAGACAAAACATCAACTACCTGTTCCGGACGTATACCTTTTTCTCTAAACAGGGATTCCCGGTCAATCATAACGCCTTTTTTTGCATTAAATATTTTTACCTGCGGGCTTAATAATTGTTCCATGTCTTTATCTGAGGTTGCTATGATGATTTCAACGTTTTTTTCGGATAGTTTTTTTACCAGGGCGCTAATTACATCATCGGCCTCATAACCCTTGGCTGCATAGATAGGAATATTGTACGCCCTGATGACCTTATAAATTAAGGGAATCTGTGCCTGCAACTCGTCAGGCGTCGGTTTACGGTTTGCTTTATATTCAGCGTAACTATTATGTCTATGAGTGGCATATTTTGTGTCAAATACCACTACTACATACTCAGGGTGATGCTCCCTGAGTAACTTTTGCAACATCCTCGTGAATCCATACACTGCATTTGCCGGTTTTCCGTCGGGTGTTGTAAGCTTTGCCGTAATAGCATAATATGCCTGGTAGCAATGTGAATGTCCATCTAAGATAAAAAATCGCTCTGACATTCTTTGTTAATGATATAAATAACGGCTATGTATATGTAAAACCACTCGTGCCATCAAACCAAGTAATTTTGCTCAGGAACGTTCCGTACAAAACAGACAGGCATTTGCCGGGCAAGACAGAATGAGGAGATATATCGATAATTGTTTATAATTTATTTCTTATGAATGTGGAAAAGTAAATATTGTAACTATACAAGAGGCATTGAAACGGTTAATTCTCGACCTTGGAAAATTTCAGAACAAATACAAGCAAGGAAAGGTTAGCTTACAGCTATGCTAACTTTAGGCTGGATAACCTATCACTAATTGCCAAGAAATATTATTTATGGATAAATTTCGGAGTTAATAATAACAGTATGGGAAATTCTTGTCAAGTTAAAATTGGATAAATTCTATCAAATATTACATTTTGTTTTTCCTCTGTTTATTTTGATTTTGTATGTTTTCATTATTGCAGCGTTTTATGAAAAATACAGGAATATTTCTTGAAAATATCCGCCAGAGGTGTTATTCTTTATAAAATTATTAGAAAACATCCTTTCTAAAAAACTTCATTCCGAAAAGACTGAAACGAGTGGCGGTGTAGCTCAGGTGGTAGAGCAGCGGACTCATAAGCCGCGTGTCGGGGGTTCGAGTCCCTCCACCGCTACCAATTAATCTGAGTTCAAAATCCTAATTTCCTCACAAACTGATAGCCCACTTCCCGCAGGGATTCTCTTAACAATCCTTTTGCGCCCGATTTTCACGAGAAATTATTGCTAATCGAAGTGTAACTCGTTATCATTTACTTTTTATCATTTAGCATTTTTTAAACCAGGAGAAGGATCAATACTATGGGTTTGAATTGTGGCATTGTAGGACTTCCAAACGTCGGGAAATCTACCATCTTTAATACATTGACGTCTGCCAAAGCCGCCTCGGCAAATTATCCCTTTTGTACCATCGATCCAAATAAGGGTATCGTTGCCGTACCGGATTCCCGGCTGGATAAGATAGCCGAAATAATTCCTACCGAAAAAATTGTCCCCACGACCGTTGAATTTGTGGATATCGCCGGTCTGGTAAAGGGCGCAAGCCAGGGGGAGGGGCTG
Source organism: Planctomycetota bacterium (assembly GCA_023261485.1). Taxonomy (GTDB): domain Bacteria; phylum Planctomycetota; class Brocadiia; order Brocadiales; family Brocadiaceae; genus Wunengus. The sequence continues at coordinate 5,880 of JAHFOY010000064.1, forward strand.
GGAAATCAATTTCTGGGCCATATTAAAAACGTCAATGCCATTTTACACGTCGTGCGTTGTTTTGAAAAAAGCGATATCATCCACGTGGAGGGGAGTGTACACCCGATCAGGGACATTGAGATCATCAATACGGAATTGATCCTTGCGGATATGGAAACGGTGGATAAACGGCTGGTCAAAAATGAAAAACTGATAAAGACGGGGGATAAAAATATAATTGCCTCCATAGACGTGTTGAAAAAGGTGCGACAAGGCTTAAATGACAGTAAGCCCGTGAGGCTATTAACCCTGACGGACGAAGAAAGGAAACACATTGAAGACCTGCATTTAATGACTGCAAAACCTGTGTTATACGTTCTTAATGTCTTTGATTTAGAAAAGGACAAACAATATATTGACGTTGTTAACGATTATTCAAGGAAAGAAAACTCCAAATGTGTAGTTATTTCAGGCGATATTGAATCAGAAATTGCCCAGATGGAACCACAGGAAAGAAAGACCTATTATCAGGAAATGGGGATAGATGAGTCTGGTCTGGAGAAGCTGATCCGTGAAACTTACAGCTTGCTGGGGCTGATTACCTATTTTACGGCAGGCCCAAAGGAAGTAAAGGCCTGGACGATTAAGCAAGGAACCAAGGCGCCGCAGGCGGCAGGGGTAATTCATTCTGATTTCGAAAGGGGATTTATCTGTGCGGAGACGTACAACTACAACGATCTTATTGCCCTGAGGTCGGAACAAAAGGTCAAAGAAAAAGGACTTTTAAGGCTTGAGGGAAAGGAATACATTGTGAAAGACGGAGATATCGTGCATTTCCGGTTCAGTGTATAAAATTGCTTAGTCGACCTCCTATGCATGAATTAGGTTGGGTTTTAAAAGACAAAAACCCAACGACTCACCGTTTACACGGTGACAAGTTTTATTTTTTACCCAACCCTCAATCCCCTCCAGGGAGGGGACGAAGGGGTGAGTGACCTCCCGAAGGAGGCTTGTTAAATTCCCCTCTTGAGAGGGGCAGGGGTGTGTTTATTATTGTTTAATTAAAAAGATTGAATTCCCTTTAATTTTAACTGAGTTTATATGAAGGATTGAGCATTTGGAACTGGCGTATTTTATCTTTAGTGTGGTGTCATTGATTGTCGTTTCCTTTTTATTCTACGGGAAATATTTGTTCAGGCGTAAAAAAGATAAGAAGTAAAACAACCATGAGGAACATTCAACCTTTTTCACGTCTTTCTCCCCGGACGATAATACTGCTTCTCTTAACAATCGTCTTCTTTTCCTTCGGAGGAATACCTATGGCATCGGCGCAGAAAAAGAGTATGCCCGCCCCCGAACTGACAGGCGGCACTGCCTGGCTTAATGTTTCAAGACCACTGACCCTCGCTGATTTAAAGGGAAAAGTAGTGCTCCTGGATTTCTGGACATACTGCTGTATCAATTGCATGCACATCATTCCCGATCTGAAAAAATTAGAAGCAAAATACCCAAAAGAGTTGGTAGTTATCGGTGTGCATTCTGCAAAATTTCAAAACGAACGCGAGGCGGAAAATATCCGGCAGGCCATCCTCCGGTATGAAATTGAACATCCGGTGATTAACGACAGCAATTTCGCACTCTGGCAGGCTTACGGCGCCAGGGCATGGCCTACGCTTGTGCTGATTGACCCGGAAGGTAATATTGTAGGGTCTGATACAGGAGAGGGACATTATGAGATACTCGATAAACTTATTGGAAAACTGGCATCTGATTTCCGTTCAAAAAATCTTATAAACGAAAAACCCATTCCCCTTTCACTGGAGAAGTACAAACAAGGTCAAAGTTTCCTTTCTTATCCAGGTAAAGTGCTGGCAGACGAGGCCTCAAACCGTTTATTCATTGCAGATTCCAACCATAATAGAATTGTTATTACAAATTTAGAAGGTGAGGTCTTAGATATTGCTGGTAACGGTGAAACAGGCAGGAACGACGGCGCTTTTAAAGACGCAAGCTTTCATCATCCACAAGGGATGACTCTTCACGGGGATTACTTATATGTAGCCGATACAGAGAATCACCTCATTCGTAAATTGGATTTAAAGTCAAAGACAGTTACAACAATTGCCGGTACCGGCAAACAGGCAGCATTTATGGATACCGGCGGAATGGGAACATTCTCTCCAATAAATTCACCCTGGGACCTGGTTTATGTTGAAGGGAAACTCTATATAGCTATGGCCGGAGCGCATCAAATTTGGGTGATGGATCTGGAAACTACCGTATTTCAGCCCTTTGCAGGAAGTGGAAGAGAGGGGTGCATAGACGGTTTATTGGATAAGAGCGCACTTGCTCAACCCAGCGGTATCACTGCTTCTGATTCGATGCTCTATTTTGCTGATAGCGAGGTAAGTGCAATTCGCTCTGTGGATATGAAAGAAAACAGAGTGAAGACCATTGTCGGACAAGACCTCTTTGTCTTTGGCGATGTGGATGGTAAGGGTGGAGAAGTGCGGTTACAGCATCCCCTCGGTGTGTCCGGTTACAATGACCTCGTCTACGTTGCGGATACCTACAATCATAAGATTAAGGTGGTAAATCCTGCGGATAATGCGTGTCGGACATTCTCTGGCAACGGCCATGCAGGTTATGTCGATGGTAAAGATCCCCAGTTCTACGAACCCGGCGGTCTCAGCTTCGCCAATAATAAGCTCTACGTTGCCGATACCAATAACCACGCCATTCGCGTGATAGACATGAAAACAAAAGAGGTGAGTACTCTGCAGATTAAAGGACTCAAAACAGAGGTTTCAGGAAATGTATCACAGACTGCAATACCGCCATTTGCAAGGTCGGTAGAGTTGCCCTTAAAAACCTTGAAGGCGGATTCGGAAATACAACTAACATTAAATATAAATCTCCCCAATGGGTATCATTTGAATCCCAATGCCCCTCTGGTATATCATATTGATGCAGGTAACGGTATTCGGGTTGAGCAGCCAAATCTGGATGTTCGACTTGAAAATCCTGTGCTTCCAATAAAAGTATCTTTTAAAACAGGTTCAGAAATCGAAAGAACAGAAATAAAAGTATCCGTTAACTTTTATTTCTGCAGGGAAGATAATCAGGGTGCGCGTTTCATTGAAGCAGTAGTCTGGCATCAGCCGGTCAAGCTTGATAAAGATATCGGAGACACTACAGCAACCTTAGACTATCTTGTAAAATTGCCTTAATTATCGTTTTACCGTAGAGAACGCCGAGTATGCAGAGAATTAGAAGATTGTTAACGACTTTCCGAATTTTTATGCGAAAACTAATCTGCCTTTTGGTTCAGGAATGGGACGCCCTAGTTCTTTTGCAGTCTCAATCCATTCCTGAATAATAACTTCGACATTGGTAAGCGCGACCTTATATGTAGCGCCATCGGCAGCACAGCCAGGCAACTCTGGAACTTCGGCAATAAAAACCTGGTCCTCTTCGCTCCAATAAATAATTATTTCATATTTACTCATCTTTCAATACTCTTTTTACCTTCTCTTGTTTTTCTTTTGATACACACAGCAAAGCTTGCTCAACTTCAGGTGGAAATTCCACAAAAACAAAATAATCAGCAGGATATAAATAATCCTCACCCTCGTTGTCAATGATACGAACGTAATTTAACTTCTTAGCGTCTTCATCTGGTAAGACCCGATATATTTTGTGAGGAGTCAATAAATCAGGATCATCCGTCTCAATACAGACTGCAAATCGATATTTGATATGTTTTCTATTTTTCATAGGTATTTAATCTAAAAAGTATTTGATTCTCATTTTCTTTTTTCCTATACCGTGAGCTTCAAACCAGTGAACTTCAGCAAGTTGTAAAGTACCATCAAATAGTCGTACCATTGCAATACCTTTGAGTTTTCTCCAACGACCTTTACCGTATCTCTTCAGTAAAAGTGGTAATATGCGAATCCTTCTACCCACAGCAATAGCTTCAATGTTGGTAATTTCACCAACAATTTCAAAATTCATTTTTATTTTTGCTTGAATGAATTTTTAGGCAACAGTTTTTCATGCTTACCCCTTTTTCCACATTCCTGCAAATTGCGTGAATTTTCTGATTTTATTCTTTATTACTCAAAATAAGAAGTTTTCCTTTTTCAACCTTTGCTTCTACGACAACACCATCCTTTAAGGCGAATTTCTTTGCTATCTTTGGAGGAATATCAATCGCATCGCTATCTTTGGATTTTGTTTTAAGCATTTTTATTCATCTCCGGGATTTTAATGGCCTGCACAATTATGATATAGTGCCGCGAAACCTCAACCAAATCCCCCTTAAAAAAGGGGGTGAAGGGGGTTGTAAAAAACTTGCCAAAAAAGAAGTATTTACAAAGTAATACTATAACTCACCTTGATTTAAGCACAGAGAGCTAATTTTGTCAAACAAGATGTTGTTTTACGATGGAATTCGTCATTGGGAAGCGAGTATTCAAAAACTTGGGACTGTCCAAAAAGTCTCAGCCCGTGCAACATAATGTAGGAGCAATTCATGAATTGCCACTACAGGGTGTATACAAGAATTAATTTTTGAAACTTTTTAGACAACAGGACAATAAGTTTTGAATAAATACAAGACATAGGAACATACCAAATGTTCAGGTTCAATCGGAGATGATTGAACCTGCAAGAGCCGTTACTGAAGGTTTTGCTTTCGCCACGCATTAACGGCTTCACTGATGCCCTCTTTGCATTCTCTTTCCAACCACTTATCCCAAAAGTCAACTGTGCCACTATTCGGTTTCGCTTTTGGCTCTTGTATCCTTACTCTACTGGGTAGTAAACTCGCATCTCCAACTACCAGGGCTTCACCAGTGTCCAGAATCGGCAACACATCACTAAACCCGCCCAGACTATCCGGCAGCAATCTCCGAATTACTGACTGATCTTCGGCATTCGTTAAACGCATCGTTACGAGGTTGTTGCACTGGCTTAGCACAGTATGATTGACCTCAGATGGACGCTGACTTATGACCACCAGCCCAACACCGTACTTACGGCCCTCCTTTGCGATTTTCTCAAAAATTCTGATGGACACTTCATTAGCCGCATCTCCTTCCGCACGTTCGGGAATGTATAGGTGCGCTTCATCGCAAAAGAGTGCAATGGGATGCCGTTTCTCCGGTATCATCCATTGTTGTAAGGAAAACGACAAACGCCCAATAAGACTAACGATTAGCGGAAGAATATCTGATGGTACCTCTGAAAAATCAATTATCTTAATGCCGCCTTTTTTATCTAACTGCTGGCTTGTACCAGCCAACAAAATCCGTGACAAATCGTCTAACCACGATAATTGACCAGACTCTCTAGGCGACTGAAAAAGAAATCCCAATCGCCGATCTGTACGCTTGTTTTCCAGTCGTGCGATCATGCGGCTTAATTTTCCGTAAAAATCTCCCTGCTTTTCAGAGCGGGCACCAGGTACCATTTCTACATTAAGTCGATTGAGTTCATCAAGCAATGCATCCATTGAAAACGGAACCGGGCTGTCTATTGTGAAGTTATCCAGCAGCTCCTTTTGGTGGTTCTCCTCCAAAAACCTTTTCTTCATCTGCACAACGGTTCGTGCAATAATCATTGCCTGATTCGGCGCATTTTGGTCGCTCCGATCTACAAACATTGAAATCAATGCTTCATAATCGAGAAGCCAATAAGGCAGGTATAGAATACCATCCGCAAATCCTTTTTTATTTACGAGATCACCAGTACCCGCAACGCGATAATGCTTAATACCGTCGCCAGTCAGGGGCATGTATTCTCCATGTATATCAAAAACCAAAGAGTTCACGCTAGGCAACGAGGCTGCTTGTTCAAGTACTCTCGCGGTTGTCCATGATTTTCCAGAACCTGTGCTCCCTACAATAATTGCATGCCGTTGAAAAAACTTGTTTCCGTTCAGGTATGCCTCGGCACTTTCATCCAAAGTGTAGTGCCCAAGAGATAATTTTTGACCTTCGCCAGGAACGTTGGCGATTACTCGCATAAACGATGTCAGCACGTTTCCCTCAACGGCAAAGCATTTCGCGTCTATTTCTGGAACCGTCTCAAGGGTTCGCCTAAAGACGTTTTCTTTCGTACCAACTCTGTCAATCAAAGTGCCTATTAGTGAGGCACGCACAAGGTTGAGCTGAGGAGGCAACGCAGGCATTTCAACCTCATCTGCTTCCTTCTGGCCTGTTTGCTCTTGCTCCGCACTGCTCCGCGTAATTTTCTGGACGAGGCCTATCAAATGTTGTCCGGGTTTGCTACTCTGCAATACAACAAGACGGTTGACCTGCATTCTTCGAAGCTTGTCCAGGTCGGCAACCTTTATGATTACCGTTGCTGTATCAACCGAAAGAACTATTCCCAATGCCTCTTCATCTTTGTACTTAAAAATCGCCATAGTCAATGCTCCTTTTACAAAACACGATCTAGGAGGTCTCTTAGAGACCACAGATTTATTCCTGGCAGTTCCACGCCCGTGCGGTGTTTTGGGTCAAACATCCGCGTGCCATTCCCGGATTGTTCAAACGCAACAAACCGGTTGCAGTAACCGTCCAAAAGTACTTTCTTTGCTGCTTCTGTAAGCTCCTTCGCAAGTACCACGATAATCTTTTCCTCTCTTTTGCATTTTTCCAAAAGTTTCGGCTGTATATGTTCGTCATTGAAGCCATAGCCAATACACAAAAAGCTTCTCCCAACGTCCATAGCCAAATCAACACCCGCAATTATCGTTCTGAATGGTTCCTCATGTGTTCGTCTGTATTTATCTATTCCAGGCGTAACAATAACAGAAAAATAATCCGTAGGAGGTGTAGCAACCGAGGGTAAATAGTATGTGGTCCCATCAGGGGCGCGGTACCAATTTAAGGACCCGTGAACCTTCCAGACGTCTACCATCCTAAAAGCTGTGCTACCCTTTGAGATTGCCAACAAGTAATTGCCATATCGATTTCCGATATAACCATATCCGAATCCAGTTGCCCATGCATATCCGGCTGCGTCAGCAGCGTATTCAGCTATGCAGTCATAATTGGTAGTGATCAGTTGTATTCGATGATGAGTGCTGTTGAAAAGGTGGCGATAAAGACGCGAAAGAGGTAAATAGTCGCGGTTTTGAATAACATGACCAAGGACTTCCCTATCAGCCGGGAAGATGCAATCCCGGGTTTTTCGAATTATAAGATCAGTTAGCTGCGAGCTTAACTGGATTTCGTGGAGCGCGGCCTCAAGAGATAGATGCTGGATCTTTTCCTCGAATGTCTTCCACGTTTGATTGTCATCCGGCGCTACTTCCTTCGAAACTTCGGAACGTATATAGACCGTGAGTTGTGTCATACTTGGGATGCCAAATGTACAGGAGTGACCACTCCCCAATACAATGACAGGGACTGAAGCGAAGCAGTCCTGAACAGATTTATATGCAGATTCAAGCATGGGACTATCTGTGTTATCGGTCATGAAGTAGTCCTCCGACAAGGGCTAAGCTGACCTTCTGGTCGGCAGGGGCCTTTATTTAAAAAACATTCTCGAAACTCGAGATCCAAGCGGTATTTGAATTTCTTATTCATCCGCTATTACTTATGCCCCCTAACCATTACGTATACAGAAACAATTCTGCATATAAAATATTTCTTGCTTTTTATAGAATGGTATCATAGGTGACAATACATTGACACTATGAACTTTTGTTTGTCTTCCATCTCAGCTTTGGTTCGCGGGCGGCCTTGACCTCATCGGGGCGGCCAATGGGTGTAGTTTGTGGTGTGTTATGTACTACTTCTGGTTGTTGTTCAATATCTTTAGCTATCTGGATCATGGCATCTGCAAAGGCATCCAATATCTCACGTGATTCCGTCTCCGTAGGTTCTATCATCATGGCTTCTTCTACAATCAAAGGGAAATAAATCGTAGGGGCGTGGAAACCATAATCGAGCAGTTTCTTGGCGATGTCCAGGGCTGATGCGCCTTTTTCCTTTTGCTTCCTGGCAGAGATGACGAATTCGTGCATACAGGTCGTTCCATAAGGTATGTCATAATGTTTTTTTAGTTTGTGTCGCAGGTAGTTGGCATTCAAAACGGCGTGTTCACCCACCTTGCAAACTCCCTCTTTTCCCAAAGACAAGAGATAGGTATAAGCCCGGATCATCATGCCGACATGGCCGTAAAAGGCCCTGACCCTCCCGATTGAGTCCGGGTAGTTAAAATTTAAAACATATGTATTTATTTTGTTTTTCTCTGTGCCCTCCGTGTCCTCTGTGGCTGATTTGTCAGTTATTTCGATTCGTGGGACAGGCAAGAATGGTTCCAATCTCTCAGTAACACCAATGGGTCCAGCGCCAGGGCCGCCTCCACCGTGAGGGGTGGAAAAGGTCTTATGGAGATTCAGGTGTAAGATGTCCACGCCCATATCACCCGGCCGTGCAATGCCCACAAGGGCGTTCATATTTGCCCCGTCGCAGTAAACGAGACCACCTGCATCGTGGACAATCTTGCATATCTCCAGAATATCCTTCTCAAATAGGCCCAGGGTATTGGGATTGGTTATCATGAGTGCCGCCGTGTCACTGGTAAAGGAGGCTTTGAGTTTCTTTATATCTACAAGCCCTTCGGCATTGGATGGAATTGATTCGACATCATAGCCACAAAGGGCGGCAGATGCTGGATTTGTCCCATGCGCGGAGTCGGGAACAATGATCTTGTGTCTTGTCTCCCCCTTATTCTCCATATAAGCACGGATTATCAGCATGCCTGTTAATTCGCCATGTGCGCCTGCGGCAGGTTGTAAGGTAAAGGCGGACATCCCTGAAATATCTATGAGCATTTGTTCAAGATTATACAAGAGTTTCAGGATACCCTGACACTGCTCGACAGGTTGATAGGGGTGTAATTTCGTAAAACCCTCCATGCGCGCGGCATCTTCATTTATCCTGGGATTATATTTCATGGTGCAGGATCCCAGGGGATAAAAATTGGTATCCACGCAGAAGTTCATTTGAGAAATTCGGGTGAAATGCCGTACAACGTCAAGCTCCGAAACCTCCGGCAATTTTGCCTCCTGTTTTCTCAACATGGTTTGAGGGAGAAGATTCGTTACGGGCTTTTCAAGAACATCACAGGCAGGAAGGACAAAACACCGCCTGCCGGGAGACGATTTTTCAAAGATGAGTGGTTCTATTAGGTTCATAATTTTTATTGAAATTATTTTGCCACTAAAGCACAAAGACACAAAGACAAAAATTGGATAATGATTATTCTGCGGTTTCAGGTTACAAACCTGAACCCGCTACGGTTCCTTTAAATTTGGCCTTCGGCGGCTACATAAATTTACAGCAAGAAATACACCACGTAGGGGTAGGTTTAAAACCTGCCCCTACTTTGAATCTTCTAAACATTTACCTCATTTTGTCCAGTTCTGCAACCAAACGGTCAATCGATTCTTTGGTCTTTGTTTCTGTTACGCAAAGAAGCATACTATTATCCAGTTCGGGATAGAATCCAGAAAGTTCTAGTCCGCCAATAATCCCTTTTTTTAACAGGTATTCATTAATCTTTGTTACACGGAGATTGCCTTTTGCCTTGAGGATAAATTCATTAAAGAAGGGTTTTTTGAATGCTGGTTCAAAAATGTTTAAGGCAGAAAGCCTTTCGTAAGCATAATGGCTTTTTTGTATATTCAGGTTAGCAAGTTCTACCAAGCCCTTTTTCCCTAATGCACAGAGGTAGATGCACGCCCTTAACGCAAGAAGCGCCTGATTTGTGCAAATGTTGGAAGTCGCTTTCTGCCGCCGGATGTGTTGTTCCCTTGCCTGCAGTGTGAGCACAAAACACCGCTTTCCAGTACTATCCACCGTTTCACCGGTAATTCTACCCGGCATTTTTCGAAGCAGTTCCTTCTTAACGGTGAAAAAACCAAGATAGGGACCGCCGTAATTCAAATAATTACCCAACACCTGCGCCTCGCCAACTGCAATATCGGCATGGTATTCACCCGGCGGTTTCAATATACCAAGAGAAATGGGATTAACACAGGCTACAAAAAGCGCATCGTGCTAGTGAGTGATATTTGAGATAGCCTCCATGCCTTCGACGCAGCCAAAGAAGTTTGGATTTTGGACAAG
>JAHFOY010000006.1:0-42801 GCA_023261485.1 Planctomycetota bacterium
GAAAATAAGGTTACCCACCGGTAAAAACTTTAATCAGATAAAAGACATTTTACGGGAAAATGAGCTTCATACGGTATGTGAAGAGGCGTTTTGTCCGAATATTGGTGAATGTTTTGAACAGCGGACTGCAACATTTTTAATACTTGGGGATACCTGCACTAGAAAATGCGGATTCTGCGCCGTGAAGAAGGGAATGCCCTTAGGGATAGACAAAGGGGAACCTCTCAGGATCGCAGAAGCTGTTCAGAAGATGCAACTCAAATATGTGGTAATCACCTCTGTGACGAGGGACGACCTTGCCGATGGCGGCGCATCGGTTTATGCTCAGACAATTCAATGTATATGTGAGCGCATTCAAGATTGCACGATTGAAGTATTGATACCCGATTTTAGTGGATCGTCGGAGGCTTTAGAGATAGTGCTCAATGCCCAACCTGACATACTCAATCATAACATAGAAACCGTTCCCCGCCTTTACTCACAAGTCAGGCCGATGGCAAATTATGAACGTTCCCTGGGATTATTGAAGCATGCGAAAGAAACAGTAAACGAGTTAACGACAAAATCGGGCTTGATGTTGGGTCTGGGTGAAGAGTGGCATGAAACAATCAGCGTCATGCAAGACATAAGGGACGTTGGTTGCAATATTCTTACGATAGGGCAGTACCTGAGCCCGAAGAGAGACGCCTTGCCAATCCACCGTTATTATACTCCAGAAGAGTTTGAAATGTTGAAGATAGAGGGTGAACAGATGGGGTTTAAACACATAGAAGCAGGCCCGCTCGTGCGGAGTTCCTATCATGCAAAGACGCAATCAGACCAAGTATTCGCCAAAGTCTGAACATATACGATAGGAATACATCATGCAGTATTTTGTCAATTTACAAGTGTGTAAGTTGAAAAAAAGTTAATTACATTAACCATATAAATTTTTGGAAAATTGATGGATTGCACTAATAATGTTGGCTATGTCAGGATGCATTTTCTAGATACATGTGCACTTGTAAAACTTCTATTATACGATGGTGGTGTACCCGCGAAGATATTAGAGGATAAGGAACCTGGCAGCAAAGAACTTTATGAATACATATACAAAGCTAATAGTGTTCGTATGATTTATACAAATAGTTTGTGTTTAGCAGAAGCTTTGGGAATAATTAAATCAAAGTATTTTACATCAAAAAAGCAGATATTAAGTTTTGATGGCTATTTGATTATGATTAGTAATTTAAAAATAAGGATAAAGCACCAAAGTCTTAAGCTTTCCGAGTTAGACTGGTTGGCGGATAATAATTTCGAAGAAGCTGTAAATCTTGTTGAAAAATATCGTGATGAATCTATAGATTTAGTAGACGCGCTTCAAATTGTGGATATTAAATATGGTCAATATAGCACACTTAAGCGGAAATCACAAACATTGCTTATAACGGCTGATAAAAATTTAGCAAACGCTGCTAAAAAAGAAGGTGTTAAGGTGTGGTATTGTATTAATGAACCGGTACCTGAATAATAGCAATGTATGAAGGGGACAAACAATTTCGAATATTTTATTATACACACAGGGAGTTTGTAAAGTTAATGTAGGATGGGTTAAGTGAAACGAACCCATCACTTCCTTGTTTCGTTAGGTGTGCTCTGTAGAACCAACCTTTTGCAGAAATTAGATTTGATGTAAAGGGGCAAGAAAAATCTGCTAATGGGTAAGAAGCGTTAATTAAAACAAATAATAAGTTTTGAAGAGATAAAACTATGTCAATTTTAAGCAATAAAATAAGCCCAACGCTGGCAACCTTGTTAAGCGAATTTAGGGACTAATGTTTATCAACGATCAAATTAATTCATCCGGTAACGATGTCATAAATATAAAAAGTGGAGTTCAAGTTGCAAACCCGCAAAAGGATGGGTAAGGAGTATGAGAAATGATTAGTCGGTCATGCTCTTTGATGTATTCCGATGTCCTTGCCTTAACAATGGTATTCCCTTTAAAAAGTTCTGACAATATGTCGGTATCAAGAAGTGACGATGGATGCATTGGTAAGTTTCAATCTCTAGAGAAGTGGCTTCTGTCAAATGCCAGTTTTTCTATATCCTCGATGTCTTTTAGGGAAAGACCATCGTATATCTTAGCGGCAATAGAAAGAATGTCACGCGACTCTTCATGGTTATCTTCGATAACAAGGGTTACTTTCTTGTGTTCAGAAATATCAGGAAGTGGAGATATTGGTTTAAAGACACCGTTTTCATAAATTGCTTCAATTGTTTTTACCATGATTTTCTCCTGATCTATGAGAGGAGTAAAAATTAGGGCATTTTCTGATGAAAAAAACAGGTTTTTATAGGAGAGTCAATTGTTTTAATTTTATCGGAATTGATAATGTGTAATCGTATGTGACAGGATTTACAGGATGTATGACGGTGAACCGCAAAGATGCAGAGGTCGCAGAGGGTGGCAAAAAACCGAGAGGCTGGGAAATTGTGAAGATGAGGGGTTGTGAAGGTCATGTTAAAAGATAAGGAGAAAGTGAGAAACGGGGAGTTTTTGTGAAGGTAGGGTGAGGCAGATCGAAACCCAACAAATTAAGAAAGGGGTGTTTTATGCCAAAAGAAAAGTTACCGAAACAGTATCTTCAGATTAAAAAGAGGCATGCAAAATATTTCAATGCAGTTGAGGAGCTTGGAATGGTGGTTAAACAGGAAGGACCGCTTGATGAAAGGACTGCACACCTGATTCAGCTTGCAGCGGCGGCAACAGTGCATTCCGAAGGCGCTGTCCACAGTCACGTGAAAAGGGCGATTGAAGCAGGGGTACAGCCTGAGGAAATATATCACGCAATTATTCTCCTTACCAGCACCATCGGGTTTCCAACCGTCGTTGCTGCACTAAGCTGGGCAGATGACGTCATAAAAGCCAAAAAGAAATAAGGAGAATAATGAACGAAGCACACGTTACAAAAATTGCAGCCGAACTCAATTTAATGCCCAGGCAGGTCAGGGCGACTGCCATACTTTTTGATGAAGGGGCTACCATTCCGTTTATCGCACGTTACAGAAAAGAAGCTACCGGCAGTCTTGACGAGGTTGCCATTGCCGCCATACGTGATCGTCTGAGCAAATTAATCGAATTGGATAAACGGCGTGAGGCTATCCTTAAAGCCCTTGAAGAACGAGGCCAGCTTACTGACGAATTAAAGGAGAAAATAGCTAAGGCCGAGTCTCTTGCAGTCCTGGAAGATATTTACCTGCCGTATCGTCCCAAACGCCGCACACGGGCTACTATTGCGAAGGAGAAAGGACTTGAACCTCTGGCAACGTCAATTTTTGCTCAGGACGGCATTGACCCGGCAGCAGAAGCAGCGGCTTTTGTTAATGACGAAAAGGGGGTTGATTCTGTGGAAGATGCCCTTGCGGGTACGCGGGACATTATTGCGGAATGGGTAAGCGAAGATCAAAGTGCCCGTATGCAAATGCGTGAACTGTATCTTCAAAAAGGAGTTTTCAAATCAAAAGTGATTACCGGCAAAGAGGAGGAAGGGATAAAGTACAAAGATTACTACGAGTGGGAAGAACCTGTGGCAAAAGCGCCATCGCACAGGATTCTTGCCATGAGGCGCGGGGAAAAGGAAGGATTCCTGAGTTTGCGCATCAGTCCTCCGGAAGATAAGGCGCTGATACGGCTGGAAACGCTTTTTGTAAAGAGTGACGGATTAGCCTCTCATCAGGTCAGGATGGCGGTTCATGATAGTTACAAGAGGCTTTTGTCTCTTTCGATAGAAACGGAGATACGCCTTGCAACAAAAGAGCGTGCAGAGGAAGAGGCCATCAAGGTTTTTGCCGGGAATCTGCGACAACTCCTGCTCGCCCCTCCCCTTGGACAGAAAAATATCCTTGCCATTGATCCCGGTATCCGTACAGGGTGTAAGGTGGTCTGCCTGAATAGTCAGGGAAAGTTAGTGCATACCGATACCATATATCTCCATCAATCTGAGAAATCGTCAGCCGAGGCAGCTTCGAAAATCATCGATCTCTGCGAACGATTTCAGGTAGAAGCCGTTGCCGTAGGGAACGGCACCGCCGGAAGGGAAACAGAGACCTTCATTCGTTCCTTAAAGCTTTCCAGAAAGGTTCCCGTTGTGATGGTAAATGAAAGCGGCGCCTCGGTGTATTCCGCTTCGGAAGTTGCACGTGAGGAATTTCCTGAATATGATGTAACGGTGCGCGGCTCGGTATCCATTGGCAGGCGTCTTATGGACCCGCTGGCAGAGTTGGTAAAGATAGATCCAAAATCTATCGGCGTGGGACAATACCAGCATGATGTTGACCAGGGTGCGATAAAGAAGAGTCTTGACGATGTGGTCATCAGTTGTGTGAACAAAGTTGGTGTTGATGTGAATACAGCGAGCAAGCAGCTCCTTATGTACGTTTCTGGTCTTGGGCCACAGCTTGCCAGGAATATCGTGGAATACCGAAACGAACACGGCCCTTTTCCTTCCAGAGAAGAACTCAGGAAGGTATCCAGGCTGGGGCCGGGTGCGTTTGAGCAGGCGGCGGGTTTTTTACGTATACAGGAGGGGGAAAATCCTTTAGACGGGAGCGCCGTGCATCCTGAAAGTTATCCTATCATAGATGCTATGGCGCGTGACCTGGAATGCCCGGTTACCGATTTGATGTGTAACGAAAAACTTAGGGAAAAGATCGATCTTAAAAAGTATGTAACGGAAAAGGTCGGTATTCCAACGTTGACCGACATAATGGATGAATTATCCAAGCCCGGCCGCGACCCCAGAGAAAAATTCGAAAATGTTGAGTTTGCCAAAGGGATTGAAAAATTAGAGGATGTGCAACCCGGCATGAAACTTTCCGGCATTGTCACCAACGTTACCGCATTTGGCGCTTTTGTGGATATAGGGGTGCATCAGGACGGATTGGTGCATATCAGCGAGCTTGCAGACCGGTTTGTAAAAAATCCCAATGATGTGGTTAAAGTTCAGCAGAAAGTAACGGTTACTGTATTAGATGTGGACTTAAAAAGAAGAAGGATTTCGCTGTCCTTGAAAAATAATCCGGGAAAAAAGCAACCCCCGGTTTCTCTATTCGGAATCGAGTTGCAAACACAAAGCCGCGGCGGGTAACTTGAATATACAGGAATTTCAAAGTTGTCCGATTCCTCTCTAAAAAGAGGAGATGCAGGGGTGTGTAAATTTTCTGCGACACCCCCCCCGCCCCTCTTTCTAGCGGGGATCTTAAGAGTCGCTGCTGTAGGCAGCCTAATTGATGGAATCATAACATGGGTAAACTTTTCCCCCTTTCTGCCGGTAATACCTATTCGCGGTTGTTACAAACTTTTATCCTATCCATTTTTGTGAAAGGGTGTATAATAAATGAAATGAAAGCAAATGACGATACTGTTCCCGTAAAAATTTCTCAGCAAGAAACCAAGACCCATCGCAAGGGAAAGCCCAATCACCTGATTAATGAAAAAAGTCCTTACCTCCAGCAGCATGCCTATAACCCGGTTGACTGGTATCCGTGGGGTGAAGAGGCGTTTCAGAAGGCTGTCAGGGAAAACAAACCCATCTTTCTTTCTATCGGGTATTCAACGTGTCACTGGTGTCATGTCATGGAATACGAATCGTTCGAGGATGAAGAGGTGGCAAAGATTTTAAATGAGAATTTTGTTTCGATTAAAGTTGATAGGGAAGAACGGCCTGATATTGACAATATTTATATGACCGTATGCCAGGCCATGACCGGCAGCGGCGGCTGGCCCCTCAATCTTTTCCTGACGCCGGAGAGGAAACCATTCTATGCGGGTACGTATTTCCCAAAAACAGAGCGGTACGGAAATCCGGGGTTTATTGCCATTCTTAAGCAAATATCCAATCTGTGGAAGACAAACAAAGAGAGTGTGCTCAATTCAAGCGAACAGGTGGTAAAAGTTCTGCAAACGGTATCTGAACCGTCAACCACGGAAACGCTTACTCAAGAAACGCTGAAGCATGCCTATGAACAATTGAGGGATAATTACGATAATATTTACGGCGGTTTTGGCACGTCGCCGAAATTTCCAACTCCCCACAATTACACCTTTCTCCTTCGATGGTGGAAACGCAGCAAAGACCCCACAGCCCTTGAGATAGTTGAAAAAACGCTTGACCGGATGGGTCGTGGTGGTATTTACGATCAACTTGGCGGCGGATTTCATAGATATTCTACAGACGAATATTGGCTTGTACCGCATTTCGAAAAGATGCTCTACGACCAGGCACTGCTCGCTATTGCTTATACGGAGGCATATCAGGCTACAGGAAATGCGTTTTATGCAGAAATTCTAAGGGGCATTTTTAATTATGTACTGAGGGACATGACCTCTCCGGAGGGTGGTTTCTACTCTGCCGAGGACGCTGACAGCGAAGGTGTGGAGGGGAAGTTCTACGTCTGGACGCCTGATGAGGTCATGAAAGTATTAGGTGAAAAGGACGGGAAAATATTCTGTGATTTTTACGATGTTTCTAAAGAAGGCAATTTTGAGGAAAAGAACATCCTGCATGTAGATAAAGAAATAAATGCCTTTGCCAAGCTTGAAGGTATAAAGCTCGAAATGCTTCAGGAGATGATCAGCAAAGCAAGGGCAAAGCTCTTTACGGTACGTGAGAAACGCATACATCCTCACAAGGACGACAAAATACTTACCGCATGGAACGGGTTGATGGTTGCTGCGCTGGCCAAGGGCGCTCAGGCGCTCAATGAGCCGAAATATGCACAGGCTGCGATGCGTGCGGCAGATTTTGTGTTAAACACGTTACGCCAGAAGGACGGGTCATTACTAAAACGATATAGACAGGGCGAGGCCGCTATCCCTGGTCACTTGGATGACTATACGTATTTTGTCTGGGGTTTGATCGATCTCTACGAAGCAACCTTTGAGGTGAAATATTTGAAAACCGCCGTGGAACTTAATAAGCTAATGATCGATGATTTCCGGGATGAAAAGGGGAGTGGTTTCTTCTTTAGCGGCAAGAGGAATGAACAACTCATTGCCCAGACAAAGGAGATATACGACGGAGCTACGCCTTCGGGGAACTCTGTTGCTTTCATGAATATTCTACGATTAAGCCGCATGACTGGAAACCCGGATTTAGCAAATATTTCCGGACAACTTATGAGAACCTTTGCTGAAACGGTAAACAATTATCCGTCCGGATATGCCCAATTTCTGTGTGCACTTGACTTTGCATTAGGTCCTACCAGGGAGATTGTCATTGCAGGAGAATCTGGCTCTGATGATACAAAGCGGATACTTATGGGAATAAGGAAACGCTTCCTGCCCGGGAAGGTCATAATATTACATCCGGAAAAGGATAAATCTATCGAAGGAATTATCGGGTTCGTCAAGGAGCAAAAGGCAATGGATGGCAAGGCTACGGCTTATATCTGTGAAAATTATGCCTGCAAGGCGCCTACGAATGATATGAACCAGATACTGAAACTTTTGGACGAACGCTGAATATCTTAGTATGATTGATGTAATATTGCTCTCCGTGTGTTCTGTTTCTGCATTTATCTGGCTTGTATTGTTATTCATGCCCGAGCGCTGGCGGATGTCGGAACGTTGGGAATCTTCCAAAAATTCACTCACGCCTGTATATCAATTACCAATGTTATCTGTTATTATTCCGGCGCGTAACGAATGTGCCTCTCTCCCATTAACATTACCATCGTGGCTCGCCCAGGACTATCCTGAATCGGAAGTTATATTGATAGACGATGAATCAACTGACGGCACGGAGGAGTGCGCAAAAAGTATTGCCGCACGGTCCAATCGTACCATCCGCATTATTAAAGGAACTCGGCCTCCTCCTGGGTGGACTGGCAAGCTATGGGCGCTTCAGCAGGGGATTAATGTTTCTTCCGGAGAATGGTTATTATTTACCGATGCCGATATACTCCATTGCCCAAACCTGTGGCACGGGTTGGTGACAAAGGCATTAACCGAACAACGGGCAATGGTTTCTCTCATGGCGCACCTTGATACTGAAGGGATGTGGGCAAGACTGTTGATACCGGCTTTCATTTACTTCTTTCACTTTATGTATCCATTCGAGAAGGTAGGGGATTCACGTTCCAAAATATCTGCGGCTGCTGGTGGATGTGTGTTAATTTCCCGTAAAGCCCTTGATGAAATAGGCGGTATAGCAGGACACAGTAATGCGTTGATAGATGACCTTGCACTGGCCGGACGCATTAAGCGTGCCGGTCTGCCGCTGTCACTTTCATTGACAAGATCAGCGGTAAGCATTCGTCCTTATCGTTGGCTTTCTGATGTCTGGAACATGGTTGCGCGCAGTGCGTTTACCCAGTTACGGTGTTCATGGCTGGCTCTGATTGGTACGGTACTGGGGATGTTGATTTTATTCGTAGCACCAATGGCAGGTATTTGTGCATTCATTGACCAAACCGTTTCTCCGGCTACACCCATAATTTCATTTGGGGCACTCTTGTTGATGGCAAGCACGTACATACCCACGATTCGTTTTTTCGGGCTGGGCTTAAGCAAAGCGCTTACACTACCCCTTGCCGGTACGCTTTATATGGCTATGACGGTATATTCTGCCATTAATCATATTTCAGGTCGACATGTGTGGCGAGGTGCCCGCGGCAGAGCTACTCAGTGAAATTATAGAAAAAAAATTAATCCAGGGATATTCGTTTTATTGACATAATTAAGGTCAAAGAAATCAAAATAGCTGACGTGTACATTACCGGCTGTGTCAAGAGCGAGAGAGTTGTACGCACCCTGATTAGCATCTATAGTCTCCGTAGCCCATGCCCTACGTACAGTAGAAGTATCTTGATTTATAGTAGCTTCAATCCATTCGCTCACTAAAAGTAGCAGTAATCGTAGTACTTACTGCTACGCCTGTTGCACCATCAGAGGGACTTACCGAGATGACTGAAGGTGGTGTAATATTAAGCACAGAGGCAGTGTCTGTTACCGTTCTTAAGGATACAGTTGTATTAACAACATCAAAGTAGCTAATCGTCAATGTATCCCCTTCTGCAGCCTGTATCTGGCTGAACACTGTCGTGCCACCGGTGGAAGCAATCTTTATTGAACCCTGGAATGTACCTGTATCTACACCCGTCTCAACCATCCTTATTATTGTACTATTTAATATAGAAGTCTGGATGAATACATCTGCTAGGAGAAATTGTGCTGAGATGATGTTCGTATTCATCTCAGCATCAATTAGCGTAACTAATGCATATGAATCTAAAGAATACGTATCTTTATCGAAGTATAAAATTGCATCAAATGAACTGAATGATAAGGTATTTGTGGTTGAAGCAAGACTAGTATCAGTATAAATAACGCTTGCTATACCACCCTGGATCGCCAATAGTATACCGTAATTCACTCCACTACCAGCTGCGCCACCACCGCTACCCACACCACCTGTCGTTACAGTTCCTGTTTCTATTGTAGCAAGGAATGTACCTGAATTAACACCTGTTTCAACGAGATCTAAGTCCAAATCCGTTCCTATAAAATAATTCGACCCTGTTACTTTAAGTGCGGTAGTCAATATTTCTGCTGCTGTCGAATTTGTATTTCTATCTGCATCTACAACTGTAGCAACAATTGTATCTCCTAACAGATAAGCTGTATCCTTGCTCAACGTTAAAATACCAAGTTCAGGTGTAAGAGAGAAATTTACAGAAGTAGTTCCTCCTGCTGTTACGGTGACTCCTGAGACTGTTTCGGAGTTATAACCGTCTTTAGAGGCCGTGAGGTCGTATGTTCCAGCAGCTACGTTTGACAGGGTATAAGAACCGTTTGAATCCGTAGTAGATCCGCCGGCATTCGTTGAAACCGTAGCACCAGAAATGCCGACACCTGTATTAGCATCACTCACAACGCCTGTGATATTGCCCGTAGATATTGGTGTTAAAGAAAAATCAACCTGGTTTCCCTTCTCTGTCACCGTTACCGTAACGGACTGTGAGGATTCTTGATACCCATCTGCTGATGCTGTTATGGTATACGTACCAACAGGTACATCCACAAATTGATAGAAACCATTACTATCCGTTGTGTACTCTATTTTTAAATCAACGATTGTTACCGTAGCATTTATAGGAATTCCGGTCGCATTCTCTACAATCCCTGAAATACCTTTCGGCCACATCCGAAACCTACCCGCACCATATTTATCATCATTTTTCCAATCGCCTGTTAATTGTCGTAATCCCCTTTCATTTTCTACAGGTTTCCCATTATAATATTTGTAACCCACACAAATACCACCATCTTCGCAAGTTTCAGTACGGCTTATCACTTTGAAATTTAATTTATTTTTATAACTACCTTTTTTAATTTCCTGATTACCGCAACAGGGATGTATTGCAGTGCCAGCAATTTCTTTTTTCTCATTATTACTAAAAGTCAAATCGAATTCAATTCCGTAATTATCTTCCATAATAACCTGGGGCCCAAAAACTTCATCCAAAGAAACCTTGAGTTTATTGACTTTATCATTGTTCCTTTTCTTCTGCATCCTATCAAGCATGGCTTGTGTACTTTTCGTATTAACTGACCGAATACCAGGACTACGATGCTTTTGATTGGCAAAAATTTCTCCGTTAATGTCTATTATTAACCCCAGTAATAATATAATTCCTATTAATAACTTCCTCATACCCATAATATCCTCCTATGTCTTCCCTTTAAATAATCTACTAATCTGTCATTCGATACAAAGAACTCCTTCTGGTTGCGGTATACCAATCTACAGATCGTTAGAACTCAAACCGCACACCAGCAGTAATAGTATGTGCAGTTACGTCATCTAACCCAAGGGGCGTTTCATAATAAACATAGGCGGAAATTCCACCGGCAAATACAGATGTTAGACCAAGACCAAAATTAAGAAAGTCCTTGTCCGGACTATCAGTCGAAAAACTCAAAGGTGTGTTAAGAGAACCCTTCACAAAGTTCGCATCTATATCACGAGAATCATTTTCATATTCATGCACCCATTCAAGACGTATGTGAGGCACTAACACTCCCAATCTCACCTTTTCTAAGCTTTTGGGCACTTTAAGGGCATAGGATGCCTCTATACCTAAAAAACTCGTTAAGGATTCGATGTCCTGATGGTCAATCTCCAGATTTGATTCTGAATCATCTTTAACTTGATGCCCTTCGATATCTACCCTGGTATAATTTACTCTACCCACTGGTCCAATTGTAAAGCTCCTGATATTAAAGTCATAGCCAGTGCTAACGCTTGAAGAGTATTGAGTCCCATCAGGATTTCCTTTTAACCCTGAACTACCTACTTTGTATTTCGAATCGTAGTCATCCCAGCCGTATGATGCAATACCGTCTATATAGAAATTTTTTGATAAATACATCCCATAGAATGAGCCATTATATCCATTAATATCTAAACTATCACTGGATGAATCAAAATCAACATCTTTATTGTTGTAACCAAACATTGTACCTAGAATTAAATTGTCTGTGAATTTATAGTCAATGCCTGCAACGGTACCTATAGTATCAAAGTCAAAACCAGCCTCTCTATTCGTTTGGTCTTTATCTCCAAAGGACCCTGTACTGCTTACGAAAGTGCCGAATCTGTCTAAAATACTTGATTCATTCGCACTCGCAGATTCCCCCCTTCCAATGTTAGTTATAGGACCAGCATATCTGTTGGCAGGGGGTATTTCTTCATTACTACTTAATAAGCCCTTATATTTCATTCCCACCGCTCCATGTCTTAAAGCATCGAGACGCGCTTTTACATTGGTAAAAACAAAATTCAATGTCTGAATGGCAATGGTTCCTTGTGATGCTATTTCCGGAATTGTATCAGAAAAGGTCGATACACCAGGAACAACTCCCGGAGTTCCCTGTGCCTGAACCGACTTCACCGTTTGAAAACCCAAAATTAACAGAATAGCAGATATCAATACCACAATCTGCAAATTATTAGTTCCCTTCCTCTGACGCTGTTTTAAATACCCCTTGCACTGACAAAAGATTTGCCTTTTTATAATGCTTCTTTGTTCAAACCATGGTGTTTTAACCCTAACCATTTTTACTCTCCTTATTTAAAGACTACAAAGAAACCCCTTGATACCATGGCCAAGGCTGTCCATACTGAATACCAGGAACTCCAATAGATGAGATGAGAGGAGAGGAGAGGAGAGGAGAGGAGAGGAGGTGATAGGAAATTGCTTTTTCCCTTTGGGGCGATATTAGAACAAAAACGATGAAGATTGCAAGCTTTTTTTAATTATTTCAGCAAAATTAAAAATCAAAGGAAAGAGGAATGGGAAAGAATGGATCGGAAGTTATCTTGATAGACGATGAATCAATTGACGGTACGGAGGAATGTGCGAAAAGTATTGCATCACGATCCAATCGTACCATCCGCATTATTAAAGGAACTCGGCCTCCTCCTGGGTGGACTGGCAAGCTATGGGCGCTTCAGCAGTGAATTGTAAGGTATCTCCTCAAAAGACTTGATTTATGCGTAAAATGATATTGATGTCGCTTATGGTCAGGAATCCAGGATAAATTTAGAATAGGATTTTATTTCCTTGAGGAGATGGTCTGTTTGCGGGTACCGTTCTTCCGGACTTTTCCTGAGGCATTTGAGAACAATATTTTCAAGCCATCTGGGGATTTTTGAATTTAGCGATGCTGGAGGTACAGGCTCTTCATTAATGTGCCGATAGGCAATGTCGCCGTCATTAAATGGGGGTTTTCCCGTGAGCATCTCATAAAGGATAATACCAAAGGAATAGATATCACTGCGATAGTCTACCGTTTCTCCCTTTATTTGTTCTGGAGACATATACACTGGCGAGACTAACACCTGGCCTGGCTGTGCTATAACAGAAGGCGTCATTAATTGAGCAAGCCCAAAATCGGCTATTTTTATCTTCTGATTCTTCATGACGAGTATATTACTGGGTTTGACGTCACGATGAACGACCCCATTTTGATGTGCACAACTCAAGGCATCGCTTACGTTAATTGCAATCTGAACGGCTTCTTTTATAGGTAATGCGCCGTTTTTCATAAGACGCTGGAGGTCATCTCCCTCAATATAATCCATTACAATATAAAAATGTTTGTTAATATTTATATCGTATATTGTAATAAAGCCGGGATGTTTAAAATGGCTCACTAATTGAGTCTCACGAACAAAACATTCGACAGCATCTTTATTATTCTTATATTCATCTTTGATAATCTTTAAGGCCACTTTCCTCTTCAGGATTTTATCCACTGCCTTGTAAACGGCGCCGATACTTCCTTGCCCGATAAGCTGAATATCTTCATATCGATCCTTGAGCACAAGTTCAGATGCATTCATTGCCAATTCCACTTCGAGCTTTTTTGTGGCTAGTTCAAGCCGTTTCGTGACGTCTTTGTAACCAATATCAAAAGAGATTATTCTCTTGTAAATGGCCAGCGCCTTCTCAAGAAATCCGTGTTCTTCGAACGTAGTACTTATTTGATAGAGGAAATCCACCTTTTTATCCATAGGTATGACGGCTTCAACTATTTTATCGTAGTACTCTTCAGCAGTGTTCGGAACGCCTTTTTTAAAGAATAACATGCCAAGCCTGAATTGGGCGTCAAGTTGATATTCGGATGGGGAACGCTCAACCGTTTGGAGCAATGACAACGCCCTGTCATCTTCCTTTTCTTCGTAAAGGATTGCAAGTTCATATCTGATCTTATTAGCCTCTTCTTCCGGAAGATTTATATTCGACAACATTCCCTCAAGATTTTTAATCTTCGGTTCGATAATTATTTTGTGTACGTCTTTATAGCGTTTTGCGTAATCAGAATTATCAGGTCTTAAATTTATGAGCTTTTGTAGTTTTTCATATGCCATATTGACCTGGCCTTCCTTCAGATACTGTTCAGACGCATTGGCAAGTAAAATTTCTAATTTGTTTTGGTAGGCGCTGTCATTTGGTTTTAGCTTTATGATTTTTGCCAGGATGTTTTCTGCTAACGGGATATCTGTTACCTTCACTTTTGTACAGAATTCGCTCAATGAATTCAGGAGGCTCTGTGTCTGTTTTTCGTCTAATTTACGTATTAATAATTTTTCAAGGTGTGAGATGACAGTTCCGAGTTTTGCGGGATCTTTTACGATTAAATCCTGAAAAATACCCACGGCGCGTTCTATTTCATTATTTTCAGAATAAATGTATGCAAGGAAAAATTGTATGTTTGTATCGATTGGTTGTATTGTAAGATACTTATTAAATATTGCAATGCTGTCTTTAATTCTCCCTGCAAAACAGTAGAGATGTCCCAGAATATATTTATTAATAGAATTATTGTTAAGCCGGGAGGTGGTTTCATATTCCGAGATGGCCTTGTCCAACACTCCTCTTTTCTTATATGCGTCGCAAAGAGATTTGTATGCAGATTCGTTCATCGGATCCAATTCTATAATTTCTACAAACCCTTTGAGCGCCGTATCAAGACGATGTGGACAGAGATGGAACAGGTTCCTATATTCGTCCAATGCCTTATCTACAAGCCCCTTTTTGATATAGATTTTAGCGAGAATATAGAATTTATCTGAGAAATGGCTTCCAATAAGTTTCAATTTATTAAGGATACGCAAGGCCTCATCATATTCTACTTTTACATACAATAACTCTCCCATAACGAGATGGTATCTCATGTACCGTATTCCGATGTTGATACTTTCTTTTAAAATATCAGATGCGGGATAGTTTTCGTATATTTTCTGGCAAACGAGAAATGCATCGTTGTCCCGGCCTGTTTTCTTATAAGCAACAGCAAGGTCGTTTAAAACTTTTATATCCGTTGTGCCACCCTTGAAATGGCGTTCAGCAATTTTAATAATGCTGTTCCAATCGTGTTCTTGATAAAGTTTATCAAGCTTTTTATTATCAGTGAAATTAAACATTCTATTATTGTGGCTGATTAAAATTGTGAAACTAAATATTGCCGGCTTGATTCTTAGATAAAATACCTTGAATTTTTGAAATATCCAATTGCATTTTTAATTTATCAAGGCATTCATTCCTTTTGTTCATATGATTATGGTGTTCAAATGGTTTAAGAAATATTCAAAACCGTTATCTACTTTCTCCATTTTCTCTGTAATTTGCCCCTTCCTGCCCCAGTTCATGCCAACTGCATACTCATTATACTTGCAGATCAGATCATCCGTGACTATCGGACACTCGATCCCCGTGCCGCTCAACAGGCTTCTTGTGTTCGTTGAGTCAAAACATGCCTCTCCAAACATATAGGGCTGAAATATCGCTGTCCTCCGTAAAAATAGCTGCTCCTCCAGGGTGTGCGGCTGCATCTTAAATTCATGCAGCGGCGCTATTTTTATACGATTGTTGCCCGTTGCAGCCACGAGCCATACTGCAAGTTCCCCCAACGTCGGCGGAGATGGGTTTACGATATGGAATGTCTTGTTTATACTTTCCGCCTGCATGGAGATGGCTGCTATCGCACGTGCTGCATAGTCCACAGGCAACAGATTTATGGTGCTATACTTATCCCCGGGAATTCTCAGCGGAGTCATAAAAGAATTGCCGTTGCGGGGCATTCCACGAGCCTTAAGACGATTCAATTCCCTGAAAAACACATAAATATTATCGCAATTCCTTGTATACCCCGTAATCGTATCCCCCGTGATTATACTTGGACGATAGATGGTGCATGGAATCCGGTATTGTCCCAAAAACACGGCAAGGTACCTCTCTGCTTCGTATTTCGACCTCTCGTAGCCATTGTTGAACGACTGTCCCCTCTCCAATTCGCCTTCCAAAACGGTGCCGCGCCTATTCCCTGCAACGTATGCCGTACTGATATAGTGAAGCCGCTTGGGCCTTTTCGTTATGCAGAACAGGCTAATGAGCGCCGTTCCCAACACATTTATCCTGGCAAGGGCATCACCTTCCCCTTTTCTGAGTTTTGTTGTCTCGGCGCAGTGAAACACTTCATCCACCGTATCTGCCAATTTAAAATACTCCCTGGCACTCAGCCCCAGATAATTCCTGGAAATGTCCCCCTCGATTATTTCTATACGTTTCAGGAGCGCCTTTAACCCGTAGCTCAAAATCCGAGTTGCCGGAAATATCTCATACAGTCTTTCCTTTGCACTCGTTGTTGTCTTTCTGACAAGGAGTTTTAAGTGAAAACCTGCATCAAACAGTTCCCTGGCAACGTAACTCCCTAAAAATCCCGTTGCGCCCGTTATGAATATTGTTTTCTGCTTCATTATCCTTTTCGAGTATACGACTCCGGTAAAAGGGCTAAACGCAGCAAGCTGCCATTATCGTTATAAAACTAAAACAGAACATCGGAATTTATTTGCAAGTGAAGAGAGCAATGATAGTACCAAATGTTATTGATGTGGTTAGTAAATGTTGTAAATATAATCTATGTTTAAACTAAGAATTAAAATAATTATTACCCTATTTATTTAAAGCCATTGTTAAAAATAAAAACATGTAATTTTTACATTAGATATTTGTAAATATTACAAAAACAAGTTGTTGCATACTTTGAGGATAAATGTAAAAATATTCGTGGCTAATTAGTTCTTATTTACATACGTGAAAAAAGAGATTGTCTTTTTAATTTTGATTTGTAATAATCATTGCTATTGTAGTGCTGATGTATACATAATATACACATAAATAATAACAATAATAGAATATGTCTTCTAAAGAAAAGGTGTTGAAAATATTAGAAGGGTTATCTCTAAACGAGCTTTGTGAGGCGCAGAGTTGCATTAATGATTTGATTACAAGATTGGAAAAAAATGGTGCAACATCTCAAAAAAAAGCTGATGATGAAGCTCGCATACCCATGGAGAGACGGGAGCAGGAGCGCTTTTATGAAATCTTTCCCTGTAAACTTGAAAGAGCGGATAAACAGGAAGAAGCAACCTTCGA
Source organism: Planctomycetota bacterium (assembly GCA_023261485.1). Classification (GTDB taxonomy): domain Bacteria; phylum Planctomycetota; class Brocadiia; order Brocadiales; family Brocadiaceae; genus Wunengus. Next base: position 16,987 of record JAHFOY010000006.1, read on the forward strand.
GGGGACAGTCGTGGATATTTCAAAAACCGGGTTGCGTTTAAAAATAAATAAAAAACTTGAAGCAGGAAGCGTCCTGGTTCTTTCTCCGGATTATGACCGAATTTATAAAAAGATTTTTGTTGAAGTAGTTCGTGTAAAGGAGTTTATGGGACAGTACGAAATAGGTGTAAAGCACATTCTGATAAATGACAATACGAAAAAATAGGATATATATTGAAGGTTGGAATTAAAGTTAAATTTTGGGGTGTACGGGGATCCATTCCTACACCTGGGGCAAAGTATATCAAATATGGTGGAAATACCCCGTGCGTGGAGGTCAGACTACCGAATAATCAATTGTTTATTTTTGATGCGGGCACTGGCATCAGAGAACTTGGGAATATATTGTGTAAAGGAGAGGGAAGGCTTAAAGCCCATATATTTCTAAGCCACTTCCATTGGGATCATATTCAAGGCCTGCCTTTTTTCAAGCCCTCTTATATTAAAGGGAACGAGATTGTTATTCTTGGAATGGATTTGCAGGAGGCAAGGTTAGACAGAATTATCTCCAATCAAATGGAAAGTATATATTTCCCCGTTAAGCTGCAGTCTTTGTCCGCGCATATGAAGTTTCAAATACTCTCGGAGGGAAGCAACATAATCGATGGGGTGAAAGTTGATACTGTATATATAAATCATCCGGGCCAGGCAATGGGATACGTAATAACTTTTGGAAAAATAAAAATATGCTACTTTACAGATAATGAATTGGTGCCATCATGGGCAACCGGGAGTTTTAAATTAAAATATAAGTCAGACACCAGAGAAAATATTTTAAAAATTATTAGCGGGGCGGATTTGCTCATCCATGATGCCCAATACACAGATGAGGAATACAAAACCAACGTTGGTTGGGGACATTCATCCCTTAGCGAAGTATTGGGTCTTGCGAAAGAGGGCAGAGTAAACAGGCTGGCGCTCTTCCATCACGATCCGGATCATTTCGATGAACAAATTGACATTTTTGCGGCAAATTGCAAGGAAAACCTGAATGGGTCTAATCATGTTATGGAATGTTTTGCTACGCACGAAGGCATGGAACTCCATTTCTAGGTATTTTCACATCGGTATTTAATTTGCTACTTACTCCATACCGACAGTTATCTGAGTGTGATTTATCTTGGGAAAATACCTCCGCAACGATTAATTGCCATATTTCCCATCATTTTGCGCAACAAAGACTTATATTGTCGTTCCTAGAAGTTACTCTTTTACTGATTCCAGCACTATGGTTCTTTAACTGGACTCGGTATGTTTAGATAGTGAACATTTTTGTAAGTTATTAGGATTTATTAAAAGTTATGAGAAGAATGCACATACAAAATGTAGAACCGGGTATGGTACTTGGTAAGGCCCTTTATGGAGATAATTACGAGGTATTGTTGAACAAGGGGGTAGAACTGACTGAGGGTTATATTAACAGATTGAAAAACAAAGGATTTATCAAAGTTTATATCGACGATGAGGATACTGCGGATGTTATCATTAAAGATCCGATATCTGATAAAATCCGCATCATGGCTACAAAAGATATTCTTAAAACATACGAACTAACACAGTCGGCAATAGTAAGTATAGAAGCAGAAACTACCGAATCCGTTATCAAAAGTATTAATACGCCAAAGATCAAAAACGCTTTTCAGGAGAATCAAGCGTTTAAACAAATGTGTAAAGACATTAATTCCTTTGTTGATGAACTAATGAACGAGAATATTTTGTCAGGGTTGAATTCGATTAAGAGTTTTGATAATTATACCTTTGAACATTCTGTTGATACGGCAGTATTATCAATAATTATAGCAAAAAGATTATTTCTTAATAAAGACAAACTGAGGCAAATCGCCATCGGCGAGTTTCTTCACGATATTGGAAAAATTTTCATCGATAAAAACATTATTAATAAACCGGGTAAATTAACGGCGGAAGAATATGAACAAGTGAAGCAACACACCACCTATGGATATGAGTTGCTCAAGGACATCGGAAATATAGGAGAAGTCTCGAAGCACATTCCTTATCAACACCATGAGAGACAGGACGGGAAAGGGTATCCCCGTGGTTTGAGAGGCAACAATAAAATTGAGGAAAGTAATGTTGGTTACACTGATCAGGATAAATTGATCATGATTGCAGAGATTGCAGCCATTGCGGATTTTTACGACGCATGTATCTCAGACAGACCGTATCGTAAAGGATTGTCTCCTGATTTTGTATACGGGCTTATAAAAGAAGGTTCTGGAACACAGTTTAACAGTGAATTGGTAGAATGTTTTCTTGGTGTGATTCCTAAATATCCCGTGGGCTCCGAAGTGAAAATCAAGAATGGTAAGTATAAGGATTTTACAGGGGTTGTACTGTCTTTAAATATCCAGCAACTAACTAGGCCAAAAGTGAAATTGCTGTGCGATGCCAGAAAGAATAAGATCACACCGTGTGAAATTGATTTGAGTTCTGATATTAGTACCGATATGGAGTGTATTTGTTAAAATAATTGTCGTGTAGCAGTGCCACTTTTAATGGCCGCGTTAGCCACTGCTTTAGCTACGTCTTTATGAACCTTTTCATTGAAAACACTCGGTATAACATAGTCCTCAGACAAATGGTCCTCGTCAATAGCATTTGCAATGGCGTATGCCGCCGCCATATTCATCTCATCGTTGATTGCCGTCGCTCCAATATCTAACGCCCCCCTGAAAAGACCTGGGAAACAGAGTACGTTATTGATCTGATTATGATAATCTGACCTGCCTGTGGCTATAATTCTGGCTATACCCTCAATCAAATCAGGTTCGATCTCCGGTGTGGGATTCGCCATTGCAAACACTATAGAATCCTTATTCATAGTATTTACCATGTCCTTCGTGATGATATTCGGCCCGGAGACACCGATGAAAACATCCTTTCCCCTCATCGCATCGGCAATCATTCCTTTTTCATTATTAGGATTTGTGATTTCTGCCAGGGCATCCTTGTCCGGATTCATGTGGGCTTTTCTGCCTTTATAAATAATGCCGGCAGTATCGCATACTACAACGTTCTTTGCGCCTGCGTTGATGAGTATTTTGGCGATTGCCGTTCCGGCAGCGCCTGCGCCGCTGATAACGATAGAAATCTTTTCTATCTTTTTCCCTACCACTTTTAATGCATTAATGAGTCCCGCCAGACAAACCACAGCAGTGCCGTGCTGGTCGTCATGAAATACGGGTATCTTCAAAGCGGCCTTTAATCTCTTTTCGACCTCGAAGCAGCGGGGCGCTGAAATATCTTCAAGATTGATGCCGCCAAATGTTGGAGCAATGGTTATAACGGTATTGACTATTTCGTCTACATCTTTCGTATTCAGCAAGATTGGGAATGCATCGATACCCCCAAATGCCTTGAATAACATGGCCTTGCCTTCCATAACAGGCATTCCCGCTACAGGGCCGATGTCACCCAAGCCTAAAATAGCAGTACCATCCGTAATAACCGCTACGGTATTCTTGATAATGGTATATTCCCTGGCCAGTTCTGGACGTTCATGAATGGCCATGCACACTTTGGCCACGCCAGGTGTATATACTCGCGAAAGGTCTTCAAAGGTCGTAATGCTAATGCGGTTATTCAAAAATATTTTTCCCTTCTCATGAAGTTCAAAGACCTTATCCTTGACGCTGACAACCTCAACGAATTCTTTTCCAATAGCCGAAATGGCGCTTACAATATCTTTGACCTGTTTGTCGGTGCTGACATAGACGGCCAGATCCCTGATTTTGAAATCCCTTTCAGCTTTGATAATCTGTATATTACCCATGCTGCCACCCAGCTTGCCAATAGCAGTAAGGGCCATGCCCAATGTGCCGGGGACATTTTTTAACTTTAAGCGAAAGGTTACGAGGTTTTCAGTGAGTTTCATTTAATTATCAGCCTCCGATTCATTTGTAATATTTTTTAATCAGCCTGTACGCCTCTTGTTGCGATTTGGAATTTTGGAGCATAGGCTTTTTTCCTGCAGAATAGCATTAATACTGCGCCTGTTACAATAACACACCCTGAAGTTAAAAGCGTCAAACGCATGCCGATGTGCTGATATAACATCGTTCCGATGAATGGAGCAGTGAGTCCCCGTATGCCGATAAGAGAATATTGTATGCCAAATATGCCGGGCGTGTGTTCTCTCCTGACTTCCTGAATGATATGGTTATACCAGCATAAGTCCCACCCATTCATGATTACACCACTGATGACAGATGCGAAGAATATGGGATATATATTATGTGAAATTGCGTAAAGAAAAGGAATAGCGACGGCAATAAGCATGATGACCTTTAGTAGACTCAGTGGCTTAAAGCGATCAATAAGATGTCCCCAGAAGAAGAAAGAGATCGAACCTGAAAGCGCTGTAATGGAGCCTAAATATCCAATATTCGTATTTGATAATGAGAGTTCGTCGACCAGGAAGAGCGGATAGAAGGGCACGCCAATGAGATAGCCAAAGCCGGCAACAAAGAACGACATAGTAAAATATTTAAGATGCTTGTTTTTGCCGAACTCATTTATGATAACCGACAAACGGTCGAGTGCGTTGATCTTTGTTTCGCGTCGAATCTTGATCTTTCTGAAAAGAAGTGAAGAAGTCATCCCAAATACGGCGCCGGCAGGAAAAATGAATCGATAAAAAGTGCCGTTGCCAAGGTCTAGTAAATATCCCCCTGCAAATGAGGCCAGTACTGTCGACATATTACAGAAGAACCGCACGTATCCCATAGCCTTTCCACGGTAATTTTCGTGATAAACCTCTTTCATAACGCTGCTGTAAGCTGGCATTGCCATCGATTCCAGAACTGCTGCGCATACGACAATGGATGTAAAGATTAAGGGATTTTTTACAAAAAAGACGGATAAATACAAACTCCTTGAAAAGAATGTGGGGAACACCACCCATAATACTTTTTTGCCGTTTCTGCAGAGTTTTGCCCAGATTAAGGTAAGCAGGAAGCATGCCGTGGGAGCGGCTGTAATGACAGCAACTTCCAGTGAGTTTGCACCCATCCTTAGTCCGATAATGGGTGCAAAGAATACAACTAATCCGTTGAAAATACCAAAAAATATGCCCGATCTGACGTCGTAAAAATAGGCAATGCGGGTATAGTATGGAAATTTTTTAGCAAGAAACATACAAATATAGGAATAATCAAGATAAACCTTGATTGCAGGTGTTTATAACAATATAATTTTGCAATTCTATAACATTTATTTATATTAAGGCAAGAAAAATATAAAACATGAAATTACTGATAATATCCGACATCCACGGTAATCTGGCGGCATTAGACGCCATTCGTGAAGAAGCAGATAAGGTTATTTGTCTGGGTGATATTGTAAATTACGGACCCTATCCCGCAGCATGTCTTGAAAGGGTTCGTAACTTAACGGACGCAATAGTTCGTGGGAATCATGACAACGCCATAGGTCGGGATGTGGATTGTGGATGTTCTGTAAAATATAAAGAACTAAGTAATGCAGGTAAAATCTTTACTATGGCTGCATTAAATAAATCTGAAAAGGACTATCTAGGCAACTTGCCGCTAACAATAAATATAAAAGTAGACGGGAAAAAATTCTTATTTGCACACGGTTCGCCTAGTGGTGATATATACAAATATCTTAAGCCAGATGTTCCTGACAAAGAATTGGAAAATGTGTTAAAAGGTATTGATGCTGATATTGTCTTTGTTGGCCACACTCATTTCCCAATGATGCGCATGGTAAACGGTATAACTATTGTAAATCCAGGAAGTATAGGGCAGCCACGGGATGGTATTCCAATGGCGTCGTACGCAGTTTGGGAAGACGGTAGTATTGGTATAAAACGAGTACCTTATGATATAGAAGCGACTGTTAAAGGGTTACAGGGAACAACTATACCTTCCCACCATGTTACAACGCTTACTAAGATTTTAAGAGACGGCGGGATGTAACTGAGTGTTTGGTTATTTGAAAGGCTTGCCTTTTCTGAATTGTTGTGTTATATTTATTCATTCAAATAATTGAGATTTTTGTGGGATATTGTTTAAGGATAAGATAACAATGTCAAACGGAACTGAAAAAGATACTGGGACGTCCGACAAGGTTGAAGTTGTGCATGCATCAGAGGTGTTGTTTACAGAACAACAGGCAATAATCCAGTCTCTCAGGCAGGAATCAGAAGCAAGCAAGAAAAAGGTTAATGAACTTCAGGATTCCATGCGACGTCTTGCAGCCGATTTTGATAATTACAAAAAATGGGCTGCCAAAGAACGTCAAACCACCCAGCGAATGGCTGCAGAATCGCTGATTAAAAAGTTGTTGGATATTTACGAAAGTCTGGAAAAAGCCGTTTCTACGGTAAATAATGCAGCGGGAAATGAATTCAAAGATGGAATAAAATTGATATACAAGGAATTTTCCAGAATATTAAAATCAGAAGGCCTTGAGCCTATAGAGTCTGTGGGCGTTCCCCTGAATGTTAACAGGCATGAGGTTTTAATGAGAAAAGTCAACAATGACGTGCCGGAAGATACCGTAATAGAGGAAATTCAAAAGGGCTATTTATTAAATACATTTGTATTAAGAACCGCAAAAGTGGTAGTATCACAGAAATCATCACACGAAAATATTCAGAATCCAGAAAAGCCAGAAGAGACAAAAGGAGGGTAAGATATGGCAAAAATTATTGGTATAGACCTGGGAACAAGCAACTCCGCTGCAGCCGTGTTAATTGGCGGAAAACCCACAATTATTCCAAGCGCTGAGGGCGTAACTATTGGAGGGAAGGCATTTCCTTCTTACGTTGCATTTACAAAGGATGGCGAAAAACTCGTGGGAGAACCGGCAAGAAGACAAGCTGTCAGTAACCCGGAAGGCACTATCTATGCAATTAAGAGAAAGATGGGTACAGACTATAAAGTCACCATTCGTGGACAATCCTTTACCCCACAGCAAATCTCGGCCTTTATCTTACAGAAAATAAAACACGATGCAGAGGCATTTCTGGGTGAACCAGTTCAAAAGGCTGTGATCACCGTTCCTGCATATTTCAATGATAACCAAAGGCAAGCAACTAAAGATGCCGGGACAATTGCCGGACTGGATGTTGTACGAATTATTAATGAACCCACTGCTGCATCATTAGCTTATGGGTTGGACAAGGTTGAAGAATCTCAAAAAATCCTGGTGTTTGATTTGGGCGGCGGCACGCTGGATTGTACGGTTATGGATTTCGGTCAGGGTGTCTTTGAGGTGGTTTCCACCAGCGGAGATACCCAGTTAGGCGGCACAGACATGGACAATGCCATTGTTGACTATCTGGTGGCTGAATCCAAGAAGGAATACGGCATAGATATTAAAAATGATAAAATGGCTATGCAAAGGCTGAGAGAGGCGGGAGAAAAGGCTAAAATAGAACTTTCAACTACCCTGACAACGGATATAAATCTTCCGTTCCTTACGGCTGATGCCTCAGGACCAAAGCACTTTACACATACAATGACAAGGGCCAAGCTGGAGCAATTGGTCTCTACAATTGTCAACCGGTGTGGACATTCAGTTGAACAGGCTTTAAAAGACGCTAAATTGACACCGAAAGATATCCACAAGGTTATCCTCGTTGGCGGCCCTACACGCATGCCAATCGTTCAAAAATTTGTAGAAGAATACGTGGGGAAAAAGATCGAACGTGGAATTGACCCGATGGAATGCGTTGCTATGGGCGCCGCAATCCAGGCAGGAGTGCTGTCTGGAGAAGTTAAAGACCTCGTACTTCTTGATGTGACACCACTGTCTCTTGGAATAGAAACACTGGGCGGCGTTTTAACTCACTTAATTGAGAGAAATACAACTATTCCGACAAAGAAGAGTCAGGTCTTTACAACGGCCGAAGACAATCAGACGAGCGTGGAAGTGCACGTCCTTCAGGGTGAACGGTCTATGGCTCGAGATAACGTAACACTGGGAAGATTTCACCTTACGGGTATTCCTCCGGCGCCAAGAGGTGTTCCTCAAGTTGAAGTGTCTTTTGATATAGACGCAAACGGTATCATTAACGTTCATGCAAAAGATCTGGGTACTGGAAACGAGCAAAAGATTACTATTACAGCTTCAACAAAGTTGAACAAGGATGAAATTGACCGCATGGTCAAACAGGCACAGGAATATGCAGATCAGGACAAGCAAATAAAAGAAAAAGCTGAAACTAAAAACAAAGCTGACAGCCTTGCTTATAGCGCTGAAAAGACCTTGAAGGATATGGCAGGAAAGATTGATGCTGCTCAAAAACAGAAAGTTGAGGCCGCTATTAAGGATTTGAGAGAATCGATAAAATCCGATGATGAAAAAGACATGCAGCAGAAGATGGATGCTTTAACTAATGTACTGCACGAAATCAGTTCGAAGATGTATCAGGAATCGGCTAAAAAGGGAGAACAACAGCCTCCGCCACCACCTCCAGGCGATGAAGGCAAGAAGAAGAGGAAAAAGGGAGAAGGCGGAGAGGAAGATATCATCGATGCCGATTACGAAGTAAAAGAGTAATTTATAAACTCAGGTGTTTTTTTAAGGGTAGGAAGCGCTCAGTTCGTTACAATAATCTGAGTATGTTTTCTACCCTTTATTTTTTGTAACAATTTAGTTTTTTGATAAATTTCAGTAATGGTGCATTTATCACGCAATGTAGTGGCAAGGCGCGCCTTGCCACTACAAAAAGGTGGTTTGAAATTCCTATACATGAACGTAGAGACGACCCCCGGCGGGTTCAGATTTGCAATTTGAACCCACTTTTTGGCTTATTATCCGAACAAACTCATGGGTTCAGGTTGCAAATTTGAACCCGCGTAGTAGTGAGTGTTAAATGATTAACAATGAGAATATGCGGTTTATTGAATTGTCCTTTGCTTTTGTTCTGGACCTGGCCATCGGCGATCCACAATGGTCATACCATCCGGTGCGGCTGATTGGTAGATCGATAGAAGGTATGGAGTCTCTGCTAAGAAAATTACCCATACCCGTGCGTATAAGCGGGATACTCCTGACCATGACCATTGTTTCTGGGACTTATCTATCAATTTATGCGTTGTTGTCATTATCAAAACAGTGGAGTATACTGGGTGAAATAATAATTGGAGCAGTTATTATTTATTTTGCTATTTCTGTAAAAAGTCTGTCAGATGAATCCAAAAAGGTAATGACAGCTCTGAAGGAACATGATTTAATAAAGGCTCGAAAGGCGTTATCATTGATTGTAGGACGGGACACCGCAAACCTCGGTGAAGAGCAGATAGTGCGCGCCTGCATAGAAACCGTTGCGGAGGGGAGTGTGGACGGTGTTTTGTCGCCGTTATTTTATGCCTTTGCCGGAGGACCAACTGCTGCAATGGCATATAAGGCCGTGAATACGCTTGATTCCATGGTAGGACACAAAGACGAAAAATATATCCGGTTCGGATGGGCTTCGGCAAGATTGGATGACCTAGCCAACTATATCCCGGCCAGAATTTCTGCGATATTAATTCCGATGGCTTCCTTCTTGTGTGGTTATGGTTTCAGGGATTCTTTAAGGATTGCCTGTCGTGATGGGCGTAAGCACGATAGTCCCAATAGCGGTATTCCCGAAGCGGCTATAGCAGGTGCATTAGGAATTCAGATAGGGGGGCCAAGTACATATCAAGGCGAGATCGTGGAAAAGCCCTGTATCGGAGACGCCCAAAATCCACTGACTACTAAGTCAATAGAGGCAGCCACTAGGATAATGTACGTTACTTCCATTTTATTCATTGCCTTTGGAATTGGAGCAATTCTCTGTTTAAAATATTGGTTCTTCTGATATTTCCTGAATAAATAAAGTTAAAATTCCTAACCAGAACAAGTCGGAAAAGACCGTAGTGGCAAGGCGCGCCTTGCCACTACTTAAAATATTTTTGCTGAAAAATGTCAAAATATTTTTTGTAAGGTATTATACAATTAGCATTATGAAATTATCTACCAGCTTATTGGAAAAACTCGATCCAAGGACAAAGATCATTTCATTCCTTTCCGTTATTCTCTGCATGATACTGACTCCAATTACACATATCAGAGAGTTTGGACTGTATTTTTTATTAATATTAGCTATTGGATTTTGCTCAAAGATTACGCCAAGACAGATATTGAAAAAGGTATGCATCTTAATTCCTTTTGTCCTCTTTATTGCGATGTTTGTGCCATTTGTAAAGGAAGGGAACGTATGCTGGTCATTGAAAATAAGCAATTGGAAATTTGATATTACGTACGAGGGCGTCTGGACGTTTCTTAATATTATCGTCAAGTCTACATTATCTGTATTTCTCCTGGTGATCGCTTCTTCAACAACAACATTTCCTGATTTTTTAAAAGGACTGGACATGCTCCGCATACCGCGGCTGCTTGTTATGCTCATGTCGTTTATGTACCGTTATATCTTTGTGCTGATAGACGAGGCAGGGAGGCTTATGCGCGCCAGGTCTCTTCGTTATTTCGGTTCCGGGTATAAGGAACAATTTCGGGTAATAGGATACATGATTGGGGTATTATTTATCAGGACGTTTGAGCGCGCCGAGAGAATTTTCAACGCAATGATTATTCGGGGATTTAGCGGAGAGGTAATTAGCGTTAAACGTTTCAGATTTTCTTATATGGATATTTTATTCATGGCTGGTATAATCGTATCGTTGGTTTGTATTGTCTCTGGTCTGATTAATAAAATCGAATATATTGGGGTTAGCGGCGCACATCTATGGCAAGGATTATAAAAGTATCAAACTTAAATTACCGTTACCCTGATGGAACAACGGGCCTAAAGGACGTTAGTTTCGAAGTCGAAGAAGGGGAGACCATGGTTATTCTCGGCGCCAATGGAACCGGGAAATCGACGCTGTTTATGAATCTGATGGGCATTCTGGATGGTGACGGACATATAGAGGTTATGGGGTTACTGCTCGACAAAAAAAATGTGAAGGACGTCAGGCGCGGGATGGGAATGGTATTTCAGAATCCCGACGATCAGTTATTCTGTCCTACAGTTATAGACGATGTTTCCTTCGGGCCATTAAACCTGGGGCTGGAGGCAGATCAGGTTATTGAGGCGTCGCAAAAGGCATTAACCATGGTTGACTTACAAGGTTATGAATCTCGCACGTCATACCATCTGAGCTTTGGCGAGAAGAAAAGGGCAGCTATAGCCACGATATTGTCCATGAATCCAAAGATACTGTTATTGGACGAACCCACCAGTGGATTAGACCCCAGAAGCATATCAAAATTTATCAATATCCTATACACCTTGAAATCTCAGGGTAAGACGCTCCTGATTGTAACACATGATCTGTTTCTTACCCAGGAGATAGCAGACCGGGTACTCGTATTTAGTGAAGAGAAAAGGCCGGTTGCTATAGGGAATTACAAAGAAATTTTAAATAACTACGACTTATTACTAAAAAACAATCTGGTTCATCAACACCGCCATCGTCATGAAACAGTTGTACATGAGCACGAACACCGGCATGGTTACATCCACGAACATTAATAACAATATAAGTTTTACCGACGATATCTGTGCGGATGGGATATGCTGTTTTATGAGTATTCCCAGGAAACAGACCCATTTGGGCATGTGGAAGACTTTCCTGAAGCGGAGAAATGCGTCTTACGGAGTCAAACTGCTTTACACAAGCACTCAGGCGAAAGACATAGTTTATAATCCTTGCAGATGTTTGGAATTTTATCTGAAGGAGATTGTCTCCGAAGATGGTCCAACCCTGAGAGTATTATTACGATGCGGCATATTTACGAAAGGGTGCCGGCCATATACCTGTAAGGGATTTCCCGATAAGACGGATAGTTTTATGCATGACGTGCTTGCCCCATGTGTTTATAATGAATATATAGCACATGAAAATTATGTCCAGCTTAAATACTCACACGTCTTCCGTCTTTTTTACGCTATTAAAGACGATAATAAATTACTCGGAAAGATTTTCCCCGGGTATTCAGCCGAAGATGTTCGGGAAAAATTAAACCAGTGTAAAGACGTTGTGAAGATTAGCGCCATCTGGAATGAAAAGCCGTCCGAATACTTTTTACTTGAGGTGCCTAAAACAAAATCTGTATTATATACTTCCGATGTCCATCCACAGATAAAGGGTGTAAAACAAGCATACGATTTGTGGCAAGGACACATTGAAGGCTGGCTTGAAAGGCATTATGGCAGTAAATGGCATGACCATTTGGAAAGTACAATTGAGAGAGAAAAGGATGCGGTAAAAAGAACAAAATGAGTAAATGTAATAAAATATTTGCTTGTATTCAAATATTTGTCATTATTTTTTTCATGGTATGCAATGGTGGGTTAGCGGTAAACCCTGCCATTAAATCTGGCGCATATCCTTGCAAAGATCATCAATGTGGCTGTAAATCCGAGTCTGATTGTAAAACACATTGTTGCTGTGCACCTAAAGGAAATCAAGACACGTTCCATACCGCTATCGAAAAACGGAACGGTTTCAAAACTTTTATAAGCAGCGTAAACTGCAAATATGGAAATGACCCGCTTACACCCATAACCTTTACGGCTAAATATATATTGGAGAGCCGGGTACATGCGATAAAGGAGTCATTCCTGTGCTTTCTTTGCAGGGAAGCGCCCTCAAACATTCCTGATGTAGTAATATTTCCTCCGGAAAAACCACCACGATATTTCATATAACTCCTTATTCACCTCTTAGAATTACTAAATTTCGATTCATTGATTTGCTCAAGCATTAGATACGGGACCTCTACGGCATTTCCAATATGCTGGAGATACCTCCGATATGCTATCGGTATTGAGCATCAAAAGAACTCTGTATTAAAAAGGAGATATATGTAATGAAAATACTGGTTGCAATTTTTTTGTTTTTCATGTTTATGAACAGCACTGTATACGCCCACGGCGAATGCTGCCTGTCAAGGTCTCTTACCGAGGCAACAACTTCTGATATGGCCGTTGCAGAGAATCTTGGGCTTTCACTCCAGTATGAATACTCGAACATGAAAACGATACGAGACGGCAGTAACAGTATAAGCCACAATACTGTGCTGGACAGAGTAACCGAAGAGTGGCCTGAGATGTCGCCGGAGACGAGGAGTTTTTCAATTCCGACAAGAATGATTATGCAAAAATATACGTTCCTGGCCGCATACCACCTCACGGAGCGATTCCAGTTCCTGGTCAATATTCCCTATGTTATAAACGATATGTACATGAGGAAAATAACAAGGAACAATATGGGCATGGATATGAGAATGGACATGAAGATGGATACGGTCGAGGGACCAGGTGACATGACACTGATGGGACTTTATACGCTCCTCGCCGATGAACCTGCTAATCCAACAAAAAAACTCACTCTGGGTTTGGGCGTAAAAACTCCAACGGGAGAAAACGATGAAGTGTCTGAATCCGGTTCTCTGGTTCATGCCATGATGCAGCCAGGCACAGGTTCGTGGGATCCCTTATTTTTGGTCAATTATATGCGGTCATTTTATCCTCTGGTATTACAGGCCAATCTCCTTTACCATATGACGACAGAAGGGGATCAAGGTTATGAATTTGGAGATAAGGTGTCTTTGGATATTATTGCCAGATACCGGGTCGCCAGTTATTTGAATCCCGGCTTGGAATTGAACGGATTGTATGCAGGAGAGGACACCGACCACGACGGCAAATACTCAAGACCCGATACATCCCTCCTGGATAACACAGACAATACCGGCATTACATCCCTTTCTGTTACTCCAACTGTCCGGGTAAATATTCCCAAAACCGGCGGCAGTGTTGATTTAAAGTTCCAAAAGCCAATTTATCAAAACGCCAACGGTACGCAGCAAGTAGTGGACTGGAGGGCGATGGCATCGGTTGTGTGGGCTTTTTAGAGATGGAAAGCGGCTGTAAAAAGCCTCGTAGCAGAGGTATTTAGCGTTTGGAAATTTCAGTGTAGGGGTTGAAATCTTCAACCCCTACATACTCCTGTCCGAGGCAGCCTAATTCCATGCATAAGAATTTCAATCTTTTAAATATGCAATTAATAAACACACCCCTACCCCTCTCAAGAGGGGAATTTGAGAAGTCCCCTCTTGGGAGGGGATTAAGGGGTGGGTAAAAAATAAAACTTGTTCTCGTGTAAACGGGGAGTCGTTGGGTTTTTGTCTTGCAAAACCCAATCTGATTTGATTTTGGAGGAGGCATATGAAAACCACTGTAATAAAATACCGTTATATAATTATTTTCATAATCTGGATGATTGCGACAGTATGTAAAAACAATGCTTATGCCTGTGATTTGTGTTCTCTCGGCGGATTCGGCGGGACTACGGGCGCCGTCAATCCGATTTCTGCGGAGTCGCCTAAGAAAAACAAATACACCCTGGGATATATATTGGAGTATCAGGATTGGCAATCCGTCAACATAAGGAAAGCACATGAATTGCACGAAGAAGGCCGGGATGCACATGCCCGGAAGAATGATATTTCGAATAGCGTTTTTTTTGGCTATGGGATTACTGATGCGCTTTCCGTCAGTCTGCAGGTACCCTATGTAGAAAGACGCTTTAAGGAAGTACATGAAGAAGAATTTTTAGGTGATAGCGAAAAAGCTACGGGTCTTGGAGACTCAATTCTGCTTGGAAAGTACAAATTTTATGACAAACAATTTGGGCTGGCCGGGATATTTGGTTTGAAATTGCCTACAGGAACTACAGACGAAAGGAATAAGACCGGAGAAAAATATGAGCCGGAATTACAGCCAGGTGCGGGGTCTCTGGATTATCTATTTGGTATCTCAGCCAACAAAAAAATCAATCATTTGATTGTAGTGGACGGTACGGTGTTATACCATCTTAAGACAGAAGGCGATCAGAATTATGAATTTGGCGATATCGTTAGAGTGACCACCGGTGCGACCTTTAATGTCATTGATGGGAATAAAAAACCTACACTTAATTTCTTATCGGAAGTTATTTCACAATTTGCCAATAAAGATGTACAAGACGGAGAGACGATTCGTGATTCCGGCGGCACGACCATCTTTTTTGCACCCGGCGTTTCCTCTTACCTTACAGAGCAGTTAAAAACAACGCTATCCGTTCCAGTGCCTGCGTATCAAGGATTAGGGGGAGAACATCAGGAACTGGATTTCAACGTTCTTTTCAGCATGAGTTACAGTTTCTAAATATTTGTATTTTCCAGTGAAATTCTTGACCATTCATGCGTAACGGTATATAATTCAAAACCTTTAATTATCGTTTAGCAGCCAATCAGTTTTTATTTAAATCATGCATCATACTTCACATAAATATCCCAGGATATTAATAGCAGGCACGCACAGCGGTGTGGGTAAAACAACCGTTACCCTCGGCCTGATGTCTGTATTGAAAGAAAAGGGTTACAAAGTGCAGGGGTTTAAGGCAGGACCTGATTATATTGACCCCTCACATCACACGGCAATTACCCAAAAACCTTCGCGTAATCTCGATACGTGGCTCATGAGCCAGGATGTGTGCCTGGAATTGTTCGAGCATGCCCTGGCAGATTCAGATATGGCGGTTATCGAGGGAGTAATGGGACTCTATGACGGCTGCCTGGACGGGAGCGAACTGGGAAGTACGGCACACCTTGCCAAGATATTGAATGTGCCTGCGATATTGGTAATGGATTCCAAGGGAATGTCGCGCAGCGCAGGCGCAGTTGTATTGGGATATAAATATTTTGATAGAGACGTAAAAATTCAAGGGATAATTCTTAACAGAGTTAAGAGCGAGCGGCATTATCGTTCTCTGAAAGCATCTATAGAAGGAAATTGCGGCATTCCTGTTTTAGGGTATTTGCCTTTCAATGATGATATAATACTCCCGGAGCGTCACCTGGGTTTAGTGCCGTCAGTAGAGCAGGAATTTTCAAAGTCTACATATCAAAAGATCGGTGATTTGCTGGCAACTACTGTGGATATAGATAAATTTATTGATATTGCATCGTCATCCGGCGGTATTCCCTCATATAAAAAGACGGTATTTAGCGGGATAAATGAAAGGTTTTATTTCAGAATTGCCGTCGCTGTGGACGAGGCATTTAATTTTTATTATCAGGACAACCTTGACCTGCTGGAATTGTATGGTGTAGAGCTTACTTATTTTAGTCCATTGTATGATAAGTATCTGCCAGCGGATATCGATGGATTATACATTGGCGGGGGTTTTCCTGAACTATATGCTAACCTGCTTGCTTCAAACACCACAATGAAGGAGTCCATACGTAAAGCGCACAAAAAAGGTGTGGTCATATACGGCGAATGCGGGGGGATGATGTACCTGCTTGAACAAATGGCAGACTTTAAAAAGAAGACGCATGAAATGTGCGGAATACTCAAGGGAACTACCATTATGGAAAATAAAAGGCAGGGGCTTGGATACATTACAGTTCAAGCGCTGCACGATAACATCTTATGCAAAAAAGGGGAGATGTTCAAAGGCCATGAATTTCACTGGTCATCACTGCATGTTCCTGAAGGTACGCCGTATGCTTATGCGATTTCCAAATGTGATGACAAGAAATCAAAAATGGACGGCGTCTTTACAGACCATGTATTAGGTTCCTACACTCATGTCCATTTTGCAACTGACCCCAGGTTGTTAAAACATTTTTTGTATACTATTGCAAAAAGGGCTTAACTACATAAGGTAATAACGTATAGCCTTGCGCTGCGTAGCCGCAGATAAAGAATGCAAAACAGGTGACGAGTGGCAGGTGACGGGTACATCCCCGTGTCACTCGTTATGCGCACTTCTTTATAAACGTGCAGAATTTTTTATCCTCCCTTGCTATATGACTTTTCAGCCAATTATATAATAGCTGATGGGTTTGTATGAGTAACTGTGAACTGACGCCCTGTGTTTCCAATTCTCTTTTTATGCTGAAAAAATATTTTATAAATAGCATATGTTCTGTCTTCTGTTTTACGTAACTGATGTAGTTGTATTTATTCATCAAGTTCTCTTCTGTATTGAAATGTACACCTACGTATTCTATTATCTCAACAATGTATTTCTCACCCTTGCCCAGCACCATTGCATCAAGCAGATTATTCACCCGTATGAATATCCCTTTATGTTGGTTATCAATTGCATCTACACCTACTGCCAAATTTTCGTTCCACTGCATTGCCATGTTTCCGCCTCCTTGTAAAATGTTTACACTGTTCCTTTAATACAATTCGTAACAAACAAAACCATCTATGCAGTTTTGAAGGTAGAGGTTGCACCCAATGTTTGTATCCACTCGAATTGCGTTTAATGGTATTGGTACATAATCATCCATACGTATTTCAGCCCCTGCTAATGTTTCATCAATTCAACTTCAGCGTCCTTAGCAGGATTCACTGGAACGAAGACCTTTATCGGCTCACATATTTCTTTTGTCTGCGCCAGATTAATGAGTCGAATTCGTGCTAATGGGGCGATCTCGTGTCCTTTGGTAAGAAGTATTTTTCCTGAACTCGTTTTTATGTCCTCAGCGAGAGTCATATTTTTTGTAAGTTCATGTGCCTTGACAAATTTAATTTCATAACCTTTTTCTGTCGTGAGTACCTTTTTAAGCGCGACAACAATATTCTGATCATACCATTTCTGCCTCTCCTGAATTACCGTATATGCCTGGGCATTATTCATTCCTGACGTAACAAGCGAATCAAAATCAAGGGCGAGATTGAGTATTCTTGCGCCCATCGGAATATCCGCTCCACTTTTGGAATTACACGGTATACCGGAACCATCAAAATGCTTCTCTTGATAAGCAATAATTTCAGCAACGTTTTCCAGACGGGGAATGCTGGATATTAGACTACTGCCTATCTGAGGATGTGCATGAAAAGTTTGTAATTCCTGTTCATTGAGATTAATGCTACTATATAGCTTCGTTAGAATATCCTCAGATATTGTAATACATCCGAGCTGAGAGAGCATTGCAGCAATTTCAATCTGCCAGGGCTTTTCTACTTTAAGTTCTGCAGAGATTGCCTGAACGAGCCGCTGTACGCGTGATGCACGGCCAAATGCCGTTGGATTAACCAGCGTAAGCACATCGGTAAGCACCTTTATGCAGCCATGCAAGGTCTTCTCCAGTAATTCTTTTTCCGCTGTGATTAACCGATATTGTTCGATTCCGGCGGTAAGCGCTTTGGTAATAATGTCTGGTAAACAGGGTTTTGTGAGGAAACGGAAGATATTCCCTTCATTGACGGCGTCGATTGCTGTTTGCTGGTCGGCATTGCCCGTAAGCATCATACGTACGCTATCAGGCGCCTTTTCCCGCACCTTTGACAGGAACTGAATACCGTCCATGCCGGGCATGCGCATGTCGGATACGATAACTGCAAAGGGACCGCGGGCATCAATTGCCTCTAATCCAAAATTTCCCCCAAGCGCCGTATCAATGGTAAATTGCTTATGTAACTGCCGTTGATAGGCTGACAATATGTTGGGGTCATCGTCAACAAAGAGAATTTTTTCAGACATTACACATTTCCTTCCTGTCTCATTTTTTGGCACGATTCGCGCCACACAGACAGTCGCTCTGACAAACCCAGTCCTGCAATATAGTCGTAATCAACAGGTGATCCTGCCCCTATCTCACTTGGACATGTCTCATTTCCAAGTACGTTGGCAACATGCACCGCTGTCACCAACGTAAAGGTTTTAGTCGGACACGTTCCTGGGTTATGATGGAATGCAAGCGCCTCAACGATTGTGTCAGTTATACCCCACAGCCCGATCAGGTATGCGCCTACTTCGGCATGCGTTCCGTTGAATACTTCATGCTCCGCATCCAAATGTGATAGTCCCTTCTCTTGTATCAAAGTTAACTTTTTATTATATTGTTCGGGCAGGTTTGCAACGAGCACCAGCTTGCCCAGGTCATGAAGCATACCGGCAACAAAAGCATCATCAATCATCTTCGAGGAATAGTTCTCAATCCTCGCAATTTGTCGTGCAAACGATCCAACGATCATACTGTGTTTCCAGAGTGTGTCGGGAGAGAATCCCGGCAACTTGAAGTGCTCTAAGCGCGAAAACATATGGTATGATAAGACCAGCGACTTGATGGAATTCAAACCCAGGACAACCGCCGCCTCCGTTGGATTCGAGATGCGGCGGCGAAGCCCGTAAAACGCTGAGTTAACCAGTTGGAGAACTTTTGTTGTCATCCCAAGGTCTTTTGATATAATCTGTCCGATCTTTTCCATGGAGGTGTTCGGTGATTGTAGCTCATGTATTATTTCAGTATAGAGCTTAGATAAGCTGGGGAGTGAAGCTGTTTGCAGCACCAGTTTCTTGAGAGATTCATTTTTCAACAAACCCTGCAGGGTACAGGAGCGTGTAATCGCCGCTTTCAACAGCTCCGTGTCACACGGTTTTGAAAGGAATTGATGCATTATGCCGGACGATGACAGAAAAGCCTCCTGATCCGTCTGTCCGGACAGGATGATTCGCACCACATTGGGATATTTCTTCATTACTTCCATCAAAAGCTGGACACCGTCCATGCCTGGCATACGCATATCCGACACGATTACATCAAAAGGCGATTTCGACAGAATTTCCAATGCCTCCTGTCCACTTGTGGCAAATTCCGTATCCCACTCATGCCGCATGGAACGCAGCATACGCTGTAGTCCCTGCAGCACTTTTGGTTCGTCATCAACTAAAAGAATTTTTCTCATTTTCGGTACTTCCTTACAATAATAAACATCATAAAATAGGCATTAGGCGGTCTATCATTTACACAGAGACTTAGAGACGCAAGATTTTGCGTCTCTACACTGTTGTTTGAAATTCCTCAAGCATTAAATACGCCTCATTCGTAATTACCCTCATCTTAACTCATTTTACGCTACTACTGGGGAGGGTAAGACACATTTATCTTCCTTTGCGCCCCAGCCCGGCACTGGTGTTTCATCTTGTAATTGCATTCTGATTGACCTTACCTCACCGATTGATTTATCAAAAGCAGCATATACCTCTGGATCAAAGTGCTTACCAACTTCGTTTCTAATGATCGTCAGAGATTCGCTTTCCGGGTAGGCCGGCTTGTATGGGCGCTCAGAGCACAGCGCATCAAACACATCAGCCAATGCAACTATTCGGGATTCAACAGGAATTTCATCTCCTGCCAGACTGCCTGGATAGCCAGTTCCATCCCATCTTTCATGATGTGTCATGGATATGGCGGAGGCCATTTCCAGAAAGGGGTTGCTGCTTCTTCCGTTTCCTTTCCTTTTTTCGTACACCGGGGGTGTTCTTATGTCTCGCCATGCAAGAAACGATTCCGCACCCTTGTAATCTTGTTGGAGTATTTCAACGCCTATGGCACAGTGCCGTTTCATGATTTCAAACTCTTCGGTTGTCAGTTTTCCGGGTTTCAGGAGGATGTGGTCTGGAATACCTATTTTCCCTATATCGTGAAGCTGGCTGGTCAGGAACAGAGACTCGACAAATTCCTGTTTCATGCCAAGCGTCTCTGCAATAATGCGGCAATAACACCCTACTCTCACGATATGATTTCCGGTTTCGTAGTCCCGATACTCGGCTGCCTTGCCAAGGCGCCAGAGGATATCCAGGCGGGATTCTTCCAACTCCTGCGTTCGTTCCCTGACCTTTCGCTCAAGCAGCGCATTTTGAGCCACGATCTCATCCTGATAGGCCTTCAGGCGAAGCATGCTATTGATACGGGCAATGATATCCTCCCTGTTGACTGGTTTGTTCAGCAAATCCGTGGCTCCCAGATCAAGCGCCCGTTGTTTGAGATGATTTTCGTTCGAACCCGTTAGTATAAGCACGGGGATATCTTTGGTCCATTCTGTGCTTCGTATCTTCTCCAGGAGTTCAAAACCATCCATACACGGCATCATAATGTCAGATACGACGGCATCAACACCTGTCTTACATATCTGATCAAAAGCTGCATAGGGGTTAGAGAAAAAATACATATCCCATGTTTCGCTCTGGTTACGCATCAAACGCCGCAATCCGTCAAGGAAGTTTGGCTCATCGTCGACAAACAGGATTTTTTTCTTAGTATTCAAATTCATATTATGAAATCATTTTAACGCTTGGGAAATTCAAAACGATTAAGTAGAAAGGCAAAATCTGCGTCTCTACTCCTGTTTGTAAATGAAAAGACGACGAAAACCCAATCCGAGTACGTACAGGAATTTCAAACGATTAGTGCCGCCCCCTTTCTCCCCCTCCGTGAGGTGGACAGGGGGGCAGGGGGAAGCCAGGTGGGGGTGAAGGAACCGCAGACTACTTTGCACCCTCCCTATGTCCCTCCCATTAAGAGAGGGAGATTTTCATTCGAGCAGTTGCTGAAGGATTAATTTGCCCCTTTACTATCACTGTCATCAATTGGTATGTGTACGATAAAGGCGGTTCCCTTACCTATCTCTGTCTCAAAGCTGATGGACCCTCCGTGTTTCTTCACTATAATGTCATGGGCAATTGCCAACCCCTGACCAGTTCCCTTACCAACCGCCTTGGTAGTAAAGAATGGATCGAATATCTTCGGCCTCGCTTCCTCCGGTATTCCCGTTCCTGTATCCTGTATGCGCACCTCCGCCGACTTTCCGTTGCGATGGGTACTGACGGTAATGATACCTTTGCCTTTGTTCCCGTTATCAACCACATCACCAATGGCATGGGCGGCATTGATGATAATGTTCAAGATCACCTGATTAAATTCATCCGGCAGACACGGTATCAGTGGTAACGACGTATCAAAGATAGTCACCATTTCAGCAACATACTTCCACTCATTCCTCGCCACAGTTGCGGTACTTTCGATGGCCTTGTTGATATCGATAAGCGTCTTTTCATCCGTTCCGGGATGTGAAAATTCTTTCATGGCGCGCACAATCTTAGAAACGCGCTCAACACCCTCCAGCGACTGCTGAATTGCCCTGGGAATTTCCTCCGTAAGATATTCCACGTCGGCTTCCTCCTCCGTAGCTTCCACCTCTCTGATGAGATCATCCGGTACACTGCCAGACTTACATACCGTATGCATCTTTCTATACTTTTCGATAACTTTACACAAGTCGCTGAATGCGTCATTCAGAAATCGTGTATTGTCGCCGACATATTGTGTGGGTGTATTAATTTCATGCGCAATACCGGCAGCCAACTGGCCGATTGACTCCAGCTTCTGAGCCTGAACCAACTGGCTCTCCATGATCTTTCTCTGCGTAATGTCGCTACCAATAATCAATAAAGTGAATTGCTTTTTCCCGGTCTCCTGGATGGGATTTACGGTAATACCTAAAAAGCCGACTTTGCCAAGATGATTTTTGAAACGGACGTCGTCTATACGTGTTGGCTGAACCGTAGTTCGGCAGTCCAGAATCTGTTCCATCACACCTCTATCCTGCCACTGGATTCCACACTCACCAAACGGCCTTCCGACTGCATCTGCCGATGAAATCCCAAAAACTCTCTCTGCGGTCTTATTCCATTCTACAACCCTGTTGTCAATGTCAATATAAATAAGTATTGCTGGGATAGCGGCAATCAACTGCCTGTTCTGATCGTGCGCCAGCCGCAGATTATCTTCAAGCTGTTTCCGGTGTATGAACATACCCATCTGGGCAGCAATCGTTGCGATCGTTCTAATCATTTTTTCATTAGGGTCATATTGTTCTAGAACAAAAAATACCATCACGGCGATAACAGTATCATTACAAAGGATAGGAATAGCTATTCCTGTTTTAAAGCCGCATTCCCTGGCAATCTGTGAACGCGCGAAATTAGTATCAAGGGTAACATTCAATATCCATACGGGTTTCTTTGATGACCACGCACGTCCGGGAAGGCCGACCTCCGGTGGAAAAGTAAAGGTTGTGCTCGCTTCTCTGAATGTATCAGTACCCTTGACGGAACTGTACCACGATGGACTGCATTCGAGGTGGGTGCCATCGGGGTGAGGAACCCATGCTTCTCCAAAAGACCACCCGGTGGCGTCGCAGATCGCACGCAAGACAACTTCAATCGCCTCATTAAAATTATCCACATGAGCTATTGACATAGTTATGGTCTGCAAGAGGGCAATTTCATTCTCTGCTTGTTTACGTTCAGTGATCTCACGTATCGAACCACGAACACCGAGAAATGTTCCTTCATTATCCGTAATTGGCCGATATGCAATTGATACCCACTTGATTTTTTGGTCTTTGTGAATAATTCTGTAGTCAAAACCTGTTTGTGTATGCCGTAAAAACGCGTGCTCTAATTCCATTTGCAGGGGGTGGGAATCTTCTGGATGTACTATGTTAGAAAAGTGTGTCGCATCTTTCGTAAAGTCGGAAGGTGTATATCCCGATATTCGTTCACATGATGGACTAATATAGAGAAACCGTTTTTGAGGAGACATCCAGAACTCCCAATCCCAGGTAAAGTCTGCCACTGTGCGGTACTTAAATTCAGACTCGATTATCTTCTCTTCAATGTGTTTGCGTTCAGCAAATTCCTGCATAGCGCTGAGTTGCATATGCAGGTTTATAATCCTCTCTCCAGCACGGACCCTTGCAAGCAATTCATCGGGGTTGAACGGCTTACTGATATAATCGCTTGCTCCTGATTGAAGCGCAGAAACGATGTCTTCATTGCTTTTGTTACTCGTTAATATAATCACGTGAACAAGGTAGGGCAGGTTTTCATTAAGGATATTACGGCATACCTCAGGGCCGGTCATACAGGGCATTTTCCAATCAAGTATGGCAAGGCGTATGCCACACCTGCGAATTTCATTAAACGCCTGCTGGCCGTTTTCGACAACAACAACTTCGTACCCTGCCTTTTTAAGTATGGTTTGCAAAAGTTCCCGTATAAATTCATTATCGTCAGCAATGAGTATTTTCATAAGTAGTTTTCCCTGTTTATTTATAAAAGGGCACATCTGCGAAATATACAGCCTGGTTCAACAAAGATAGTATTGTAGGCGTAATATTGTTGAGGGAAACGACTGTTTCTGCCGCGCCTAATTTTATTGTAAAACTTTTTTGTACCATACAAAGTGAGCAAATACTACGCACATTTTTTCAGGAACGCTCCTATTTGTTTATCCTTGTTTGTAATGTGATTTGTCAACCAATCGCATAGCTGCCGCTGGGTTTGCAGCACCAAGGTCGAAGTAACACCCCGTGATTCAAATTCCGTTTTTAACAGAGAAAAGTCTTTTATAAATTTTGCATGCTCTGCCTGCTGTTCCGCATAACCGGCGAAGTTGTGTTTCTTCATCAAGCCCTCTTCCGCGCTGAAATGCTTAACCACATAATCCGCTAAAAATGTCAGTACTTTACCTACCTCATCCTTTCCTTTGCCCTGTGACATTGCATTTAGCAGATTGTTTATTCTGCTAATTATTCCCTTGTGCTGGTTGTCAATTACATCCACACCTACAGACAGATTTTCGTTCCATTGCATTGCCATGTTTCAGCCTCCTTATAAAATGTTTAATAAGTTAATCCCCCCTTACCAAAGGGGGATTCTACGCTTCGCGCCACTATAAAAATCACATGAATAAAATGTAATATCTGCGAAATATACAGCTTGGTAGGAGTCAACTCCTGTTGGCAACCGGGCACATGCACACCGTTGTGAGTTGCCGGTTGCCGTCGGGAGACGGCTCTTACCTATAGAACATTTAAAACTTCAAGCCGCCAAAGGTCTAATTTAATAGCGAGAGAATCGTAGGCGTTATTTTATTGAGTGAAACGATATTTTCTGCCGCGCCTAATTTTATTGCCTCCTTCGGCATACCAAAGACTACACAGCTTTCCTCATTCTGTGCTATCGTTTTTGCGCCCGATTCTTTCATCTTCAGAAGTCCCCCTGCGCCGTCATCGCCCATACCGGTCATGATTACCCCAACGGCATTAGAACCGGCATATTTAGCAACCGATTCGAACAATACTTCAACGGACGGCCTGTGGCGGCGGACAGGCAGTTCCTGATTCGTCGCTACATAATACCGGGCGCCGTTTCTTCGCAGCTCCATGTGATAATTTCCGGGCGCAATCAGCGCCAGGCCTGGAATAATACTATCGCCGTCTTTTGCCTCTCTTACCTCGATAGCACAAAGGGAATTCAACCGTTCAGCAAACGATTTTGTAAATAATTGAGGCATGTGCTGTACGATCAATATTCCGGGTGCATTTGGCGGCATTTGTATCAACACCTCCTTGAGCGCCTCAGTTCCCCCTGTGGATGCACCTATTGCAACAATCTTATGCGTACTGTTGATTAGTGCATGACTTGTCTGCGGCTGTCTGGATTCCGTACTTTTAAAATATTCCCTCTTTTTAACCTTAACGGCTGCAGATTCTTTTATCTTTTCTGCTAATTCAGTAACGATCTCTTCGAGCGTATGCGACACGTCAATGGATGGCTTTGTAACAAAATCCAATGCCCCAACTTCCAGCGCCTTTAACGTAGTATCGCAGCCGGCTTGTGTCAGTGAACTGACCATAATAACGGGCAGAGGAAAATATGTCATTAATCTTTGGAGGAAGGAGATACCGTCCATTCTGGGCATTTCAACGTCCAGGGTTATGACGTCGGGTCTTAGATTTATTATTTTGTCCCTGGCAATAAATGGGTCTGCCGCCGTTCCTACTACTTCAATTTCCCTATCCTTGCCTAAGCCCGTTGATAATATTTTTCTGACTAC
>JAHFOY010000006.1:42901-62368 GCA_023261485.1 Planctomycetota bacterium
TTATGACGTCGGGTCTTAGATTTATTATTTTGTCCCTGGCAATAAATGGGTCTGCCGCCGTTCCTACTACTTCAATTTCCCTATCCTTGCCTAAGCCCGTTGATAATATTTTTCTGACTACTGCGGAATCATCCACAATTAATACCTTTATTTTTCTATTCATGACATATCTCCTTGTTATAAAGCATTATTTTTGATAAACAGTAGGTTGTACATAGCGGAATTTATTATTCGTACCCGCAAGACTTTCGGAATGCCCTATAAATAAATACCCATCAGGGGCAAGATGCTTATAATATTTCGATACCAGTTCAGACTGTGTTTCTTTGTCAAAGTAAATCATTACATTTCTGCAAAATATGAAGTCAAAGTGGCCTTTAAAGGGAAAATCATCATTTGTAAGATTAAGTCTTCTGAATACAATCATATCCTTTAAGTGATCCTGGATTTGGTAGTAATCGCTAAAACTTCCTGTTCCTTTTTTAAAATGCGTATTCAACATTTGAGGGGATATGCCTTTAATTCGATTTTTGAGGTACAATCCCTGCATGGCCTTTTTTAAAACCCGTGTTGACAGGTCTGTGGCCAGTATTTTTATATCCCATTCACGGGTCGCTCCGATATGCTCAGACAGGACTATGGAAAGGGTGTAAGGCTCTTCCCCAGTAGAACAACCAGCGCTCCATATCCGAATCTTTTTTTCTCTCTTTTTTCTTTTATTCTCTAATAAGGCAGGTAGTCCTTTTTTTGACAGGAAATCAAAATGCGCAGGTTCTCTAAAAAATTCCGTCAGGTTGGTAGAGATGCAATCGAGCATCATAACCATTTCCTCGCCTGTCGCATCTTCTTCTGTTACGTATTGGTAATATTCTTTAAATGAGGTCAATGCCCTTTCTCTGAGACGCTTCATTAAACGGGATTTCAGCAATTCTCTTTTTGTCGGAGTAAGGTTTATACCACTTTCGTCGTATATCAAGCGTTGGAATAAACAAAATTCTTTGTCATTGATATCAATGTCCATTATAAAGTTCTCCGATTTTATATATTTGTATACGTCCGGTTAAATTGTGATTACGCCTCACCAAAAATGTTTTTTAATGCCGCTATCATACGATCGTCCTCGAATGGTTTTACTACGTAGTCTGTAGCGCCGCTTCGTATGGCATCCGTTAAGGAATCACGCTGGTCAATGGCAGAAATCATGATTACCTTCGCCTGTTTATCAAAGGCCAGTATCTCTCTTAGCCCCTGAATACCGTCCGACTCCGGCATTATGATGTCCATGGTTACCGCATCCGGCCTTAATTCCTTGTACTTTTCAAGCGCTTCTTTTCCGTTGCCAGCCTCTCCTGCAATCTCATAGCCGTTGCGGATTAAAATCTGTTTGATTACCATTCTTATGACTTTGGCGTCGTCTACTACTAATATTTTTCTCATACATTTACTCCTATATTATCTAACAATTTCCCAAATGACGTCATCTCAGGGACCAAAAATAGATAACACTCCAGTTCCGTTTTGCAAATTTCGAATTGTGTCTCTAACAGCAACAGCTTGTCATCCGTCATGCCTTGTTCCAGAACAAGATTTGAAAACATGACGCCGGCATAGTCGTTATGCACCTGGGGGGGTTGTGGCAGCAATTTGGCGTCAAAATCTGAAACCAGCGCATTGCTAATGTGACTTGCAAGAATATTTCCCAGCTCCTGTACTACGCTTTCAGTAAATTCGTTATATTCTTTTGTTGTTCCTGCAGGTTGCCGCAGAAAGAGATCCGTGAGGATAAATGAACCGGCAACTGGCATCATGAATAAAAGCTTGCAGCTTACATTTCCCTTAAAACTAACCATAACACCCGTCATTTCCCGGAGATCGTCATTCATCTTTGCCGTAGTTTCACTTAAATCCGCTATGTACGCTTTTGATAGGGATATCTTTGCGCCGGTTCTCAGTGTCTTGGATAGCGCCCTGGAAGCCCGATCTATGCTGAGCCGCGACATTATTTCGACTACTTTCATACCATCTTCAGTAATATTCATTTTTACCTCTTTCGTTAATAAACTTCGACTGAATGGCCAAATACACGGCACGTAACATCACCAGTATGAGTATCGAATGTTATGTTATATCCCTTCGTACCGCCGGTTTTCGACGCCACAATCTTTATGCCTTCTTCTTTCAGTATTCTCCGCACTTCCAGTTCATTCGATTCGCCTATATTAAGCATGCCGTTTGTTTCAAACATCTTTGCGCCGCCAAATATCTTGGCGTAAAGACTGCCTCTTAATGCACCAGCATTCGTTACTATATGAGAAATAAAATATGAAAGCCCGGGATCGGCATATTTCGTTATCTTTAAATCCTTGCCGTTTTTCTTTGGGAGCATTATGTGCAAAAGCCCGCCAATCTTGTTTACCGGATCGTGCAGCACAATTCCAATGCACGAGCCCAATAACGTCTTTAATACATTAGGCGCCTGTGTAATCTTTAAATCGCCTACGCCAACTGTAATAGCATTCTGGGTATAATTCACGTTCCTGCGACCTCCCTCCTCTAGTCAATTGAAAACAATTAAATACTTATCAGCATCAAAAATGAAATACAATTTAAAACTATCTACACACCTGAGAGATAAGGTCATACTAATAAATAGAGCTTAAAAACCTTTGAAGTCATCCATAGGAATTACATCATTACTTACGAGTCTGTTGTGAGGCGACTTTTCTCCGACGGTCTTGCTTTTTCCGTTGCTCTTTTTATTTACGTCAAAAATTATATTATCCTTCTTCTCCGTATGTTTTGACGTATAGTTTTTTAGCCGGACTGAGTTCTTCTTGTATGTATCATGATCATAACTACGTCCCGATTTATCTGAATCTGTATTTCTCATTCCAATTTCATTGGCTAGTTCGCTTACACGATCTTCTAAACTTTTAGCTTGCGCTGAAAGTTCTTCACTTGAAGACGCCATTTCCTCTGCTGTGGCGGCATTGTTTTGAGTAACCTGATCCATTTGAGTAGTTGCTTTGGATAATTGTAGCGTGCCATCCGCCTGCTCCTGCGAACCTGCGGCAATCTCACCTGCCAGGTCTGTGACCTTCTTTGTATCTACGACTATATCATTTAATGCAATGCTCAGTTTATCGGTAACTTTTGTGGCGTTTTCAGTGCATTCTACTCTGGAATTAATGAGATCGGCAGTTTCTTTTGCGGCACCAGCGCATCTCTGTGCAAGGCTTCTGACTTCCTGTGCAACCACAGCAAAGCCCTTTCCATGTTCACCGGCCCTTGCAGCCTCTACGGCAGCGTTTAACGCCAGGAGATTCGTCTGAAAAGCAATTTCATCAATTGATTTTATAATTGACAATACCTTAGCATTCCCTGAATTCATTTCCTTCATAATATCATGCATTTCTTGCATTGCCTGACTACCATTTTCCGCAGAAGTACGTGCCTTTATAGCAAGCTGATTTGCCTCTTTTGCGCTGTCAGCATTTCTTGATGTCATAGAAGACATCTGCTCTATCGCAGAGGACGTTTCCTCCAACGACGATGCTTGCTGTGTCGAGCCTTCTGCCAGGTTCTGACTTGATGCAGAGATTTGTTCTGATGCAGACGATACCTGTTCAGCGCCTTCGTGAAGATTTTGAACAAATCTCTTGAGAAAACCTATGATGTTTCTTACAATGAAAAACACCACGCCGCCAACGACAAAGACAAATATTATACTGCCATAGATATTAAAGTTCCTATTGGAAATGATCGCCTTAGAGACTGTAGCCATTGGCGCAGTCACGCTTATACCGCCTCGTATATCGCCCAGTTTATAATTTTCCATAGATTTACCTGCAATATCTTTGCCGTCTCCTGTCGGGCTCGTTGTTGGATCACCGTGACATTTCAGGCAGCCTTCGTCTATCTTAAGAGGTATGATGCACCGGAATAATTTTGAGCCGTCTTCCAATTTTACAACTTCTTTTATTTCTTTTAAATCAGGGCTTAACTCAAATCCCTGAAGCTGTTTCGCCTCCCAGTCATCGGGTTTATTGTTTGGATTTCTGTATTTTAGGCTCGTTTGTTTCATCTTAAAAGGAGTACTTGCGCTAAATAACTCCGATACCTCACGTCCGATAATTGCCGGAATCACGCCTTTAAATTCGACATTGCCTGTTGTTGAATCTGTGTTAATTACTTTTTGTTTTTCTGCAAT
The DNA here is from genome assembly GCA_023261485.1 of Planctomycetota bacterium. Lineage (GTDB taxonomy): Bacteria > Planctomycetota > Brocadiia > Brocadiales > Brocadiaceae > Wunengus. The sequence goes on from JAHFOY010000006.1 coordinate 47,112, forward strand.
TATCTTCCTGACACACATAAGTTCATGAGCCGCCATAGTGGCTTGTGTCTCGACCTCTGTTAAAAACTGATCGTTCTGCCGTTTCATGTTAAAGTAAGACAGCACACTCATCGCAATAACTATAGAGACGATTATTGTAACTATAAAACGCGACATCAATTTCATTTTCCTAAACATTTTAATTTCCTCCCGATTCGGGCGCGAATATTCAAAATCGCACCCAAAAATTAAAAGTTCATAAATTGAAAATAACAATTTAATTAGACCTTCGGTAACTTTTTCGCCACCAAGACACCAAGCCACAAAGAAAAACTTAGTGTCTTTGTGGCAAGTTTGAAATTCCTGTACGTTGAAGTAACGAACTTATTACCCACCCCTTTATCCCTCCCAAAAGGGGGCTTTTTGATTCCCCCCTATTGGTAAGATAGACGTCCCCGTCTGTCATTATGATGGCAACCGGGGACGGTTGAACTACCTCAGGAATTTTACGCTTACACCACTCTAAAAGCCTGTGAAATCCCCATTGAGAGGTATCAACTCTTCAGGTGTGCAGGATACGTGTTTTTTGGCTTTCCTGGAACCATTTCCATTACTCTTTACCTCTTGGGCTCTGTTATTTACCGTAATCCTCGCTGCCGGTTTTCTTCTACTTGCGGCAACTCCTGGTTTAGAAGTATTGTCTTTTCCCCCAATGCCGGATTTGGGTATCTTTGAATCGTTCAAATCCACATTGATATCTCCAACCTGTGCCGCCAGTTCTACTACAATAGTATTCAGGCTTTCTGCCTGCGCCGTTAATTCCTCGCTAGATGCTGCTAATTCCTCTGCGTTAGCGGCATTCTGCTGCGTAATGGTATCCATTGTAGAAATGGCCTTGGAAATCTGATTAATGCCTTCAGATTGTTCCTGTGATGCCGTCGCAATTTCACCGGACAGGTCTGTTACCTTCTTCGTTTCAGTAACGATTTCCTCAAGATTTGAAGCGGATTTCTCCGCAACTTTTGCAGCGTTTTCGGTGCTAATTACTCTGGAATTAATAAGGTCTGCGGTTTCCTTAGAAGCCACGGAACATCGCTGCGCCAGGCTGCGCACTTCTTCGGCTACAACGGCGAATCCTTTTCCATGTTCGCCGGCCCTGGCAGCCTCAACCGCTGCATTCAACGCCAAAAGGTTCGTTTGAAACGCTATTTCATCAATGGACTTGATAATGGAAAGCACCTGATCGTTTCCGGCGTTGAGTTCCTTCATGGTGGTCTGTAATGCATCCAACTCCTCATTCCCGGTTTCGGCAGACATTTTCGTTTTGACCGCAAGCTGGTTTGCTTCTTTTGCATTATCGGCGTTCCGCGTGGTCATCGAGGCCATTTCCTCGATAGAAGCAGAGGTTTCCTCAATTGAGGACGCCTGCTGGGATGCTCCGTCTGCAAGCGACTGGCTGGAAGAGGAAATCTCGCTTGCTGCCAAAGATAATTCTTTTGATCCATTCATCAAATTGATAACCAGTCTCTTGAGTAAGGAAACAACGTTTCGCGCAATTAAGAAAACTACTACACCTATAACAAGCACACAAATCACATTACCAATGATATTAAAATAATTATTTGATGCAATCGCAGCATTCACCGTTGCCAGAGGCGCAATTACACTAATTCCTCCACGAATGTCTCCCACTTTGTAATTTTCCATTTGCCTGCCTGCAATGTCTTTGCCATCTTTTGTTGGACTATTTGCCGGGTCGCCATGGCATTTCATACATGCCTCTTCGATCTTCAGTGGCACCATCATCCGAAACACTTTGCTGCCGTCTTCTAATTTAGTTGTTTCTGAAAAATCTTTTAATTCAGGGTTGGATTCGAATCTTTCCAATTGCTGAATCTCCCATCCATCTGGTTTATTATTGGGATTACGATATTTTAAGCTGGTTTGCTTCATCTTAAATATGGTTGTTTGACTGAAATTCTCAGCTACTTCACGCCCGACGATTGCCGGGATTACACCCTTGAATTCGAAGTTGCCTTTCGAATCCGTGTTTATCGCCTTCTGTTTTTCAGCAATCACTTTCCTTGTTGAAATGAGTTGGTCCGCCGCCGCCCTGGCCTGTTTTCTTACTTCTTCCAACATTTGTGTCTTTTGCCTTACTGTGTTGATATACGTCAAAATACCCGTGCAAATTACGACTGCCACGATAGTTGTTGCAATAAATTTTGCCATCAAGTTCATCTTGCTAAACATTTATTATCCTCCCGTTTAAAATGTTTTACTCCACTAACTTGCTAAACTCTCTACAGCGTTGATATCCTCGGTACCCAAAACCTTGTCTATATCGAGCAGAATCTTTACCTTGTCCTTTATCTTTGCCATGCCAAGAAACATATCTGTATTGACGCCGTTCCCAAAATGCGGCGAGGCCTCTAATTCCTCAGCATTGACATCCAATACTTCTGATACGGTATCTACAATAACTCCCGTAAGGATGTTCTGTACTTCCACCACTATTATGCATGTTTCTTTTGTGTGCGTAGCCTCTTCAAACCCAAACTTTGACCTTAAATCTATTACCGGAATGACCTTTCCGCGCAAGTTGATTACTCCCTTGATGTGACCGGGGGTTTGCGGCACGGGTGTTATGTTCATAATTCCAATAATTTCTCTTACCTTAAGAATCTCAATGCCGTACTCTTCACCGCAGAGCACAAAGGTAAGGTATTTCCCTTCGTGAGATGATACTCCAGATAAATCTGGCTTTCTCTTTTGTTCCAGGACTGCCTGCATATTAATCTCCTTTCATTTGATTATTGAACAATAAATTAGGTTGGGTTTTAAAAGACAAAAACCCAACGACTTTTTTACCCACCCCTAAATCCCCTCCTTGGAGGGGACTAGGGGGTGGGTTTCCTCCCAAGAGGGGACTTCTTAAATTCCCCTCTTGAGAGCTTCTCAAAATCCCCTCTTGAGAGGGGTAGGGGTGTGTTTATCCATTACATAATTTTAAAAAGATTGAAATTCCTGAACAATAAATTACATTCCTAGACCCGCTCGGAATTTTGTCACACGAGTATAGCCAATGCAAAGGGACGAGGTATATCTCGCCCCTTTGCAAGTCTTACCTTAGAAATCTTTAAACGCCTCGTCGTCAGTCATAGGAATTAACCGATCTGCACCGGCGCTTAGCGCAGCATGTTTTTTGCCATTTCCTTCATGTACGCCTTCCCCGTGCGTGTCGAGTGCAGTCCTGTCAGATACTTCGGTTCTGGTTTTCCTAATACCTGAACCAGATGGTTTTGCATGGGTCGGTGATAATTTCTTACTTACGGGAGCAAATACTTCTTTCTCCTTTTTCGAAGTGGTTGCTTTAACTACAGCATTATCCCCACCGTCCTTTGCGCCGACTTCCTTGCCAATTTTATCAACCAATGCATTGAGCGCCTGCGCCTGCGAGGTCAGTTCTTCACTGGCTGCCGCTGTCTCCTCGGCATTCGCAGCATTCTGCTGAACTACCTGATCCATCTGCTGTATGGCCTTACTTATCTGCTCAATACCATTTGTCTGTTCGGCTGAAGCCGTTGCAATTTCATTTACCAGGTCGGTAACCTTTTTTACCTGTGAAACCACGCCTGAGAATACCTCTTTGGTCTTCTTCACAAGCTCGGTTCCGTTTTCTGCCTTCTTGACGCTGTCAGTAATTAAGGTTGTTATGTCTTTGGATGCGGCAGAACTTCTCTGTGCAAGATTCCTGACCTCCTCGGCAACAACGGCAAATCCACGACCATGTTCCCCTGCCCTTGCCGCTTCGACCGCTGCATTCAAGGCCAAAAGATTAGTCTGGAATGCAATCCCTTCAATAATCTTGATGATGTCTGCTATCTTGCCGCTGCTTTCATAAATCTTTTTCATTGCATCATCCATTTCAGTTACTGTCGTATTGCCACCTACAGCAGTATTATTGCACCCCTTTGCCAGATTGGCTGCCTCTACCGCATTGTCGGCATTCTGCTTTGTCATGGATGAAATTTCTTCCATAGTTGATGAAGTTTCCTCAATCGAGGCGGCCTGTTCAGAAGTTGATTCCGAAAGGCTCTGACTGGAGGCTGAAATCTGTTCAGATGCAGATGCAACATGAGTAGCGCCGCTTGTGAGCTCTTCAAGCAAGTTCCTGAATAGTCCGGATATCTTGCTGGTAATCTTGACGACAAGAATGCCTAATCCGGCTACAAATCCTGCCGCACAAATTCCGATGATGAGCATTGATTTCTCTAAGGCATCAATAGACCTGAAGGCCTCAGCCTTATCGATTTCAGCGATAATAGACCAATTCATGCCAAGTACATTTAGTGGCATGTATGCGCTCAAAACAGGCACGCCGCGATAATCTTTAATGATCTTGCAATCTACTTTACCTGCAAGGGCTTCTTTTACGGCATCAGTATCAACCTTCGTAACAAATACCGTTGGTTTTTCGGAGAATCTTGAGTTGGATCGCATCAGTTTGTCAGGGCCTACCAGATATGTCTCACCGGTTTCTCCCAGTCCGGAGCGTTCTTGCATAACGGTATCAATCTTGTTAATTGGTATCTGGAAGATGACCGCGCCTATTTTTTGATTACCATCGTAAACAGCGCTTGCAATAAAAGCGGCAGGGTCTCCATTCGATGGCGCGTAGGATTCGAAATCGACCAGTTTGGCATTGTTATTAGCTACGCCCGCCGCATTGACATCTTTAAATAACCTTGCAATATTTGTTGTATTGTACGCACCTGCAACCAGGTTCGACCCGAAATCCTGCTCTTTGAAAACAGTGTAAAGGACGTCTCCTGTCTCTCCATCAACAAGGAAAATATCATAGTACGCGTACTCTTCGAGGTATTGCTTAAAAAAGGGATGATACTTAGCGTGCAGGTTGCTGTAACTGCTGCCATCCTTAGCATCAATATATTCCAGCTTTTTACCTGCAGGAAACGGATTTTTGGTAATATACAGGTCGCGTACCTTTTCAGCGCCTGCTTCGTGAAATGCGTTTTTATATTCTTTTATTGCATTGACGACCATAGGACTTACTGATAAGGTTTCAATATTTGCTTTTCTCTCATTAAACCAATCTTCTATATTTGATTTTTTAACGTTTCTGATTGATACTAATTGATTAAATGACTGTTGCTCCAGCGCTTTACTGGAGCTACGGTAGCTTAATATTCCTATGGCGACCATCGGTATTACACCGCCCAGTACAAATAATGAAATGATCTTTGTGCTTAAATTCATTTTCATATGGTAAAACCTCCTAAAATATTTACGTACCTGTTCCAATGTAAAGTACATATACTACTGAAAATATTACATCAAACTGCTTTCTTTGATTTATTATTAGAATGTTCCTCCCTTCCGATTTTACCGTAGGGGCAGGTTTGAAACATGCCCCTACACATTACGGTAAAACATTGTTGTTATTAAAATTTTTCAAAAAACTAAATTGTTACATAATTTATAACTAGTGGGCTTACAAGGAATCTGCCAAAACAAGTGTTGTATTGTTGCCTTCAGATTCTCTGTCTGCCGTTAAATCGTTTTTGACAGGTAATGGCTTTTCCTTTTTTGAAATCACTTGCTTTACGCCACCGCCTTTGTTTTCCATGCCAACCTCTGCGCCCACCTTATTTACCAGATCATTGAGCGCCTGTGCCTGTGTTGTTAATTCCTCGCTGGATGCCGCCGTTTCTTCAGCACTGGCTGCATTTTGCTGGACAACCTGGTCCATTTGCTGAATGGCCTTACTTATCTGTGCTATTCCATTGCTCTGTTCTTCCGAGGCATTAGCTATTTCATTTACCAAATCGGTTACCTTTTTTACCTGTGTAACCACACCGGCGAATACATCCTCAGTCTTTTTCACGAGTTCCATGCCTGTTGTTGCCTTTGTTACGCTGTCAGTAATTAATGCCGTTATATCGCTGGATGCCGTTGAAGTTCTTTGCGCAAGATTCCTCACTTCTCCGGCAACAACTGCAAATCCCCGTCCATGTTCTCCGGCCCTGGCAGCTTCAACTGCCGCATTCAACGCCAGTAAATTCGTTTGAAATGCAATCCCTTCAATGATTTTGATGATGTCGGCAATCTTTCCACTGCTTTCATGTATATTTTTCATGGCGCCATTCATCTCTACCACTGTAGTATTTCCATGCTCAACCGAATTATTGCATGCTGTAGCCATCTTGGATGCCTCCTGAGCGTTGTCAGCATTTTGTTTTGTCATGGAAGAGATTTCTTCCATGGTTGATGAAGTCTCTTCTATTGATGCCGCTTGTTCAGAAGCTCCAAGTGAAAGGTTTTGGCTCGATTCGGATATTTGTTCCGAGGCCGTTGCCACATTAGTAGCGCCGTATATAAGTTCTGTTACCATATTTTTGAAGAGGGTAGTGATCTTTAATGGTAAAAATACGGTTACAAATGCACCCACCGACACACTGACACCAACTGAAATCAAGGCAATAAGCCACATAGACCTTTGGAATCCCAACGTTCTTTGCGTCTCGTCTTCCAATAGCCCTGACATATTAGCGCCTATCTGGTCTATGTTCTTCTGGACGGCGGCAACCAGCGGAGCCAGTTCTTCCCTGAGGTGTTTTAAGTCCAATCGGTAATCATTGCCTCTTCTGATTGCAAAAATCTTTTCTGCATTGGAGGTAAAGTTCTCCTCTTCTTTAACAATATCATCCACGATTTTCTGAAGACCCGCTGTCAGATTGTTGGATAAAGATTTTAGCTTTGTCAAGCCCCCTGTGCGCATATTCTTAGCGGTTTCATAGTCCTTGATGTATTTCTCATCCGCATTTTCCATAAACCCTCGGATGGCCATGCCCCATCGCGCCGTGCCTGCGCGATATTGTGCAGAAGCGTAAATTGCATCCCTTACTGCATTAGTACCAGGGCTGTTACTGAGTTCTTCCATAATTTTGTCAATCTTTTCATTTATTGACTTGAAAAGCGGTGTCATGTTTGTAGTGAAATAGTTAGCGGCTACGTCATTTTCCGGACTGCGTCTTTTTTCAATGACCTGATTTGCCGATGCGTAAAATTTGTTCAGACATCCTCCAATTTCTTTCAATAAATCCTTATTCTGCTGCAAAATCCAGCGACGGGACAGTTCTTCTAGTCTTTTGTAACTATCTTGCATTCCGGATTTTGCCTTTTCAAAATCTTGTAAATACTTTTCATCGCCGGATGCGAGAAATCCCCTTATCCCTCCTATGGCCAATCCATAAAATCTCAGAAGTCTTTCTGTGCCTATCATGGATGGCGTTCTGACGTTTAATACCGTTTGGGTAGTCGACGTCAGGTTATTTAACCAATACAAAATTAATCCACCAGAGATAGCAGAAATAAGAACCAATATCACAAAACTACCACCAATCTTTTTGCCCAACGTCAACTTCATAGTTTTACTCCCAACTAAAATTATTAATAATTTCAATTATTAGAATATCATGGCTGGTTCAATCCTTCACGCGGGTTCAAATTTGTAATTTGAACCCGCCGGGTGGCTTAATTTAACGTACAGGAATTTCAAACTTTTGTGATTCCCCTCTAGAAAGAGGGGCTGGGGGGGGTGTTTTCGGCAAACTTACACACCCCTTATATCCCCTCTTTTTAGAGGGGAGTTTAAAAGTTGCTGCCTATAGCAGCCTAATTTAAAGCCATATTCATAATACCGCCTACGTCCAGGATGAGACTCACACACCCGTCTCCCAGTATGGCGCTGCCGGAAACGCCCCTAACATTGCGGAACTGCTCACCAAGGCTTTTAATGACTATCTGCTGTTGACCCAGGAGGTCGTCAACAAGGACTCCACACCTTTTTCCCTCTCCTTCAACAATCAGGATGAGTGCCTCCCATGGGTTGATTTTTTTCGGTTTAACGTTATACAAATTGTGCAGCCTCACAATCGGCAGCAGGCTGCCTCGTATATTGAGCAATTCACCGCGATGCTGCACCGTAGAAATGTGTTCCTTGTTTGGGCGGATAGATTCTTCTATGGAAAGCATTGGAATGATGTATTTTTCATTGCCAACCTGTACAATCATGCCGTCAATAATCGCCAGGGTTAGAGGCAGCTTGATGGAAATTTTAGTGCCTTTCCCTTCCACCGTGGATAGTTCAACCTTGCCGCGCAAACGCTCAACATTCTTTTTCACGACATCCATGCCAACGCCACGGCCTGAGATGTCGGTTATCTTTTCTGCCGTTGAAAACCCTGCGGCAAATATGAGGTTATAGATTTGCTGATCAGAGAGAGATGCATTTTCTTCAATCAGCCCTTTTTCGATAGCCTTCTTCAAAATCCTATCTTTACAAAGTCCTTTTCCGTCATCTTCGATTTCGATAACGATATTCCCGCCTTTATGGAAGGCATTTAATCGTACAAGACCCTCTGTGGGTTTCCCTTTGGCGACACGTTCGTCTTGAGGTTCGATTCCATGGTCTACAGAATTTCTGATGATATGAACAAGCGGATCGCCAATCTCTTCAATCACCGTCTTATCCAGTTCCGTCTCTTCGCCGGATACTTCCAATCGCACCTTTTTGCCCGCCTTTATAGATACATCTCGCACAAGTCTGGCCATTTTTTGAAATGTGGCTTTTAATGGCACCATTCTCATAGACATGACCTGGTCCTGTATATCCTTGACAATTTTGCTAAGCTGTGAAAGATTTTTGTTTGTGCTTGTATTGGTATTGTTGGCGCTTCCTAATACTTCATTCATAAGGGCATTGGCTATCACCAGTTCACCCACAAGATTCACAAGATTATCCAGTTTTTGTGTATCAACTTTTACAGTTTCAGAAGTGCGCTTACCCGTTGTAGCCTGAATTTTCAGCGCATTATCAACCTTTTCCGGTGTGGTTATACCTTTTTCAATTAATATTTCACCAAGGGGTTTTCCCTGTTCTTGTAATGCGACATCCAATTGATCCTGGCTAACATCACCGGTTTCCAACAATATTTCACCGAGTTTTTTGGGTTCCTGGGGAATATCCTCGACGTCGTCTTGTGACGTAGAGACAGGTTTAAAACCTGTTTCTACGTTATTTTGATTGTGCTGAAGGGCAACGGATATCTTTGACAAAAGCGGTTGATAATCAATTACGTCAGTTACAGCGTCTTTGTTGTCAACCTTTTTCGCTACCGCTTCCCTCAGTTTCTTCAGGATATCTATACCTCCATAGAGGATCTCAATAATTTCAGGGGTTACTTTTATTTTGGCCTTCCTTGCTTCGTCCAGGAGGGTTTCCAATTCATGGCTTACCTTGCCGATATCTTTCATTCCTAAGAAGCCTGCGCTACCTTTCATGCTGTGAATGGGGCGGAATATGCTATTTATAATGTCTGTGTCTTCCGGGTTTTCTTCCAATTGCAGTATTTTGGATTCTACGTCATCCAGATGATCGCTGGATTCGACCAGAAATTCCTTAACAATTTCAACATCATCCATAATATTTGTAATGTCTTCCATGTTTTGTGCCCTCATTAATTAAATTAGATTCTTCGCTCTGAATGACAGCGTTTGTCATTCGGAAGAGTGAAACGACGAAAGAATCTCTGTTTTGAAATTCTCAAGCATTAAGTTAAGATACTACCTGGTTAAGATAAGCGAGTCCTTTACGAAGTGTTTGTTAATTTTTTCGATTAATTTTTGCCTTGTAAAAGGCTTTACAAGAAAATCTACCGCGCCAGCCCGAATAGCTTGTATTACATTAGTTTGTGTTGGAGAAGAAGAACATATAATAATTGGTATATTACTGGACATAGCATTTCTTTTAATTCTTTCGCAGAGCGTTAACCCGTCAACGACAGGCATATAAATATCCATCAACACAAGGTCTATATGGCTTCTTTGAAGCATGGAGAGTGCATCATTAGGATTGCTTGCAACCATGACTTTATATTCGCTGCTTAAAAACTTTCTGATGATTCGTAAATCTGTATTTGAGTCATCTACGGCCAGGATAATTCCCTTGAAACTTTTGTCATTTTCTTCTATTACCTCAGAAAAAAATTCTTCTCCGATCAGTTTTGATATACTCAAAACAAATTGACCGTCATCAAAACCAAGAATTCGCATCGCGGCCGTTAGAATTAAACACTCTTCATTTAAAGTTTCTTCACTAAGCACAGTGTTTATGTTTTCTTTGTTAATTAAGGTTGTGCTTGTCAGTTTGAGGTGAATAGGTTTGGGTACTTTTGGTCTTAATTCGTTGTCTAACATGCCGCAGACCTGATTCGAGAATTCCTTATATGCATCCAGGCAATCTCCATCCAGAACACCTTTGCCTGCATTTTCACGCACTGCGGCATCGTCGAGGGTTAACACGAGACTGCCAATGGTGACAGCTTCTTTTACGGTAAGGATGAAAAATATCTCCCCTTCATAAAATTCCTCGATTGCGAACCTTGCTATTACGTAATTTGAGTTGGAGTTCATTAAAAAAGAGTTCAATGTTGTTGAATGCAATACGGGGTTTGTCAGAAAAAACTGTTTGTTCGTTAGCTTTCCGCAATCAGTACAAATCCGGGGAAATGTACTTACCAGGGTTTCTTCCAGTTTGGATGAAGATATCTTTTTAGATGAATTATTTTCCATTGTCGTCATTGTTACGTGAATATATTATTTAATGGATTCCTTAAGCAACAAGCCCACATTAAACTTTTCGCCACCGGAAATAAACGGCGTCATTAACCACGGATCCTTACTAAAGCAAGAGAGTGTAGTGTCTGATACGACAGGGTGATTGTTTACGGCGGTTATTGACAGGCCTTCGCCTGCAATCACGATGGGTATCGAAAGATTCATGTCGCCGTATTGTGCTGTAAGCTTTGTTTTTACGTTTCCGGCGATCATGTTCGATACCTCACCCACAGCGTCTTTCACATCATTGGTAAATTCGCTAAGTTCTGTCATTAGCATGGTTGATGCAACCTTTAATGCGAACCTTTTCGAACAAAACAGACCAATAACCCCATGATATTTGCCGGTGAAACTCACCATACCAATAACGTCCGTTTTTATCTGAGTCTCATCTACCAGTGAGGACTCGTCGTACTTTAAATCCAGCATGATCATCGTTTCAAATAAGGTTTTTGTGGAACTGGTAATGTCTGATGCGATACTTTCTATAACACCTTCAATAGCCGCCATGAATGGGTTCCCCTTTCTTTTAGGTTTAATGTTTTAGTATTGCGTAAGATGGAAGTGCTTCTGTTATTTTACGAGCAGGAAGTTTCCCAACTTGGACTTCAACTGATCTGGCGTAAATGGCTTAGTCAGATAACCGTTAGCGCCGCTATTTTTTGCCTCTTCGATTTTCGACTCGCCACCTTCCGTAGTCACCATCACTATGGGAATGTTATTTTTTTGCCCGGAACCCCTGAGCGCTTTGACAAAATCTATCCCGGTCATATTCGGCATATTCCAGTCGCACAGTATTAAGTCAACATTATTAGAGGTTGCTTTTTCAAGCCCTTCCCTGCCGTCTCCCGCCTCTACAAATTCATCCACGAGTAACCCTGACTGCTGAATGTTTCTTTGAATAATCTTTCGCATGACTGCTGAATCATCAATTATTAATACTTTCGGCATGTTTATCACCTTCCTTTACATAAAAAGAGTTATTAATTCCGTTTTTTTCGTTTATCCACTGATCAATCTTAGTTCGTTCAAATCGCCACATATTCATTATCTTGAAGGTAGGAATAGAACCCTCTTTTACCAATTTATATATTGAACGGGGACTTACCTTCAGATACTCTGCAACCTGTTTTATTGTCATGATTTCGTTCATAATATTATTTCCATAAATAAAACTTAAATGATTTGCCCCCTATCTTTGCATATATTGTCGTTTCATTGCATTCGTTATCCTCAATTATCGGCAATATGAATAAATAATTTAGTGTTAATTTATGAATTTTGAAGAGATTATGCTACGTTAGCGTGGAAACCTACAAAATATATGTGTTTTTTTTGACTTCCAGTATTTTATTATGTTTGAATGGTGAGAAGTACATGTAAGAAAGTATCAGTAAGAAAAGGGAGTCTGTCGGGTTGATAGGGGCGCGTAACAAGTTAGACATTCGGCGACATTTCAATGTAGAGCGAAGAGGCTCTTCGCTCTACAAGCCGCATAAATAAAATGAAAATCCTATACGATTGAATTATTAAAACTGAAGAATGTTACGTGCCTACTTATTTTGCAGAGAATGCAAAATATTTTGGCAGAATTCAGTGAGGGTGTTGTCGCGAGCCCCCATGACGAGGATACAATCACCGGTGCGAAGTTGTTTTTTTATTGCGGGGATAATGTCTGCTCTTTTTTCGATGAAAAAGGCGTTTTTACCGCCTTCTTTGATTCGTTTAATAATATCGGCGGAAGAGATGTTTTTACTTGCAGTGCCGCCTGCATAATATATCTCAGGCATGAAAAGCATGTCCTGGGGAGATAAGACGTTAATAAATGCATCGATGAGTTCTTCCTTCATGAAGCTTGCGGGACCGTATCCATGAGGCTGAAATACGGCAATGACCCGCTTGCAACCAAGCTTTACGGCATTTATCGCAGCCATAACTTTTTCGGGGTTATGGGCATAGTCATCCACTATTATTATACCATCGGTTTCTCCAATAATATCCATCCGGCGTTGTACACCCCTAAATTGCCTGAGTGCGGCGGCTGTTTTGTCGTCGTTGATGTTGAGAGTCCTGGCCACGGCAATGGCCGCAAGTGCATTCGATACATTATAAATGCCCGGTAGGTTTATTTCGAAAGAATGTCTGCCTACCTCGAAGGTGGCTTGAAAAGGTTTACAAACAATATTTTTTGCACGGATAACAGCATTGTTATTCAGTCCGTAGGTAACAATGTTCTTATGCTTAAGTTCTATCAGTTTCAAACGCGGACAATCTGCGTTGACAATGAGGGTTTCGGCGGTGTTTTCTGAAAAACACACAAACATCCTGGATATTTCATCGATAGATTTATGGTCTTTCGAAACGTTGGTGATGACTGCTATACGCGGTGTATACAAGACAATGCTGCCATCACTCTCGTCTGCCTCAATGGACATAATGTCAGACGTGCCTGTCTTTGCATTGCCCAAATGAGAGTTATCTGTATAATTTTTAATACAACCACCCACAATAACCGTGGGTGATAAGCCTGCATAATCGAGGACATAACCTACCATACAACTTACCGTAGTCTTCCCATTCGTTCCTCCAATGGCAATTCCGTACTTACGGTTAAACATGCCGGCAAGCAGGTCGGCGCGTTTTATAATCTTTTTGTTATTTACAAGGGCTTTTTTAATATCGGGGTTGTCTTCTTCAATGGCGGAAGAAACAACTACAAAGTCCGTATTTTCTTTCACACCTGAACCATCCTGCGCATGAAGCGAAATACCTTTGGATAAGAGCGCTGAAAACAGGGAAGGAGTAATTTGTTTGTCATAATTTCTGTCAGAACCGCTGACGATATGGCCTTGTTCCCTGAGTACCTGAGCAATTGCGCTCATGCCAATACCGCCTATACCAACGAAGTGATATGAAAATTTCTTTATATTATGCAGTGTATCGTCTCTCATAAATTTTCAGAACTATACAGAATGAAATATAAATTGTCAAAATATTTCCCCTATGTATATTCATTCTTGACAACTCCGGCAATTCATTCTAGAATCAAAACGCCCATATTGCCAGGGCACTTTATTTGAATCTTTATGTAATGGGAGAAGAATGTTGGCCACATTAGGTAAGCATATTATTTTGGAGATGTGGGGATGTTGTAAAGATACTATTGACAATGTTGATGTTGTAAAGGAAATTCTTATCAAAGCAACAGACTCCGTTAAGGCAACTCTGGTGGATGTGGTATGTCATAGATTCAGTCCCTATGGCGTAACCGGTGTGGCTATTTTGGCTGAATCACATATTGCCGTTCATACGTGGCCTGAACATGGATATGCAGCAGCAGACATCTTCATCTGTGGCAGCGCAATCGACCCGCGGAATGCCGCTTCTTATATGACAGAGGCGTTCTATGCAAAAGAAACTTCATTCCTGGAACTCAAAAGAGGGGATTTTTTATCAAAAACCCCCCAGATGGCGGCCCGGTAGAAATAAATTTGCATGGCTTAAATTTGCAATCTTTAAAATATATCTATAGAAACGATTAATAACATTATGGAAAAAGCCCCTGTCAATTGGATAGACGATTATTTCAACAACTATGAGCTGCATAAACATGCTTTTAAAAATGTTTTGTGCCAGGTGCAAACAAAGGTACAAAAAATCATCATCATAGATACCTATAATTACGGAAGATGTCTCATCCTTGATAATGAGTTCCAATCCGCTGAGGCGGACGAATTTATCTATCACGAGGCGCTCATACATCCTTCTTTTATTTTGCATCCTTGTATTGAACGTGTACTCATTATAGGAGGCGGCGAAGGGGCGACCTTGCGGGAAGTGTTACGTTATAAATCGGTAAAAAGGGTTGTGATGGTTGATATTGACAAGGAAATGATAGAGTGTGCCAAAAAGTTTCTTCCCTCATTTCACACGGGTTCTTTTGATGACACCCGCCTGGAACTCGTTATCGAAGACGGCAGAAAATACCTCGAAGGAACAAATGAACAATTTGATGCGATTATCATAGACGTAAATGACCCGTTGGAAGGAGGTCCTTCTTGTATGCTTTTTACAATAGAGCTTTATAGGATTGTTGCCGAAAAGCTTAAAAATGGAGGAATTCTGATTGTCCAGTCAGGCGCCGCCTCTGTTGCAGAGAATGACGTGTTTACAAGTATTTGCAATACATTGAGCAATGTGTTTCCACACGTATTTCCTTATGTTACTTACATCCCTTCTTACGCCCTGCAGTGGGGATTTGTCATGGCTACATGTAATCCCGGTAATTTAGATATAACAGGCGAAGAGATTGACGATAGGATTAATTCAAGGATTGCCGGCGACCTCCGGTTTTATGACAGCATTACGCATCACGCACTATTCAATTTGCCAAAGTACTTACGAGCTGATATTAAAAGGCAAACACGGATAATAAGCGATAAAGACCCGATGACAGAACACTACCCCGGTATTTCTACTCGTAAATGAGCTGGAAATCACAATATTAAAATATTTTATCCTGCAGCGTGTAACCTCATATCGACAATACGACTTCTTTTTCTTCCGAATATTGTCAT
>JAHFOY010000190.1 GCA_023261485.1 Planctomycetota bacterium
AATCTTGCACCTCTGGCTTTGATGCTTTCAAAGGCACTCGGGCTTCCGCCTTCGATGCCTGTTCCTGTGATTAATTTCCAGCAGCAGGTACAGAAGAAGAAGGAAGAGCCGACGTATTATCACGGGTAGGGTAACATATCTTTTAGTTATAGGCTTTTCTGAAATGGGATTCATCCCACTTTCGCTTTACCTCCATCTAATTTTAAAATTCGGACTTTTCAAGTCCGATATTGAATTCAATTTGCGTAGATTTTTATTATAAATCCAATAATTATTAGAACGACTCCAACTATGACTGAATATTTTTCGAATTTTCCATAGGCATCACCTTCTTCGAAAAGACATGTCAAAAATTTATTTAGTGAGGTTTCGAGTTTTCCTTTTAAAATAGGATAAGATACAATAGAGAGAGCTCCTAACACATCAAAAATAAGACCTACAGTGTTCAAATTTATATCTCTGGAAAACCATATTATCGTTGCTGTGATAAGCCCACATATCCAACCTATGATTGCGCCCTTGCATTTTGCTTGCATAGCCAGATATTTTTACTACATGCCGATGATTCACCAAGGTAAATTAACCGATATCGGAGCAACATCTGGAAAGTTACTTCCTACATTTGGGTTGAGCCTTTCCCCAAGGTATGCCTCAACACTGTCACGGTAATTTTCTGGAACCTCTGCCCATGTTGCATAAAGAGTATGTTGTTGATAAGCCAATATTTCCGGGTCATTCCTGTGAACTTCAAGGCGGTCTTTAATTATCCCTTGCCCAACACGTACAATTGCTGGATTCCGCCCCTCGTGCCAAATAATATACACACCTTCCAAGTTATTGAAGTACGTGTTGTTTAAATTTAGATTGAGCAAATTGCACCATATATTTCCAGTACATTTAATCCATTCAACTTCAAGTGGCATACCAAATTCACCTTTTTAGATTTATATGGTTTCGATGTTTATTAGATTAACTGTGATAAGCTCTTGGATAATTCCACTTTATCCTTGCCATTGACAATGCGCAGGGTTTGATTAAATTCCTATGCATTAAATTGTGTTTAAATCGGATTTTTACTTTAAAAATTTATATATGTGATAAAGGAATTAATAATAAATTGAATGATTAACGAGACACTAAATTCAACAATGATCTACATTAATTCGATTGATTGGATAACATTTTTAAGCATATTAGGGACAGTGGGTGGAATATTCGGAGGAATTCCAACAATATTAATTTGGATTTCAAAACCTCGATTCTTTATAAAAGAATTTGAATCGCAGTCAAAGTCAATTATTTTCTCCATTGGTAACGGAAAATTTTTATCAAAAGGTGCTAATGAACTCAATATAAGATGTTTGATAACCACTGATGGAAAACAGATTGGGGGACATTATTCAAACTTTGAAACAAATTCTTCATTAGGGTTCTCTTATAAAATAGACTTAATGAATGGTATATCTATTCAAGCCCTACCCAGAGGAAGTTATACAGATAAAATAGTATTTAGTTGTATAGATAATTTGCCAGAAAAATTTGAGTTTTATGTTTTTATAACATTTAAACAAGGGGACGCGACACTTATAAAAAAACATGCAGCAAAGTAATCAATCATCATCTACATCTGCGCTTATGCGCCTTTACCTTAGTATTCTTATGTAACCAGATTTAAGCTCTCAATCCCTCGTTGATTTTTCTTGATTAAAACCACAAATTATAAAAGAGAATGTGCCAAATAGGAAAAAAGTTCTTTTCAGGCTTTTGGTGGTCTGGAATCAAAATTTGTAAAGGAGGAAAAAATAACAATGGCGCTTGACATAGGAATAGCAATAGGACTTTTCATTATATTCCTGATTGTATTGATAGGTCCTTTTAAAATTAAGATTATTGAGCAAAATCTCGAAGTATTTCTGTTTATTTGCGGCGTACTTGCCCTGACAATTTCACATTTTGTTACATTGCAAGGCGTGGAAACAGGCTGGAGATGGTCAATAATAGAAGAGGCATTAGTAGCCCCTCTCTATATCTCTAACAGCCTTCATTTACCCGTAGGCATCGTGCAGGTCGTACTGGTTGTCGGATTGATTATCTATAAATGGCACGAACCCATCCACGGCGCAATAAGGACAATGACCGAAAAACTTTCATTGAAGGTCATGGCATTCATACTCATCGCAGTCCTCGGTCTATTTTCAAGCGTGATTTCCGCTATTCTTGCAGCCATCATACTCGTGGAAATGGTCAATGCCCTGCCGCTTACAAGGAAATCCAAGGTTGACCTTACGGTCATAGCTTGTTTTTCAATCGGTCTTGGCGCTGCGCTTACACCTCTTGGCGAGCCACTTTCAACAATAGCTATTTCTAAATTATCAGGCCCACCATTCAATGCCACTTTTACCTACCTTATCACACATCTTGCAATTTACATTATCCCCGGAATAATTGCATACGGTATTGTGGGAATGTTCTTCCTCGGAAAAGTAGATCCAAAAGACCCGGGCATGAAAGCCGAGGATTATAAGGAAACGTTGAAGGACGTAATAATGAGAGCGGTCAAGGTATATGTGTTCATTATGGCGCTTGTTTTCCTCGGAGACGGCTTCAAGCCCATCATCTTTGAATACATCGCAAAAATGCCTCCCGAAGCATTATATTGGGTGAACACGGTGTCCGCTATCCTTGATAATGCAACGTTGACAGCAGCAGAGATTGGTCCAACCTTTTCACAGCTGCAGATTAATGCTGCGTTAATGGGGCTGTTAATAGCTGGCGGCATGCTCATACCCGGAAACATACCCAACATAATCTCGGCAGGAAAACTTGGCATCACAAGCAAGGAATGGGCAAGGCTTGGAATCCCACTGGGATTTGTAACGATGGCAATCTACTTTGTCATCCTGTTCGTGCCCGGATATCTGGGATATTAAAGGCAGAATTTCGTGCAGGCATAATCGTGCCTGCAAATTTTAATTTTTCATCACGAATTTCACGAATGCGCGAATGGCACGAATTTATCCAGGCATTTCATGATGAACTTTCAAGCCGATGCATCTTATATTCGTGTGATTCGTGATTTATTTTCAGATGTTATGCGGATAATTATATATTACAAAGACCTTTATTACATTTAGATTTATGAATAATCAGGGGTTAATCGAAAAGTGGTACGCATTAGATATAGAGACGGTTTTTCAGAGCCTGCAATCCGGCATATCGGGTTTGAAGTCGGAGGATGTGAAGGCTCGTCTATTGACTATTGGTTTTAATGAACTGCCTGAAAAAAAAAGAATATCTCCTGTTGGAATCTTCCTCTCGCAATTTAAAAATTACCTGATTCTCATCCTCATCGGTGCAGCGATTATTTCAGCCTTTACAGGCGAAACCACCAATGCGTATGTGATACTTTTTATTATCTTATTCATCTCCGTCCTTGGCTTTATCCAGGAATACAGGGCAGAGCGGGCTATGGAAGCCCTGAAAAAAATGGTCGCCTTTGAGGCAAAAGTGCTCCGCGACGGAGCGGTGAAAAAGATTCCTACAAGGGAGTTGGTACCCGGAGATATAATTTACATCGAGGCAGGGGACAGGATACCAGCCGATGCCAGGCTGGTAGAGGCGATTAATCTTGAAACCGTGGAATCTTCCCTGACCGGCGAGTCACACCCGGTATCAAAGCGCACGAATGCATTGGGCGGGGAAACGCCTGTTGCAGAACAGAAGAACATGGTATTCATGGGCACTGTTGCCGTGCGGGGCAATGGCATAGCCGCAGTTGTTGGGACAGGTAAGAATACCCAGATCGGCAGCATCGCGCAGATGATACAGATGGAAGACGAAGAGCCTCCCCTTAAGATAAAATTCACAAAGCTTTCCACTTTTCTTGCAAAAATTGTTTTGCTTGCCTGCCTGGTTATTTTCA
>JAHFOY010000065.1 GCA_023261485.1 Planctomycetota bacterium
TTAGGGGCTCCGGACAGGGTTCCCGCGGGTAAGCATGCCTTTAAGGAATCAAAGGCTGTTTTGCCTTCCTGCAATTCACCACAAACGCTTGAGGTTATATGCATTACGTGTGAGTACTTCTCGATTACCATCTTTTCGTCAATATGTACACTCCCATAGTTCGATACCCTTCCGACATCGTTCCTTCCCAAATCCAGTAGCATAATGTGCTCAGCACGTTCTTTTGGATCGGCAATCAATTCTTGTTCGAATAGCGCATCTTCCGAATCGTCCCGACCTCTTTTCCTTGTACCGGCAATTGGCCTTACAATGATCTTTTTCCCATCGACCTTCACCATAACTTCAGGAGAAGACCCAACGAGCTTCAGGTTTCCCATTTTTAGATAAAACATATAGGGAGAAGGATTGATTACCCGCAGGATACGATAAATATTAAAAGGATCGGCCTGGGTTTGCGTCTTTAATCGCTGCGAGATTACCACCTGGAATATATCCCCTGCACGAATGTATTCTTTGCAGTGATTTACGGCCTCAAGGAAATCAGCCTTTTCGAAGTTAGATGAAAAGGGAATATCAATTTCTCCATTTGACGTAATATCATCGCTCAAAGACATTATGGGCGTGCGTAGTTTGTCGATAATAAGGTCTATTTTATGATTTGCCTCAGCATATACATTTTCCAAGCTGTCCTTACCGATCTGTGCGGCAAAAACAACCTTCATGGTTTTTGTCAGGTGATCGAATATAATCACGGTGTTAAAAAACATCATCTGGATGTCTGGGAGTAACAAATCGTCTTTGGGAATATTGGGCAGTCGTTCATAATATCTTATCGTGTCATATCCAATATATCCAACGACACAACAGAAAAATTTAGGCAATCCATTCACTGGCACCGGAACAAACGCACTCATCTCCTTATTCAACACTTCCAAAGGGTCTTTCGCATGGATTACCTCTGTTTTGTTTGCTTCCCTCTTTACTTCAATACGATGACCGAAAGAGGTAAACTCTATAAACGGATTGACACCCAGGATGGAATACCTTGAAATCTTCTCTCCACCTGCTGCACTTTCAAGCAAAAAGGCATATTCTACATCAGAAATCTTCTGAAATGCCGAAACAGGAGTAAGCGTGTCTGCAAATAACTGACGGTAAACAGGAACAATATTACCCTTTGTAGTTAACTGTTTAAATTCTTCAAAGTCAGGATAATATCTATCTGATTGTTCTCTTTTTTCAGGATTAATCACGTTAATTTGCAGCAATATTTTTATTATTGGATAACAAGTATGAACGGTGTGCTAAAATTAAATCAACTGATTATATTTAGTATACAATACAATTCACTCTGCTCACTTTCAAGACTTAATAAAACTCTCTTTCTACCAAAAAAAATGGGTGTTGCTTAAAGCAACACCCATTTGCAAATCTCAAAAAACATTTTAAAGCTAAATGTTTTATTTCATGAAACAACCACCAAACTATTAAAATGTAACGGTGGTTTGTAAATAACCCCAACTAGTATCAATATCACCTACGTTATCCTCGATCCAGCTCTGAGCACCAAACCAGGAATATCCAGCAAGGATTTTCACATTTTTGTATAAATCATAACTTACTGTCAAATCAACTTCCTGTGCCAAATTATCGCTACTGTTATCATAACCTCCAGCAGGACGTGCTGTCGCAAGAGTAGCATTTGCGAGATACCAACCATCTTGTTCCTCAGCTAACAAATAATAGTGATAATCAGCCTGTACAGTCATCTTGCTTGTTGGTGCAACCTTTATGTTGCCCCTGAAGTCATGCATGTTCTGCCATGATAATAGATCGATAAAACCGTAGTTACCCTGCCAGTGGTTTGTAGGATAAAGGTTATCAAAGGTTTCGTGAGTATTATCCGTCTGATCATCGTCACCTGATGCATAGTCGTATTCAAAACCAAGGCGTGGCGTCCAGGCAACCTCTTTAAAAGTATAACCTGTCCTACCAGCAAATGCCCATGCCCTTTGATTTTGATCGCCGTAATCACCAAACTGACCGTGTGACTCTAAAGTATAATCTACAGCGTCAAGATTTGGCAACTTACCATCAATTCTTGCGCCAATGTCATGAATTTCAACATTTCCATCTCCGGCAACAGCATAGCCGTTTGTAACTGCACTATTAGCAGTATCGTTCTGATCGTTTTTCTGTATGTACATAAGTTCTAACAAAGCACCTGGCACGAGCTTTTTAAATGCCAACTGTGCGGCATACATGTTCTCATCAGAATTACCGCTACCATCAGCACCAAAATAACCATCTTCGTCAACCTTAGAAGCTATTACTTCAGCATGAACACTATCGGTATCCCAAAGGAATCTGCCTCCGTCAAATACACGACCTACGTTTGACCATACAAAGTTACCAATCACCCTGTGGTCACCCCACACGATCTCCTGACGGCCAACCCTTACAGTTAATGGTAAGTCAAATAATTTCTTAATATCAAAATAACCCTGATGAACATCAAAGGTAGTATCTGCGTTATAACCGCTTGCAAATCCAACCGTGGATCCCTCAGCTCCAAACACCCTGGAATCCTGTAATTGGATAAACACTCTTAAGTGTTCGTTAACGTCAGCGTCAGCCCAAAGCCTTGTCTGGTTCATGACATAATCGTCATCGATTGACTCGGCTGCATGACCTGCCACGGACTGGTTAACTGGCCTGGTTGCACCACCCAATGTTGCGTTGCTTGTTGGAGTTTGATAAAAACCATTGGCGTACTCAGCCCTGGTTCTAATCTGTCCGCCTAACTTTACCTTTTTGGCAAATTCGGAATAAACGTTACCAGCGATATCTTCTGCCTTCAGCGTTTGCTCAGCCTGTGCAGCAGTCTTCATTTCCTCTTTTAATGTAGTAACTTCACTCTTTAATGCCGCTACATCTTCTTTTGTATCCGAAGATACCGCAACCTTTTCCTGCTTAACAGACTCAATCTGTTCCGTCAAACTAGAAACAGATGACTTCAAGGCGTTCAACTCCTTTTCCATATCTTCAATCGACTTGGCATCTGCCCCAAAAGACTGGGCACAAGTCGCAACGCAGAAGACGGCAGTTGCAAAACCACCTATACATGTCTTCCACAAAGCTTTCTTCATTTTTTCCTCCCCTTCTTAAATAAAACCTTTCGGACCCCAACTTAAATTAAGAAATAACAAAATAAAAACATAACGTACTACAAAAATTAGCTAGTGTAACCGGCCTCCTTTCTCCTCCTCATGTTTTACGTTTTTGCTTATTTTGCATTTAAGGATACACAAAAACAATAGACATTGGTCAGCACATTATATGATGAAGGTCAAAAGTGTCAAGAAAATTTTTATTTTTCCAAGACAATTTTTTAATCAAAGCTTACAAAATAAACACGATGAAATAACAATCTACTGTATAACCCTCCCTGTCCAGTCACCAAGGTTTTGCTACCAATTTAAAGTTTAACCTGCATCCAATGGTTACCTTCGTTGTATTTCCAAAAATCAAAACATTCCTTAAACATCGCCTTTAATTAAATGCATAAAAACTAGCGAATTTGTTATATAATAAAATGAACAAATACTATTCCTAACGTATTTATAACCAACAAAAAGAACGTTAGTATTTATATACTAGTAAGTTAGAATATAACGTATTTGCAATCTATCAACTACACAAAACCAAATTTTAATTGCTTTTATATTTCATATGTGAAATATTTTTTACAATATGCATCATACTTCAGCGTAATCAAGCAAATAAAAAGACGCATGTCACAAAAACTATCCGAACAATCCATTCTTGGGAAATTTAATATTACTAAACATGCTTAATAAATACTAAATAACCAAACACAGCATGTTTTTTAATTTTCTATTGACCTTACGGAAACATGTTTTTATAATTCAGAACTTATAAGTCGTTCTCATTACTTAATATATTCTGGTAAAAATTATAACTAGGATAAAATATGGACAAAGGTTTTAAACCACAAATAAGGCATTTTCATATTTATCGCAAGGTCATTGTTGTTGTTATAATACTCGCAATAATAGCAGGCGGCATCTATGGCGGCAGGGAATTAAGCTGGAAAGAAATTGCCGCTGACGAAGTGGCTGTGGTTGTAAATAATCTCACGGGTGGTATAAAGTTAGTCAATCGGGCTGGTGCCATTCTTTATTATCCTTTTATTCAGGATATATATATATTAGACAAACGCGAACTAGTCTTAAAAATGACGGCTGCAGAGATAGACGAAAAGCATCCCCAGGGAATTCCGCTAATCATGAAATCCATTGACGGTGGTGATGTAGTATTAGATTTGCAAATCCAATATAGATTAAACCCAGATTTTGCTGCCCATGTTGTACAGAATACGGGCATTGGTGATGTCTTTAAGCAAAAATGGTTATATGATTACGCACGTACTATTTGTTATTACTGCTATGGAGAATTAACGTTGGGCGAATTCCCGGTTGCTTCTCTGCGTGACCAGAAGGCACAGAAGGCTCGTGAAGAAATCAATAAAATGTTAGAACTTCACGGTTTTTACGTTACGTCTATCAACCTTTCTGATTATCGCTACTACCGTGAATATGCCGAGAAAATACAGGAACGCAGGCTAGCTGACAAGGAAGTCGAGGAGCAAAAAACGAGGGCATCTGCGGCCAGAGAAAACCAGAGAAAAGTCGTAGTCGAAGAAACGAAAAAGTTAGAGGTTGAAGTGGCAAGGTTTAGGGGGGAATGTGATAAACGTATCATGGATGCAAGAGGTAGCGCTGAGGCAAAAAAACAAGATGCTGAGGCTTACTTGATTCAGAAAAGATACGAAGCCGATGCCGAATATGAAAGGCTTGCAAAAGAAGCAGAGGCAGTTCTTGCAACAGTAAAGGCTGACGCAGAAGGTATTAAGGCTTTACGAAACGCATTGGAAGGGGAAGGCGGCCGAAATATGGTCAGACTCGAATATGCCAAACGTTTAAAACAAGCCATTATCCGCAGCATACCAATTGTCAGACAAGGTATCGAAACACCTCAAAGCATCCAGAGGTTCAAGTACATTGAAGATTCGCCAAAGATTGATTACATGTTCCCGGAACCGCCTGACGCAGCATTGGTCAGTCCATTAAAACCGGGACCTGATAAATCGCCATAATAATTCCGAAAATACACACTATACATTAACATGCTATTTGAGAAGAGGTGAAAATGCACATAGGAAAACTTACAGCCAAATATATCATTCCTATTGGAATTTTCTTTTTTATTGCTGTATTTATTATTGGTATAAAATTCTTTGTAATTAAGGTAGGCGTTGATCAAGTAGGTGTGAGGACGCGTATTTGGGGCGTAACCAGGGGTATTGTACATAAGGATTACGGCCCGGGCTGGCACAGGGCAATCAGCGGCATTGACCAGTGGGATCTATATGATAGCACTGTCCAAACCATTGAACTCGCAAAAGAACCATCTCATATGGGACATGATGAGCGAAAAGAGGCGGCTCTAAGAACTGCGGATGACTATGATGTCTCTGTAGATATGGTAGTAAAATATCAGATTAAAAAGGACGAAGCATGGAAATTACGTCAGGATGTTGGTGTGGGTGAGCGGTATAAAATTATCGTTGAAAACGAAACGCGTGATATCGCAAGAAGTGTTTTTGGCAGGATGGTGGAACGCGACTTGTATAACCCCGAAGAAAAGCGAAAGAGGGCTGCTGAGTGTAAAATAGAACTTACCGCGAGACTTGTTCTTCGTCATGTCGATGTTATTGATGTGCTTATTCTGGAAATGAGGTTTGACCCCCAACTTGAGAGAAAAATTAAAAACATTAAATTAGCGGAACTGGATAACGTTTTAAACAAGTCAAAGGCGCTCGCTGCCGAACAAAGAGGTATTACTCAAACTATAGATGCCGACACAGAAGCCATTGCTCAAAAAATTACCGGCGATAAAGAAAGGGCACTCACCGTTCTCGATGCTGAAACTTCAAAAAGAATCACGGAGCTCCTTGCAGAGGCCGACAAATATCTGGTACAGAAGAAGGCAGAAGGCGATCTCTACAAACAACAACGCAAAGCAGACGGTACTCTTTTGATTAAATATTCACAAGCGGAAGGAGAACGACTCCGAAGAGAGGCGCTTGCAGGTCTGGGAGGTGATATTATTGTTGCAATGGAAGCGGCGCGCAACATTAACCTGGCTGACGTAAGTATCTCAAGCCTTGATTTAAATTTACTCGACATTGATGATATGGCCACGCGACTTGGCGTCTCGGATACGAAAGGGAAACTTCGTGTTGACTCTAAGACATTTAAACAAATCCAGGAAATGCTAAACCAGCCGAAAGGCACAGACACTACAAAACCAAAATAACCGTCTTCATTTGTTGTTTTTGTAAACACAAAACGGTTCATTTGCACCGTTTTTTCTCAATTTAACAATTCACAAAAATGCAGTTCTTATACTATAGTACTGCAAATTAATCACTTACAATATCAGGCGCCACATGGAATAACGTTTGCGTATTAACTTATGGATTAGTTTCAATAATTTATTTACATAAACTTTATCTATCTCAAGTTAAATTATGAAACACACAACCAAAATATTAAAGGCAACCCTTACCATCCTAGTATTGTTGTTTGTTACCGTCTTTACCGTTACAACCAAGGCTTCATTATCAGCAGATGAATCAACAGATGGCGAACAACAGAAAAAAACTGTTAAATATTCAAAATTTTTTGATGAAAAAAAGCACTGGTGTGATGCGCTAGTAATCACCTGCACAGATTTCCGATTTACCACAGCCACCCAGGAATTCATAAATGACAGATTGGGCTTAAAAGGAAAGTACGACTATATTTCTATTCCAGGTTCCATACGCAATCTTATGGATTCAAAAACAAGAGACTTGGTTTTGAATACATTTGGCGTTTCTTTCAGACTACACCACGTAAAGCGCGTCGTTATCCTTGCACATCAAGATTGTACTATTGGCTATGGCGGTTCCAAAAGCTTTACAGAACCTGAAGTCGAATATAAAACTATCTGTAAAGACTTAAAAAAGGCCCGCAGGCTATTTGGGATAAAATTCCCACATCTAAGGGTTGATTTGTACTACGGGACGGTTTATAACAACGAGGATAAACGCATTTACAATTTCAAACAAATTTTATAACATTAAAGAATTTTTCAAAAAATCGTGATATAAAATCAACCAATACAACAATCCGAAAGCACTTAAATGAAAAAAAATTTGAAACCAAATTGTTTTGCTATCGCCCTGTTTTTCCTCACCCCCATAGGTTGTACTTATAACAAATCCTCTTCGACTGATCTAATGGTAAATAATCAGCAAATAGCCACTGAAATAAACCCTCAAACTGCCAGGACAGATTGTGATACATTAGTAATTACCTGCATTGATTACCGATTTGCTTTGGCAAACCAGGAGTTTATGAATAATACGTTAGGATTGAAAGACAATTACGATCATATTTCCATACCAGGTAGCATTTATAACCTTGTAAACCCGGAAACACGAGAACTGCTTTTTAGCAAATTTGCCCTTTCCGTAAAACTCCATCTCATAAATCGGGTTGTCATTATTAGTCACAAAGACTGCGGTGGATACGGAGGCTCTGCGTCTTTTGGTTCAGAAATAGCTGAAAACGAAACACTTTGCGCAGATTTGAGGAATGCAAGGGCACTATTAATAGAAAAATATCCAACCCTTGAGGTAAACTTATTTTTAGAATCTTTAGTAAAAGAAGGGGACGAACTAAAGGTACATTTTGAGAAAATACCCTGAGTAACGCTTACTTTTCAGGTGTTTTTGCACAACGAAATCCGATTTGCGGACTTTGGGCATACGGAGGAACACGATATCGGGCAGCACAACGTGCATAATGTCCAAAGTAAAGAAGGCCGCCTCCCCGAAGAACCCTCTGTTGCCCAGTTTCAGGTCCTTGAGGATTTTTTGAGGGAGAGACGCAATAGTAGTTCTGGTCATAAGAATCTGCACACCATTCCCATGCATTTCCAGCCATATCATAACACCCATACGGACTTTTACCATTTTCATAAGACCCTACCGGCTTTGTTTCCCTTAGCCCGGCTTCTCCAGATTCCCACACATTACACTTGGCTTTGTCGAATTTATTTCCCCACGGCCACAATCGCTTGTCCGTACCTCGCGCTGCTTTCTCCCATTCGGCTTCGGTGGGTAATCGCTTTCCGGCCCATTTTGCATACGCAACGGCATCGTCCCAATCAACGCCTACAACAGGCTGATTGGAACGATTGAACCTGGCATCATTCCAGCAACTAGGTCTCCGATAACCTGTTTCGTCTACAAATTTTTTATACTGCTCGTTCGTCACTTCATATTTATCAATATAGTAAACATCCAAATAAACAACGTGCTCAGGTCCGTCATAAATATTGTACGCCAACATAAAAGTCCAATTGTAGCGTGTATTATCCCCCATAGTAAATTCTCCGGCAGGTATCAAAACCATATCAGGATAACTCTCTAAGGCAGCAGGCGGCTCTTTTGATGCTGAATGCCTTTCTTCTTCTGCTAACAATTTTCCTGCTAAATAAGCACCTGCAAAACACACTATAAACAAAATTATAAAACATTTGTATTTACTCAAATTTTAGTATCTCCTCTTCGGCATAATCTCATATCTTGCAATATCCAGGGGTGTATACCCGGATATAATTTCATTGAAACCCCGAATTTCACCTTTCTTAAAAGTCTTGATTGAAAAATCCTGTGTAAATAAGAGCATGTCGGAAGTATTATAGACTTTTATTGTAAAAGTAGCAATACTCCTGTCTCTATCCGAAAAATTCTTTATCTCCCCTTTAATCTGCGAGGAAGATCCAAAGGGAAAGAGATTAACATTCCGTATATAAAAACCATCTTCCATCTCTTTAAAACCTTCTTCTTCAGGCGTAGGGATGTGTTCCTTTGCTACCGCCGCTGTTTCTGTTCCCTCTGCCACCTTTACCGTTTCAGTACCCATTGCTACCTGCAATTGCGCTGGAGAAGAAGCCTCGGCTGTTGCCGTGCCAGCACTCACACCGCCCGCTTTTTCTACTTTTTTCATCCGCATTTCCAAATCAGAAACAGCCTTCGTCTGCCCCTCAAAGGTTTTCATCGTACTATCTAAAGAAGCTACGCGTGTTTTAATGCTGTCTTCAAGAGAAGTAATTTTCCTTTCCTGTTCACCCAATTTATCCGTCACCAACTTATTTAAATCTTCGATAGCCTTCTTAATGGGTTCTAACGGTCTTTGCGCCTCCTGATATCTTTTCTCAAGCACCGCACTTTTTATTTCTTGGTCTTCAACCCGCTTCGTAATATCTGATAATAATTTCTTTAAGACATCAAAGGTCTTGCCAAAGGAATCCAGCATCCCCTTGACCTCAGCAATAGACGCGGTTTTCTCAATAGATTCCATCCTTGAAATACTGTTATTTAACTTCTCTTCTAATCCCTTCATCGTTTTATCAAACTCTTTCAGAGGAGCCAAGTTTTCACCTACGTTTTTTTGAAGTGTCGAGAACTGCGATCCAAGAGTATCCAGATTCTTCATCCAGTTCGAAAGGGATTTTTGAAAATCATCCAACTCCTTCATGACATCCTGCGTTCCGGTTTTTTCCTCGGCATCCGCAGTCTTTACACCTAAAAGGACGAAGAGTAAAAATACGCTTATTAAGAATACAGGAAGCGCTCTCATTTATAATACTCCATTCTAAAAATGTGTTGTTTTTAAAAAGATGCTAAGTAGTTTAACAAAAAAATCTTCACATCTCAAATATTTATCTGCTCCTTCAGGACAATTAGTTTAAAATTGATTTTAAAATATAAAATTGTTAACATGTTTGTTTAAGTTTCATTGTATGAGCACAACTGATAAAACCTTATTTTGTTTTGCTCATCATTACAAATGAACGTTTTATTAATGTTTATATTTACGGAGCTTTGTTTTTAGAAAAATATTTATTATTCGAGAGAGGATGACATGCAGGTTTTAATTGCAGATGAACTTCCGGATGTATGCATTGAAATACTTGAAAAAGCTGGACTCAAAGTATTAAGAAAACCCGGTATAAAAGCAGACGAGTTAAAAACTATTATTAACGATTGCGATGGAATTATATTACGCAGCGGAACAAAGATTACAGCCGCGCTGTTAGAAAAAGCCGAAACGCTAAAGGCAATTTGCCGTGCGGGTGTGGGAGTCGATAATGTGGACGTCCCAGCCGCCACAAAAAAAGGCATCGTGGTCATGAACACACCGGAAGGCAACATTACTTCTACTGCCGAACACACCGTGGCTTTGCTCTTTTCTCTCTCACGTTTTGTCCCACAAGCCTGTGCCTCGACAAAAGCAGGAAAATGGGAAAGGAAGAAATTCACCGGTATACAAATCGCCGGGAAAACACTCGGGATTATTGGCTTGGGGCGGGTTGGAAGACAGGTCGCAAAACGCGCCGTGGCCTTGGAGATTAAGGTGATCGGGTACGACCCCTTTATCTCTCCGGAAATTACATCACAATACAGCATCCATGTCGTAAAAAATTTGAAAGAATTAATCACACAGGCGGATTATATTACGATTCACGTCCCTTTTAACAGCGAGACGAAAAATCTTATAACCCAAAAAGAATTTTCGATTATGAAAAAGGGCGTTCGTATTATCAATTGTGCAAGAGGCGGAATCATCTCCGAAGAAGACCTGTACACCGCCGTTAAAAGTGGTCAGATTGCCGGCGCCGCAATAGACGTATTTGATGTAGAACCCCCGGTTGGCAATAAGCTCCTCGAATTGGAACAGGTAATAATAACGCCTCACTTAGGCGCCTCTACCGAAGAGGCACAATTTGCGGTAGCCGTAGAAGCGGCGGATCAAATGGCCGATGCACTCACGGGAAAAGGTTTCAGAAATGCAGTAAATCTTCCTCCGTATAATCAGGAAGAATACAACATCTTGAAACCCTATTTAATACTGGCAGAAAAGATGGGATCGCTCCTCATGCAGATCACAAAGGGGGGCTTGCAAAATGTGGATATTATTTATACGGGGGAAATCACAAAGAAAAACATTAACCTCGTTACCGACAGCCTCATGGTTGGACTGCTCAAGCCTGCTTTAGAAGAAGGTGTAAATTTGGTTAGTGCGCCCCATTTTATGGCAGAAAGAGGCATCAAAATTAATGTCACCACCACCACGGGCGTTAGCGATTTTACTAGCCTTGTAACAGCCAAAATAAACACCCCGGATGGAGAAACCACAGTTTCCGGAACGGTCTTTGGGAAAAATGAGCCGAGGATCGTTGCTATCAACGGTTATGGTATAGAGGCTGCACTTGACGAACACATGCTCATACTATTTGGTAAGGACAAACCGGGTTTGATCGGGAATATCGGATGTGTGCTGGGTAATAAAAAGATAAACATTGCCCACATGACATTTGGCAGGAAAGAAAGCGGAGGCAACGCTATCACGATTGTGAATGTAGATGCGGCAATCCCGCAAGAATGTATCCAACAGATTGAGAAATTAGACCATATAGATGCAGCTTACTTAGTACATCTTTAAGCAAGTTTGTGGTAGGTTAGTTAAATACAATCACATATTTGCTAGAGTGACTTTGGGATTCTACATTAAGCGTAAAGCATTTACTGCGGGCAAACCTGCTGAATAAATCTTTTGTACGGCGCTGTTGATATTATATTTAATTCGCCTGATCTCCACAGTCATTTTGTCCGTATCATAAATCGCACAAGAAGCCCTAAGATCCCAATCTCGGGATTGCCCTACACTACCAACATTTATGAGGACTTTGTCCGCTTTTTTTAAATCAAACACATGCCCTCTATCTACATGGATAGTTCCTTTTTCCAAATAAATCACCAGTGGAATATGCGTATGACCAAAAAAACAAATCGGTGTTTTTAACAAATCAAAACTCAGTTGCGCCTCAACTACGGTTCTAATATAGTCAAAAAATTCGGGATGATTCAACGACCCATGCACAAGGGTAATGCCGTCCAGTTCTTCAACCAGCGGCATTTTTTTTAAAAAATCCAGGTACTCGTTCGAGAGCTGTCTTGCTGTCCATACAACTGCATCCCTTGCATCAGCATGAAAATAGTTCGCGGGAAATTTTCCCACCACAGCATAGTCATGATTTCCCGCTACGACGGTGCAGTTTAATTCACGTACTAAATCAATACACTTTGCCGGTTCGGCGGCATAACCAACGATATCTCCGACACACAACACCTTGTCAGCATGCTCCTGCTGCAACTCATGAATAACAGCCGTTAATGCATCATAATTACTATGGATATCTCCTATCACGCCATATATCAATCGTAAACCCTTTCAAGTGCCATAGATACGACTACATACATTCTTTTTTATCAAAAAACTCACAAGCCAACGTTGTAACAAATGTCATATATAAAATAGCATACAGTATCAACAGTATCATATAACTCAAACCAGGCGGTTTTTCAGACCAACTTTCCATACCCAAGGCACTAAAGCTCTCCAGATTTGGGAAGAACACATAAAAAAACACGACATACCACGGGAAACCATTTTCATTTCCTTGAAAAAGATATTGGGAAAAATGCATTAAATTCCCAATAACATATATAAACATACAGCAACTAAGGTTGGATACCAGCGGCAAATAAACAGAACCCGCGATTGCAATCGTACACATGATGGCAACTTGCAAAAATGAAATTAGCAGTTGGGAAATGGTAGCATAACCTAAATTGGCAAATGAGGCAAAAAAGCTTACATGATATTCCAGAGAATCCTTAACGCACAGGGAAACGGTCAGGAAAATACCCATAGTCATAAAAGCGAGAAAGACAACAGCCAGTATCCCAAAAAACTTGCCTAAAAGAATGGATTTTTTATTTACGGGCTTAGACAGTAACGTCATAATGGTACCTTTTTCTATCTCCCTGGATATTGCATTTGCCGCACTCAGTGACGTAAGACAAAGGCAGCAAATAGTAATCGTAGATATTCCCATTTCTTTAATCATCTTCGCCTCTTCGCCAAAGGCAAACAGTGTAAAAGAAAAGGAGAGAAGTATCAGCAAAATACCTCCCAAAACAATACAATAAAATATAGACTGCCGCGCAACCTCCCTGGCAGTATTAACAGCAATGATAAATATGCATTTATTCACTAAAAAAACCTTGCAATTTTAAAAAAAACGAATACACTAACCCTAAACTGAGATGTTTCACGTGAAACATCTTTTACCACAAAAAACAGGCTAGATACTAGCATCCCCAGAATGGAAATTCAACTGAAAACCAACCACAAAAGGAGTGCGCATCATGTCTAAAAAGGAAAAACTCAGCCGAGGTTTACAATCTCTGCTCGGCGGTGTCATTGGGATAGAAGCAGATGTTGGACAAGACGTAATCATGCGGTTAAACCCAAAGGATATCCAACCTAACGACTCACAGCCGCGCGACATTTTCGATAATGAGGAGATGCAGGGACTCGTGGAATCCATAAAACAACACGGCATCTTGCAACCCATTATTGTCAGACCCCTCTCGCACGGATATATGTTAATCGCAGGTGAACGCCGATGGAGGGCGGCAAAACAACTTGGACTGAAAGAAATCCCCGCTATCGTTCGGGATACCGATGGACTGCACAGCCTGGAAATTGCATTGATAGAAAATATCCAAAGGGAAGACCTCAATCCCATCGAAAAGGCCAAAGGCTACAAAGAACTGATCGACAAATTTGATCTTACCCAGGAACAAGTTGCAAAGACTATGGGAAAAGATCGCAGTTCCGTAACCAATTATCTCCGGTTGCTGGACTTGCCGCAGGAAATCCAGGATAATGTTTCACGTGGAACATTATCGATGGGACATGCACGGGCAATCACTGCCATTCAAGGAAAAGATACACAGATAAAACTTTGTGAACGAATTATCAAAGAAGGGTTATCCGTGAGACAAATAGAAATGATCGCCTCGATGGAAAAAAAGCAGCTTAAACCCCACAAGTCATCTCCTGCAAAAACATCCACAGCCCACATCGAAGACCTGGAAGACCGCTTCAGAAGATTTTTCGGGACAAAGGTTATCATTAAAGAAAGAAACGGCAGGGGAAGGATTACCATCGCTTTTCATAATAGTGCAGAATTTGCGCGGATTGCAAATACATTAGGAATTCACCCCTGAGTAATTCTTTGTACCATTCACGACAAAATCATGCCAGACAATCCGGTGTTTATAAAAACGACAGGGACGCCTTTATAAATTCCTTGAATAATGGATGCGGGTTTGTGGGCTTTGACTTAAATTCCGGGTGGAATTGCACACATACAAACCAGGGATGGTCTTTAAGTTCCATGATTTCCACTAATTGCTCACCGGGTGAATGCCCGCTAAAAACCATACCGCTGGCTAAAAATATCTCTTTATAGGTATTATTAAATTCATACCTGTGCCTGTGCCGCTCTGATATATTTTGCCTTCCATACGCCTTAAATGCCTTTGTCTCTGCCTGAAGAATGCAAGGCTGCGCACCCAGCCTCATCGTTCCACCCTTACCTGATACCCTATGCTGCTCTTCCAGCAAACTGATAACAGGATGGGGGGTATCGGCATCAAATTCCGTACTATTTGAACCCTTCAGATTACATACATTCCTCGCAAATTCTATAGCAGCACATTGCAATCCGAGACATATACCAAAAAAAGGCATCTTATTCTCCCTTGCATATTGTATCGCCTCAATCTTACCCTCAACGCCACGCATACCAAAACCGCCCGGCACAAGGATGCCTCTTACCCCTTCAAGGCATACCTTCGCGCCTTTTTTTTCAATATCCTCAGACTCCACCCGCCGCACCCTCACCCTGGCATTGTTACCTATTCCACCATGAATGAGTGATTCATAAATTGACTCGTATGCTGACTGATGGCATATATATTTTCCAACTACCGCTATTTCCGTTGCCTGTCCTGGGTTTTTTAGTATCTCTAATATTGACAACCACTTAGAAATATTGTCTCCATTGGTTTTCAATCCTAATTTCTGGATAATGAGCTTATCTAAACCTTGTTCAACCAGAATCAACGGTATTTCGTAGAGATATGGTTTTACGTCCCGTTCTTCGATAATTGCATTCTTGTCTACATTGCAAAAGAGTGATAATTTTTCTTTTATCTCTGCACTCAGGTGTTTTTCCATCCTGCAAATAAGAATATCAGGCTGGATACCGGCCTGACGCAACATACCCACGCTGTGTTGCGTTGGTTTTGTCTTTATTTCCTCCGCAGCACTTAGGTAGGGAATAAGCGTTAAATGAATATAGAGCACATTTTCCCTGCCTGCCTTTTGGCCAAATTGTCTTATAGCTTCAAGGAACGGCTGGTTTTCTATATCACCCACAATCCCGCCGATTTCCGAGATAACCACGTCCGTATCCGGCCCGTCCAGTTTCTGTATGCATTCAATAATTTCATTGGTAATATGGGG
>JAHFOY010000066.1 GCA_023261485.1 Planctomycetota bacterium
TTCATGGATGGCATCGGTTGTTTTTCCCAGTTTTTCATATGCAAGTCCTAAATTGTAATGGCTTTGTGCCTGGTTGGTGTCTAATTTAATACCCTTCTTAAATTCAGCAATGGATTCATTTAACAGGCCTCTTTTTGCATAATTTACACCCAAATTATTTATGGCATGTATGTATCTGTTATCATAATAAAGAGATTTCTTGAATTCTTCCATTGCCTTGTCTAGCTCCCCTATTGCATCATAGATGCTGCCGAGTCCGTTATGTGCATGTGAATAGTTAGGCTTTATTCTCAGCGCTTCTTCATACTCTGCCCTTGCCTTATCAATATGACCTTGATTAAAATAGATATTGCCAAGATTGTTGTGAGGTTGTGCATAGTCACTGTCTAACTGAATGGCCTCTTTATATTCTATAAATGCCTTATCTATATTACCCTGTTTACTGTAAACGGTTCCGAGGTTACTGTGCGAATTGGCGCTTTTTGGGTTTATGTTTAATGCAGTTTGATATTCCATTTGTGCCCTTTCTATAAGACCACTTTCCATGTATACATTTCCCAAATTGCAATGGGCACGGTGGCTGTTGGGGGAACGCTGGATGGTTTTTGCCCAAAGCGTAAATTCGTCTCTCCAGTCTCCATTCTTCCGGATGATGGAAAATCCGTAACCACCAATCATTATAGTTACCAAAGCCAGTTGTACCATACGTCTCAATGGAATGGCGCGGGGAGACAGGGTGCGATCTGTGATCCGGTAAATGAGAATTCCTTTTACCACGCAAAATCCCATGACTGGAATGTAGAGATACCTTTCGGCCATAATATTTCCAATCGGAAGGATGTTCATGACTGGCAAAATCATGATAAAGAACCACGCCATCCAGCAGGCAAATGCATTCCTTGATTTGATTAAAATTGCGAAAATGATAAAAATTGAGATGAGAAAGGTTATAGATAAAATGAACGATGCTTCGAACGGAGTTTTTACAAGCGGTACCACGTAGTCTGCATTAAGGTTAAATGGAAAGAATGATATCTTTATATAAGATGCCAGAATCTTAATCATGGTAAAGGTGTTTACACAAAAACCGCCGGGTTGGTAAGTGACTTTTAATTCGTGATTCCTGAATACGATAAATCGAATTATAAGATAAAACAGGGAGATTGCCATATACCCTGTATATATTCCCTTAAATCTTTTTACAATACACGGCCATATTTTCTGGTCTGAAAATATGACAAATAAAACTAAAAGGACAGGAAATGTTATAGCCATTTCTTTTGAAAAAAGGGCGCACAAATATGCAGTAAGAGAAATGGCGTAATAAAGTGTGAATCGCCTTTTGTCACTTTTCTTATAGAGAATATTGTCGGATTTTATAAAATAAATAAGTGAAACAAGGAGAAAGGTTGCAGATAAAAGGTCTTCACGGTATCCAACGGCGTTTACAGTTTCTAAAAGGGCCAGGTGTGTGACAAAAAATAAGGTTGAAAACAAGACGATTTTTTTACTCTGTAAAACTGCGTTGAGCAGCAGGTAAAAAAGTACAGCGTTTAACGTGTGCAATATAATGTTGGTGAGATGAAATCCAAAGGGGTTTGAGTGCCAGACGGCATAGTCGATGAAGTATGTGATGGTGACAATGGGCCGATAACTCATTTCCCCGGAGATAGTAAAATACTCTTTTGTAAAAATCTTCGGGAAATACTTCCATTCTTTAATAAAGCAATTTTCTACAATAATCTTAAAATCATCATAGACAAACTTGCCGTACGTTGCGTTTAAATAAAGCAAGACAGAGAATGAGGATATTAAGATGAGAATATATACAAAAAATGGTTTTCCTGGGTAAGTTGTTTGATTTTTCATTTCACATACTATAACATAAAACATCACTTCTTCAAGCTTGGCTTTATCTCTGAGATAGGATAGATAGTTTGTGGAAAAAGGGGGAAAATAAAAACCCCCCTATACCTCCCTTTGTAAAAGGGGATATAGGGGGGATACAGTTTTACCAATTTACAAAAGCGTAAAGCCTTTGTTTGGTTTAACAAATCTTAGAACATGTAAGCGAAATCAATTGCCGTTGTGAGTTCATTATCACGACCATTGAATACATCTTGGTTTCCTTCATCATAGCGGATTTCTGGTCTGACAAGTAAGTTTTCCCTGATCTTTATGTTGGCTGTCAAAGTGATTTCCCAGAGATTGAGGGCATCAACACCCAGCCTTGCTCCGTCATTATCATCTAAATATTCACCCCTGAGTGCAAGACCAAAGGAGTCTGTAATATCTTGGTTGACGATACCAGAAAATCCCCACCACTGTCCATTATCTTTTACCGTAGCAAGCATTGCTCCATCTTCTTCTGTTCCATAATCGAAGTTAAGATTGAAAGCTGTCTTACTAAATGGTTTTATTGCGAAAATAAGATCCCAGAAGTGACGATAATTGCTGCTGTTATCTGTTTGTTCAGGACCATGGCTGCCGTTTACGATAAAGTTGGTATTTTCTGCTATTGCCCAGTTAAATTGGTATCCAAGGGTCTTGCCGGTGTTATTATCTACAAAGGTATCCCAACCGTTTACCAAATATCCCGTTGCCGTTAACTTGTCCAATAAAGGATAGCTGACTGCTAAACCTGTATTGGTAAATGGGATTGCATTCTGGTAAAGGAGTGAACGGGAGAAGTTAGGATTATCAACACTCTCCCATAGTTCAGCGCCAATCCAGGTAGCAAATTTACCAAACTTAAAATCCAATCCTTTACCAATAGGTGCCTTGTATGTCACAAAGCCTTGGCTAATGGTAAAGTCGTCTCCGCCGCTAGCGCCATCTACCCTGCCATTGCTAGGAACAAAGGTTATCCTTTGAGCGATTTCGCCGTAATTTGTCGTAAAACCAAAGCCAATTGGGTCTTTTTCTGTGGATGGCTTAAACACAGAGATTTCCACATTATCCAATGTAAAGGAATTGTCCTCCCTGTCAAAAGCCCTCACGTCAAGCCAATCACCCTGGTCGCCGTCACGGACAAAACTTGGTGTACTGCCTCTTCTGTCATTTGGTCTTGAGTAGTTATAACTGTAATATGTATCAATAAAACCACTAACTTCTACGCTCTTGAAGAAGTTGGCTATGTGACCTTCTTCTTCTGCAGGCGCTACTGCCGGTGCAGCTTCTTCAGCGAAAAGCGGCGCAGTTAGCCCCACCATCGCACTACACAATATTCCTGCCAATCCCAACTTGTATAAATTCTTCATTAACATCTGCCTCCTTTCCTTTAATATAAGGACTTACCATTTAAATCCATACGCAGCAAAACTAATGAAACATTTACAAACATTTTAGAAGCAATATTTAAGTTCTATAATCCTAACTGTACCTCCTTTCTTAATTAGAGAAAGTTAGCTTCTACTTATAAAGTATATAAAACTGAGCAAAGAGAATACCTTATTCCCAGATGTAGTGTACATAAAAAAATCATTGCTATTAAACTACTTTATAAACAAGAAACAAAATCTATCTTAAATAGCGCCACTCCAGTAGGTTACAAAACAAACCAAAGAAAAAAACACAGAGTTTGATTCGTGAACAAAAAAAACACAGAATTTATGGCAACCTCTTAAGACGGTATAAAATTAGCCACAAATTGGATGATATGATACAGTTTGTTCTGCTTATTAAGTATTATTTTAGCCGCTATTTATTACATATATAACTGTTATTGTCAATAAAAATCTATAAATAATTTAAAATTTTAATCATTTTTCTTGACCTGAAATATTTTATTAGTATAATTGTCGGACTTTATCGTTTTGGGGTAGAGGTGGATTTGCGATCACTGTATTTAAACAAGCATTTTTTACGTAATACTTTCTGGATTTAATTTTAAGATAACCATATACATTATTATGTACGGAGGTAAACGCATATGGCATTAGATCCCACCAAGCACGCAGATTGGGAAATAGCGGAAGACTCTGAAACTCGAATGAAAACAGTCTATCAATTGGCTGATGAATTGGGTTTAGAGAAAGAGGAACTGCTCCCACATGGGCATTATGTAGCAAAAGTTGATTTTAATAAGGTTTTGAAACGTGTTGAGAAAAAGCCAGACGGAAAGTTTATTGATGTGACGGCAATAACTCCAACACCGCTGGGTGAGGGGAAATCGACCACAACCATGGGGCTGGTGCAGGGTTTGGGAAAAAGAGATAAAAGGGTTGTGGGCGCCATTCGCCAGCCATCAGGCGGACCCACCATGAATATTAAGGGTTCTGCGGCTGGTGGCGGGCTTTCCCAATGCATTCCTTTAACCCCTTTCTCTCTTGGATTGACAGGCGATATAAACGCCATTATGAATGCGCACAATTTGGCTATGGTAGCCCTTACATCCAGGATACAACATGAATTTAATTATGATGACGAAAGGCTTGCAAAAAGTAATTTAAAACGTCTTGATATTGATACTGATAGAATCGAACTTAAGTGGATTATTGATTTTTGCGCCCAGGCGTTGAGAAAAATAATCATCGGTATCGGCAGCAGGATGGATGGTTTTATGATGGAATCCGGGTTTGCCATAGCGGTGTCTTCTGAAATTATGGCGATTCTTTCAGTGGCAAAGGACTTAAAAGACATGAGGGAGCGGATTGGCAGAATGGTTGTCGCCTATGACAAAAAAGGCAAACCGGTAACAACCTCCGATCTTGAGGTGGCTGGCGCAATGACCGCATGGATGGTCGAAGCTCTCAATCCAAATCTCATGCAAACTATTGAAGGACAACCGGTATTTGTGCATGCAGGGCCGTTTGCCAATATTGCCATTGGCCAGTCCTCAATTATTGCGGATAGGCTGGGTTTGAAATTGGGTGATTATCATGTGACTGAATCAGGATTCGGGGCGGATATCGGATTTGAAAAATTCTGGAATTTAAAATGCCGTTACTCAGGGCATCGTCCAAATGCCGCTGTAGTTGTTACGACAGTCCGTGCCCTTAAATGTCATGGTGGCGCTCCAATTCCAGTGCCTGGGCGTCCGTTAGACGAGTGTTATAAAAAAGAAAATGTAGGGTGGGTGGAAAAGGGGACAGCAAATCTTGTCCATCATATCGAAACGGTGAGAAAAGCCGGAATTAATCCAGTGGTTTGCATTAATCACTTCCATACAGATACAGAAGCCGAAATCAAAGTAGTTCGCAAGATAGCGGACGCGGCTGGCGCCCGCGTCGCTGTATCTAAACACTGGCTCAAAGGGGGCGAAGGCGCCCTAGAATTGGCAGATGCGGTCATTGATGCATGTAATCATCCGACTAATTTTAAATTTCTGTATGAATTAAGCACTCCTTTGAAGGCGCGTATCGAAACGATAGCAAAGGAAGTTTATGGCGCAGATGGAGTTGATTTCACGCCAGAGGCATTGAATAAAATCAAATTACTGGATAGTGACCCCGATATTTCAAAAATGGGAACCTGCATGGTTAAAACCCACCTTTCTATTACTGACAATCCTCAATTAAAAGGTGCGCCGAAGGGTTGGAGATTACGTATCCGGGATATATTGACTTTCAAAGGAGCGGGGTTTGTAGTGCCGATGGCAGGAGATATTAAGCTCATGCCTGGTACGAGTTCTGATCCTGCGTTCCGACGTGTGGATGTTGATGTAAACACAGGAAAGGTAAAGGGCGTTTTCTAATTCCTTATTTATCTGTGGCGAAGTGATCATAGAAAACCTGTACAAACGGACACACTCTGAAATTATTAAAAATCGGGTGTTTCGTGAAAGCGGTTAGATAGGTCAACGGTTACATTTCTTAATCGGCAGTCACAAAAGTTGCCGTTCATAAAAAGCTGTTGAACTAAAATAGTTCAACAGCTTTCTTTTTTAGTAGAGCCAGTCACGGAAATTTTATGAATATTTGAGTCGTTTTTATTTTTTCCATAAATTTATGTAATACAAGGAATCGCGAAACCTCTAAGTTTGCAATGTATTTAAGGTAACAATTGCAACATTACCTTGACATATATGTCTATATTTGCTTAAAATAAGCAAAATAATTTCAATTTAGAGATTTTTTAGACATGCTTCGGCTTTGCCTGACACGGTGTATTTCGGGTAATGTCTGGAATTTTATTTTATAAAATAGCTATAAAGTGTTTTTACATTAAACCATGAGCTTCCTAACTAAAATATTTGGAACATCAAATGAGAGAATACTGAAAAGTATAAGACCTCTCGTAGATCAGATCAATGCCCTTGAACCAAAGATGATGACCTTGGCGGACGCCGAACTCCGCCAAAAAACAGACGAGTTTAAAGAAAGATTGTCCAGGGGGGAGACCCTTGATGATATCCTGCCAGAGGCATTTGCTGCTGCCAGGGAGGCAAGCCGGAGAGTGCTTATCGCCCCCAATCCCGACAGTCCCAATCGCACCATGTGACACTTTGATGTCCAGCTAATTGGCGGCATTGTTTTACATCAGGGAAAGATTTCTGAAATGGCAACCGGTGAAGGGAAAACCCTGGTTGCTACGCTACCCGCTTACTTAAATGCATTAGCGGGGAAAGGTGTCCACATCGTTACTGTTAATGATTATCTGGCAAAGCGTGACAGGGACTGGATGTCTCCGTTGTATGAATTTTTAGGATTGAAGGCTGGCGCTATTCAATCGCATCAGGAATATGGAGAGAAAAAAGCTGCCTATTTGTGCGATATTACGTACGGGACAAATAACGAGTTCGGTTTTGATTATCTTCGGGATAATATGCGAGTCAGATCTGAA
Organism: Planctomycetota bacterium; assembly: GCA_023261485.1. Taxonomy (GTDB): domain Bacteria; phylum Planctomycetota; class Brocadiia; order Brocadiales; family Brocadiaceae; genus Wunengus. Next base: position 6,784 of record JAHFOY010000066.1, read on the forward strand.
GAGCAAGTACAGATTAGCCGTGGCCTGAATTACGCCATTGTCGACGAAGTGGATAGTATATTGATCGATGAGGCGCGTACTCCTTTAATTATTTCTGGTCCTACAGAAGAGTCTACGGAAAAATATTATATAGCAGATAAGATCTCCAGACGTTTGAAAGACGGGAAACACTTCGAGATAAAGGAAAAGGAACGTATGGTGCATCTGAACGAAGAGGGTATCGAAGAGGTTGAAAAACAGCTTAATGTAGACAGCCTTTATACCGGTACGAACATGGAATGGCCTCACTATATTGAACAGGCTATTCGCGCCCATCATTTGTTTAAAAATGACAAGGACTATATCGTTAAAAACGGTGAGGTTATCATCGTGGATGAATTTACAGGACGCCTGATGGAAGGTCGTGTGTGGAGTGACGGCTTGCATCAGGCAGTGCAGGCGAAGGAGCATCAGCGCATTAAGGAAGAAAACCAGACCCTTGCCACGATTACCCTCCAGAATTTTTATAGATTGTATAAAAAGCTTGCGGGAATGACGGGTACTGCAATGACTGAAGCGGCAGAATTTGACAAGATATACAAACTGGAAGTCGTTACGATACCTACAAACAAACCCATGCATCGTACAAACCATCCGGATCGGGTTTATAGAACCGAAAAAGAGAAGTTTGATGCCATTATTAAAGAAATTGTAGAAGTACACAAACAGGGGAGGCCGTCGCTGGTTGGAACAGTGTCTATTGAAAAATCCGAAGTGCTGAGTGAAAAACTCATGAGAGAAGGTGTTGAACATGAGGTGTTAAATGCCAAGCAACATGAACGAGAGGCGCACATCGTTGCAAAGGCCGGACAGCGTGGGAATGTCACGATTGCAACGAATATGGCCGGTCGCGGTACGGACATCGTTTTGGGTGAAGGCGTTGCCGCCCTCGGAGGACTTCACATTATAGGTACGGAGAGACACGAGGCAAGGCGCATAGACAATCAGCTTCGCGGGCGTGCCGGACGTCAGGGAGACCCTGGTTCGTCCCGTTTCTATGTGTCGCTCCAGGACGATTTAATGCGTATCTTTGCTTCTGAGCGTGTCAGTTCCCTCCTGAAAACCTTTGGGATGGAAGAGGGTATGGCAATCGAGCACTCGATGGTTTCGAAATCTATCGAGAGGGCGCAAAGAAAGGTCGAAGAACACAATTTCGAAATACGAAAACACCTGCTTGAATATGACGAAGTCATGGATCAACAGAGAAAGACAATTTATACACTGAGGCAAGATGTGCTTGAGGGTAAGCATCTTCGTGATTACATTTTCCAGATGATAGATGATAGTATCAGGGAAATGGTGGCATTTGCTTATGATACGAAGAATGTTTCTGATGAAGAAAACCCATTTGACCTGGCATCCTGGTTTAAACAGAAATTTGGTTTGGCGATTGATTTGAATGAGGTTGAGGAAAAAACACGAGATAGTGTAGAAGAGTATTTGTTAAAGAAGTCCGTGGAGGCTTATGAAGTAAAGGAAAGCTCCATTGGCAAAGAACAGATGGAAACGATTGCCCAAATCCTCTTGATGGAAAAGATTGACACGAAGTGGAAAGATCACCTCTATGCCATGGATCACCTGAGATCGGGTATAGGCCTACGTGGATATGCGCAGGTTGATCCTAAAATTGAATACAAGAGAGAAGCCCTGGGTATGTTTGAAAGTATGAATCTTGCAATCAGAGATGAGGTAACCGATCTTATATTTAAGTTACAAATAGGAAAGGAAGAGGAAAGAAGAGAGGTATGGCATCCAGACCACTATGTACACCAGGAAGTCTCTGGATTGGAGAAGATACAGGAATCTCCAGTTGCCGCTGCCAGCGCCCTTCAGAGCGCAGGCGCGAACGAAGAAGAACAGGCTGAAAGGAAACCTGAACCCATTAAAGTCGGGATCAAGGTAGGAAGAAATCAACCTTGCACATGCGGAAGTGGCAAAAAATTCAAACAGTGTTGTGGCAGGTTGAGATAATTATAGTTCAAACTCGCTAAATGTTAGCGTAGGATTTAAAATTCACTCCATTCCCCATGCCTACTATCTTTGATGCTGTTTATGGAACAGCACTCGTCTGTGGTTCTCCATACTTTCTTTCAAAGCTAATAATAAGTGAACGATATCGGTCTGGTTTAGCCCAGCGGTTTGGTTGGCTTGGCACAAGGAAGGGGAAGAACCCCTGTGTGTGGATTCACGGCGCATCTGTCGGAGAAATTTTGACGGTAAAAGAACTTGTAAAATCCGTTGAAAAAGAGTTTAATAATCTGGATATTGTTATATCTGCCAATACCAATACAGGACTATCCGTTGCCGAAAGATGTTTTAGCGGCAAGAAGATTTTTTATTTTCCTCTCGACTTGAGCTGGGTAGTGGGCAGGGTATTAAATGCCGTAGACCCTGCTTATGTAATATTAATCGAGCTGGAGATATGGCCTAATTTTCTGATGGCAGTAACAAAAAAACGTATTCCTGTAGTTCTGGTGAATGCCAGGATATCAGAAAAGTCTCTGAAGTGGTATCGTGTGTTATGCAAGATTTCAAAGGGGTTCTTTGAAAGTTTGACAAATAAGGAGAATGTCTTTTGTTCGAGGACAGAGACCGATACAACACGCCTCAGGAATCTTGGCATACCGGAGGCGCAAATTTTTACTACAGGAAATATGAAGTTTGATAATTTGGTAACTGCCGTTCCGGAAGACACAAAAGAACGGTTGTTGTGTTTCTTCGAAATCGGCAAGGACGACAAGGTCGTTGTCTGTGGCAGTACACACGAGGGTGAAGAGGCTATTCTTCTGCGAATTTTCAAGCAAATCAGAACAAAGGTTGACGGGCTAAGATTGGTTTTGGTTCCACGTCACATCGAACGGATTTCAGAAGTAATGAAGGAAGTCGCGGCTGCGGGACTCAGGTGCGTAAGAAAGACTGCATTAGATAAAGACTGCAAAATAGGCGGACATAAATATGAAACGGTGATTCTGGTTGACACCGTCGGGGAGTTGCTCAATATTTACAGTATCGCAGACTGCGTGTTCGTTGGAAGAAGTCTTGTGCCTCAAGGCGGGCAAAATATGATGGAACCTGCGGGGCTGGCTAAACCCATTGTCGTTGGGCCGCATACGTTTAATTTTAATGAAGAGGTACAGTTGTTAAAAGAGGCTAACGCTATAAAGATCGTTCATGGCGAGGCATCATTATCAAATGAATTGGTTTATTTATTGGAGCATCCATACGAGGCCCAGGAATTGGGGAAGAGGGCACAATCGGTTGTAATGAAACAAAGGGGTGCTACCGAACGTAATTTAAAAGTATTAAGGAACATTTTAATGAAGGAGAGGGCAGTATCGGTATGAAGAAAGGAAGGCATTTATTTACCTCAGAATCAGTATCTATGGGACATCCGGATAAAGTTGCTGATCAGATATCCGATGCCGTACTGGATGCAATGCTTGAACAGGACCATATGAGCAGGGTGGCATGTGAGACATTGGTTACTACCGGAGTAGCCTTTGTAGCGGGCGAATTTACCACAAAGGCGAATGTAAACATTCCCGATATCGTAAGAAATACAATAAAAGAGATTGGCTATACAGACGCCTCGATGGGGTTCGATTATAATTCATGCGCTGTCATTACCAGTATTGGAAAACAATCCCCGGATATCTCGCAGGGTGTAACCGAAGGCGAAGGTCTCCATAAGGAACAAGGCGCTGGTGACCAGGGTATGATGTTTGGTTATGCGTGCAACGACACGCCGGAATTGATGCCGCTTCCCATCATGCTGGCTCACAGGATTATTATAAAACATGCCGAGTTAAGGCAAAACGGCACATTGAAATATTTGCGCCCCGATGCAAAATCACAGGTAACCGTGGAATATGAAGACCATAAACCTGTTCGGGTACATACCGTGGTTGTTTCTACCCAACATGCGCCTGACGTGAAGTACGAAACGATTAAAACTGATATGATTGAGAAAGTTGCAAAACAGGTAATTCCTGCAAATTTGCTGGATAGCAAAACGATTTATCATATAAATCCAACGGGGCGTTTCGTTGTCGGCGGCCCTCAGGGAGACTGTGGTTTAACAGGGAGAAAGATTATCGTGGATACGTATGGCGGCTGGGGACGTCACGGCGGCGGGGCATTTTCGGGTAAAGATCCTACGAAGGTTGACCGAAGCGCCTGCTATGCAGCCAGACACATTGCAAAGAACGTGGTGGCTTCAGGGCTGGCTGATCGGTGCGAGGCGCAGGTGGCTTATGCCATTGGTGTTGCAAAACCGCTTGCCATCCATATTACTACGGAAGGCACGGGCAAGGTTTCCGACGAGAAACTCACCCAAATCTGTGAAAAGGTTTTTGATATGACACCGAGAGGTATTATCGATCGGCTGAAACTGAGAAGGCCGGTTTACAAGATTACCGCCCGACATGGCCATTTTGGCCGTTCCGAGGATACTTTTACCTGGGAAAAGACGGACATGGCAGATGCCCTGAGAAAGGCTGCAGGCGTTTAAAATTAGTAAGTGTAGGGGCGCATTGTAATGCGCCCCTACTGTTATAATATGCTTACAAAAGACGCTATCCTTACCAAAGATTATGAAAAGCTCATGCACGTTGTTGGTGCAGACATGATCTTTTTGTTTGGCTCTGTTCTTTCTGATAGTTTTCGTGAAGACAGCGATGTTGATATAGGTATCTATTTTGAAAGCAGAAAATATGACAAAGACAGTGTTTGTGATGCCATTATCGATTTTTTTAGAACCGAACGGATAGACATTGCCTTTTTAAATGAGGCGTCTCCTTTACTGTTATTTCAGGTTATAAAAAAGGGCAAACCTGTGGCCTATAAGAATTACGCTGCGCTGGTGGAATTCCAGCTTCGATGTCTCAGGAAGTATTGGGAAACCAGGAAGTTCAGAAAGATGAAAGAATATCTGTTAAAGGATTATGTAGAAAGGATAGGATGAATTGGCTTCCTGATGATAAAGAGATTTTTATAGGTAAGCTTAATTATCTTAAGAATTATTATGAAGAACTTAAAAGTTTTGAGTCATTAAGCCTCCATCAGTATACACAGGATAAAATCAAACGTCGCGCAATAGAGAGGCTTTTACAATTAATAGTTGAAGTTGCATGCGATATAAACAGTTTTGTTTTATCCGGAAAAGGCATTACTGCTGAATCTTACCACGATTCTTTCATGAAAATGGATGAGGTGGGAATTGTTGAAAAAGATATAGCTTTGAAGTTGGCGAGAACAACGGGATTAAGAAATCGCATTATCCATGAATACGGGGAATATAAAGATGAAGTTGTTTATAAAAATGTTTCAATCTTCATTGAATTTTACGGTAAATATCTAAAGACTTTAGCCAACAAGTTTTTATGAATGGGCTAAAAAATGAAGGAATCAGGGAATAAAAAATCAGATAAAGAAAAGGAGAATTCATGAACTATGATATAAAGGATGTAAACCTTGCACCAGGCGGCAAGAAACGCATTGAATGGGCAAGCAATGATATGCCCGTCCTGGCGCAGGTGATGGCGAGATTTGAGAAGGAAAAGCCATTAAAGGGCACAAGGATGTCTGCCTGCCTTCACGTAACAGCAGAAACGGCAAATCTGGTAAGGACGCTCAAGGCGGGAGGAGCCGATGTCGTTCTTTGTGCCTCAAATCCCCTGTCCACGCAGGATGACGTCGCTGCCTCTCTCGTGAAGGATTATGGTATCCCGGTCTTTGCTATCAAAGGTGAAGACAATAAGACCTATTACAAACATATTTCATCGGCGCTCGACCATAAGCCGACCATAACGATGGATGACGGCGCAGACCTGGTTTCCGCTATACATAAAGATAGGAAGGAACTCATTCCACAAATATGCGGAAGCATGGAAGAAACGACCACCGGTGTGATACGGTTAAGGGCAATGGAAAAAGATGGGTCGCTGAAGATTCCGGTCATTGCCGTGAATGACGCCGATACAAAGCATCTTTTTGATAATCGGTATGGGACGGGTCAGTCTACCATTGATGGTATTATCCGTGCTACAGACAGTTTGCTTGCAGGTAAAATATTTGTAGTCGCCGGTTACGGATGGTGCGGGAAGGGACTTGCCATGCGCGCAAAAGGTATGGGTGCGAACGTGGTGGTTACTGAGATTGATCCTATTAAGTCTTTGGAGGCCGCAATGGATGGATTCATGGTAATGCCTATGATTGAAGCGGCTAAAATCGGAGATCTGTTCTGCACCTTGACCGGAAATATCCACGTAATCAGAAGAGAACACTTTGAAGCTATGAAAAACGGGGCGATGGTTTGCAATTCCGGCCATTTTAACGTGGAGATTGCTATCGAGGCTTTAGAGTCCATAGCGGTAAAGGTCAATAAATCAGTTCGTAATTTTGTGGATCAATACGTGCTCAAGAATGGAAAATCGATTTATCTGCTGGGCGAAGGCCGTCTGATCAACCTTGCAGCGGCAGAAGGACATCCGGCTTGTGTGATGGATATGAGTTTTGCTACCCAGGCGCTATCAACGGAGTATGTGATGAAAAATAAGGGTAAATTCTCGCCGAAGGTTTATGACGTGCCGAAAGAAATAGATCAATGGGTGGCGGGTTTAAAATTGCAATCTATGGGCATTGGTATCGATAAGCTTACCGAAGAGCAGGTGAAATACCTTGCCTCCTGGGAAGAAGGCACATAAGGTGGATAGGTCAAAATCAAAGTATTTCAGATTTACGATTTTAGATTTGAGATTTAAAATCGTAAATCCCAAATCACAAATCGTAAATTTACTATGGCTATTATAAAACCGTTTCAAGGATTACGGTACAATCAGGACGTCATTGCGGATATGTCGTCCGTTGTGACGCCGCCGTATGACGTGATTTCACCTCAGGAGCAAGAGCGGTATTATCAGATTCATCCAAATAATATTATTCGTTTGGATTTTGGGAAAGACATTCCGGGAGATACCGAGAAGGCCAACAAATATACCCGTGCTGCCGAATTTCTCAGTAATTGGAGAAAACAGGGGATACTCAAACAAGAAGACGCTCCGGCGATTTATATTTATGATCAGGAATTCTTGTTTGGCAACCGGCGGTTGATTCGGAGAGGTTTCATTGCACTGGTAAAGCTGGAGCCTTTCGATAAAGGCTACATCTATCCTCACGAGCAAACACTTCCAGGTCCTAAGGCAGACCGTTTAAAACTTACTCAGTCATGCCAGGCCAATCTTAGTTCTATTTTTGCTCTTTTTCCCGACGAGAATAACGAGGTCGATAATTATTTGTCAACGGTAGCTCTCACAAAACCAGAGGTAGAATTTACAGACGATACTGAGGTAAAAAATAAACTCTGGGTAATAAAGGAAAAGCAGGCCGTTGATAAATTGGTTGCCCTCATGAGGGAGAAACCTCTCTTTATTGCAGACGGCCACCATCGTTATGAAACTTCATTGGCCTACAGGGAGCAAATGCGCACTGAAAATGGCAGGCTGGGGGATGATTTACCTTTAGATTATGTGATGATGGTATGTGTATCCATGAACAACCCGGGATTACAGATTCTTCCGGCACATCGGCTAGTACGTAACATAAAGGATTTTAACTTCGACCGTATTCTTAACTCTCTCAAAGAGTCTTTTACGGTCGAACTTATTGGCAAGGGATGCCGTGTGGAAGATTTTATGCCGAAACTCAATGCGGAAACCAGGGGGCATACCTTTGTGATGTATGCTGGTCAGGAGGATACTTATTATAGATTGCAGTTAAGTAATGAAAAATTACTTGATACAGTATTTGCCAACGAACATCCCGAATGGAGACATCTGGATGCCGGTATCCTCCACAGTGCGGTCATTCATAAGATATTGGGTATACATTCCACGGATGTGGCCTTAAAAGATTTTGTAAAATACGTAAAGGAAGAAACAGATGCCGTATCGCTGGTGAAGTCAGGTCAGTACCAGTTGGCCTTCTTTCTGCGACCTACCCGCATTGAACAGGTGAGAGAAATCGCCATGTCTCGCAAGGTGATGCCTCCGAAGTCGACATATTTTTATCCAAAGCTGATAACCGGCATTGTCATAAACAGCTTAAAAGTTAATGAATGCCGGATGTAAGGAGATTTTCTGATTAGCAATTGACAGGACAAATATTTTTCGTTACAATTTTATAAGTTTCGTTCGTCTTATCTAGAGTGGCAGAGGGACTGGCCCTATGAAGCCACAGCAACCGGTCTTGTCCAGCGAATTCGCTGAGACAGGATGCAGGTGCTAATTCCTGTCTCAGTATTTGGGAAAAGATAAGATAGGAACATGAAAAAGCCTCTTCCTATCTTATGTAAAATAGAAAGAGGCTTTTTTATTTTCGGAATAGTTTGGACGCTGTGTGTATCTGCGAAAATCCGTGTCCTGATTATTAGATGAATGGAGGCAAAAAGATGGGTTTTGTAAAAGGTCTGAAATGCCGTGAGTGCGGAAAACCATATCCAAAAGAGCCGTTGCATGTATGCAGCTTTTGTTTCGGCCCACTGGAAGTGGATTATGATTACGACGGGATAAAGAAGGTTTTGACGAGAAAATTAATCGAGTCCCGCGGCAAGACTATGTGGCGTTATCAGGAACTGCTCCCCATTGATGGAGAGCCTACGGTGGGCGCACAGGTGGGTTTTACGCCCCTCGTCAGGGCAAACAATCTTGC
>JAHFOY010000191.1 GCA_023261485.1 Planctomycetota bacterium
AACAATTCTGGGAGCAAACTTATGTACGTTTAATTTGTTGCAGGGAACAGGGTATATGCCTTCTCTCAATGACTCTATTTTATTTATTGAAGATGACAGAACATCAAAATATGTAGATTTCGACAGAAATCTTCAATCTTTAATTCACCTACCGGATTTTTCTGGCGTTCGTGGTATCGTAATTGGTAGATTCCAAAAAGAAAGTGAGATGACAAATAGCCTTCTAACCCAAATTATAAAAACAAAGAAAGAATTAAATAATATTCCGGTTCTTGCAAATGTAGACTTCGGACACACATCTCCAATAATTAGTTTTCCAATCGGAGGTACTTGCAAAGTAGAAGTATCTAAAGACAAGCAATTACTCCAGATCATTGAGCATTAATCCAAGTTTGTATATTTTGTTAGCATTTTTCCAAAAAATCAATTGTTCTGTCTCCCCATCTGCACCCAAGCTTTTTACTAAATCTATATGTTTTTTGAATCCGCTTTCAGTTTTGCTGTCACAAAGAGGCCAGTCCGTGCCGAAGATAACTTTGTCAGGTCTGTCAGAAACGGTTTCTCTTAAAACATTCTTCATCTTTTTTATCCCACCGCTTGCCTTCAATACTTCGTCGTCTGCACATCCTGAAATCTCAAAGTAAATATTTGGAATCTCTTTTGTTATCTCGTAGCAGTATTCAATTTTTGGCCAGCAGTAGTGAGCAATTATTACTTTTAAATTGGGAAACTTCTTGGCAATTTCAACAATATATTTTGGGTCATTGTATTTCATCGGGTCAGGTATTTTTGGATTGGAAGAAATTTCTCCTGTGTGAATCACAATTGGACAATTTAGTTCCTGCAACAATTCATAGTAGGGGATACATCTTTCATCAGTTGGTTTATACGGATCATGTCCCGGAAAAAACTTTAAACCCTTTATAGTTCCTTCTTTCAATAACTTCCAATACGTGTCTATTTCATTGCTTCCTCTTTGAATAATTTGAGGGCTGCCAAGCGCAAATAACCTTTTTTCATTCTTAATTATTTTTAAAGTTGCTTCCAAATCTGCAATCTTAGGATTATTTTCCATGTTATCGGGAATGACAACCGCATAATCAACACTATTTGAGTCCATTTCATTAAGAAGAATTTTTGTAACTTCATTTAGATTTGTACCTTTTCCCGTATAGGTTGAAATATGAACGTGTGCGTCAATAATCATACATATTAAGTTTAGCAGAAGATCGGCTATAATTGTCCTTAATGAATCTTGAAGATGGTGTTGCCTCACTTCCAAAAATAGGCTCGTCCTTTATATTATTTATGGGTAATACTCTAGTTCCAATCCTGTTATGATAAAATTCAAACATGGCTATATCTAACAATCTTGTTGAGAAATCGAAATTCGGAAAAGAGTTTGTTAAACCTTTATATAACTCATATTGTTTTTCAAACATACCAGCAACAGTTGAATCTCTCCTGGGAGAGACTGAAAATATACGTCTTCCAGAAGATGTTTTGCCTTCAGGTAAATATAGAAAATACAAGAAAGTTGTATTCCTTTTTATAGATGCCTTTGGGTGGAAATTTTTTGAAAAATATAAAGACAAATATCCATTCTTACATAGATTTATAGATAAAGGGGTTGTCTCCAAAATTACTGCACAGTTTCCTTCGACAACTGCTGCTGAAGTTACAACAATGAATACCGGCCTACCGGTCGGGGAGAGCGGAGTTTACGAATGGTTTTACTATGAACCGGAGCTCGATGCCATAATAGCACCTCTCCTTTTTTCTTATGCAAATGACGATATGCGTGGAACGTTAGCGCAGACAGGTATCGATCCTTCTATATTGTATCCGACTGAAACATTGTACGAGAAGCTTAATAACCAGGGAGTTAAATCCCATCTTTTCCTTTCTTCTGAATTTGCAAATTCAGAATACAATTCGGTTGTAAGTAAGGGTGCAAATATGCATCCATTTGGTTCAATTGCGGAAGGTTTGACAAATCTTTCAGAAATGCTTGTCAAAGAACCTGAGAGATCTTATTTCTATTTTTATTATGGAAAAATCGACTCAATAGGCCATGAATACGGAACCGACTCAAGGTATTTTGAATCTGAAGTCGATTTGCTTTTCACTGCCCTGGAACACATATTTATGAAATTTGTTGAAGGAAAAATCAAAGATACAATTATTCTTCTTAGTGCAGATCATGGTCAGACAAATGTAAACCCAAAGACAACCTTTTATTTGAACAGGGAAATTAAAAATATAACTAAATATTTTAAAACAATAAAAAATGGAGAACCGATTGTTCCTGCAGGATCGTGTAGAGATATGTTTTTGCATGTCAATGAGGATTCTATGGAAGATCTCTTTAAAATACTTAATGAAAAGTTGAAAGGAAAAGCTGAAATATATGAGACCACAAAACTTATCAAAGAGGGATTTTTTGGCAGAAAGATATCTAAGGAATTTACATCACGAGTCGGAAATCTTGTGATACTTCCATATGCCGGTGAATCTGTCTGGTGGTATGAAGAGGGTGTTTTTGAACAAAAAGATATAGGACATCACGGAGGTCTTACGCGAGAAGAAATGGAGATTCCATTTCTGGCGTTACCAATGATTTAAAATGAATCTTGAAAACAGTGTTGCCTCGCTTCCCAAAATAGGACCGTCCGTATGTTACTGACAGGTAATAAGTCATACCCTATAGGGATTTGATTTTTAAGGTGAGATGTTATAAACTTCAAATCAGTCTTTTGAAAATGGAAATCATAAGTCGCCAAGACGCTATTCATAAAGAAAAGCCTGACGGTACCCGGGTAGATTATTATCTCCAACCAGAATATGAACTTCATTATAATGAGATCCCAGGTGGAACAGTTCAGGAATGGCATTCACACACTACCGTGGAAGAATTGGTATTTATGATTGATGGGTCTCTGGAAATTAAATGGATGGAAGAAGAAAAAGAAAGAAGAGAAACTGTACAAAAAGGAGACCTAATTCGAGTAGAAAACAACCTACACACATTTGCAAACACTGACAATAAAACTGCGAGTTTTGTAGTTATAAAACTCGTTCTTTCTGGAAATAATAATTCACAGATTTTTAAAGACGATAAGGTTCCTGCCAAATCTACTAAAAATGCACAAGGAAATTGAGGCTACTGCCCCTGGCAGAATTTGTTTGGTAGGAGAGGATATTGACTGGACAACAGGTCCTTCAATTTTGTGCACAATAGGTTTAAAGACAAAAGCTTTAGTATCAGAGAGTAAAGATATATTTAGACTAAAAACCAAAGGCTCACTAGATTCTGAGATAGATCTATTAAAAGAACAAATTGGTACATACTCTCACCACGTATTAGATTACACAAACGCTGCAATAAAGGTGATTAGTGACTTGGAAATTAATCCAAACCCTATTCATGTAGAAATTACAAGTAATCTACCTGCAAAAGCTGGGCTAAGTAGCAGTGCTGCAGTTTCGGTTGCCAGCGTCGCCGCCATTTCAAGCTTTTATGGATTATATCTGGACACTGCTGATATTTGTAACCTTGCATATAAGGTTGAATCTGAAGAGTTAAAGACAGGCGCAGGTCAGATGGATATGTATTCATGTGGTATTGGTGGCCTGATATATTTAGATAGTTCAACTACACCTCCAAAGGACATTGAGAAATTTGTTCTTCCTGACGGATTTGATATTGTAATTGTCGACACTCTTACACCAAGAAATACGGCAGACGTTATAAGAGATAAGCGTAAAAGATATGAAATGCACCCCCACGAGTCAAGACTCGTGGTTGCCTATTAAGCAAAGAGTTTTATCTGTTTAACTAACTCTTTTTCTTCCTCAGTTCCCTGATTTTTTACATACTGTCTAATTATATTTTC
>JAHFOY010000192.1 GCA_023261485.1 Planctomycetota bacterium
CCATCATCCACTCGACAAAGGCGGGTTGCAACTTCAAGCCAGTTTTCTGACCAGTCTGGTTTTTGGTTGCGCCCACTTCTATCAGGCTGTCCAGACAATCGTAGGGGTTGTCCGGGTTCGCACCCTTGTAATCCCTTGATGCCGGTGTTGGAATTAGCGACACACATCCTCCCAGCGTTCTGCCGTGCGTTATCCCTTCTGACGGTGCTGGTTTGGTCTGCCTGTGACTGTGGTCTGCTTTTGGTGTTGGTAGCATGGCGATCTGTGTCATTAGATTCGGAAAGCAATCTCCCGTCCTGTCCCCCATCCTCTCCACGAAACGCTCCCTGTCCTCTATATGTTCCGTTGCCCTCGGAGTGAGCAACAATCCACACCCTGTCCCGTCTGTGCGGCGCACCAACGGCGCAAGCTGGAATAACAAATGCTTGGACTTGATAGCCGATTTCTTCAAGTTGGCAGATAATTCGGTCAAGGATTCCTCGTCCTCTCTTGACTGACTTGATTGTGACATCTCCGAATAGATTGGCTTCACTATCCATTTCAAGTTCACTATCGAACTCTGCCATGTTGATGAGGCCAGCAACGTTCTCACCAATGATATTAATGGGCTTCGCTTCCCGTATAACTCGTAGCATTTCCGGCCAGAGGTAACGGGCATCGTCTGTGCCTCTTTGTTTGCCTGCGCAGGAAAAAGGTTGGCATGGGAAGCCTCCGGTAAGTAAGAAGGGTTGTTGATTGCACCTGGTAGGCACATCACCTTTTTGTCGTGGTTCCCTAAGCTGTATTGGTACTGTCTGCCAGTGGAGTCCACCACATTCGGAGTAGGTAAAAGTTTTGATGTCGTCATGTATCGGAACCCCCGGAAAATTCTTGGTTAATACCTTTCTGCAAAAAGGGTCAATCTCAACAAATTGGATAGTCTTTAATCCATTCCATTTAGCTGCTAACCCAAACCCTCCGATCCCGCTGAAGAGGTCAAGGTGAGTTAATTGATTATTCATGCTACTTTCTCCGCTACAGGTTACTTGTTAAAGTTCCAAAACAATCGTTCCACATCATCTATAAAGGATTAAATAATAATTCCGTTTCCATTGTATCCCCAACTCTTCTTCCCATCCCATTATCATCAATAATCCAGTGGCCAAAATCATCTGCAAATATTTCATATTCCTTACCATCGGTAAGTTTCCACGGCCAACCCTTGAAAACGATTTTATCGCCTTTCTTCAATTTTCTGAGTGTGGATAGGTTCATTGTCTACTCCTTCGCTACAGGTTAAGGGTTAAAAAACAATTAGAAGGGACGCAGGGTCTATAAAAACACTTTACTTCACTCTACTAAAGAATAGGTATGGTGACGCTGTTACTTTTATCTAATATCTTTTATCTTTTATCTCTATAACGTCACCAGTATCTAACATATTTTATCATTTATCTTTTATCTTTTATCATTTATATTTTATTCTTCTTGTCCAACTACTGATAATCCCAACCTTTTTTTTCTGCGATCACGCCAAGACGCTGTTCGACCTCTGCCGCCAGCAAGTTTCTCCTCTTCCAAAATAAGGTCGTTGAGTACCTTCTCGGCTCTTTCCTCACTGGTCGTCTTCGCATATTTTTGAATCAGCTCTTCCATCTGATCTTCAAAATCTTCTTCGGATATGTCTTTATTGGTACGTTCAGTGATGCAAGTTTTAACTTCAGCCCTGAGCATTGACATATTTCGGTTGGCTTTATGGCGGTGCATTTTCTCTTCCAAGTATAATTCCAGCTCGGCAATTTCCTTCTGATTATCGTACCCGTTAAGGTAAGTTTCTTCTTCAAGCTGATGGATTGTCCCGATATACAATGCTCGATAATCTGACTTGGCACGGTGGGTATATTCCTTCCTGTTGCGTTCCCAATATCCCTGCAAAGCATCCGCAAGGTGTAAATGGCCGGTTAGTTGGAACTTGAAAGTTGCCCCTGATACCTTTTTAATAAATGGATACCGAGCACCGGACTCAAGCATATTTTTGATACTTTCCTTGACAAAGGGCATATACGCTTGCTTTGTTTCTTTGTCAGTTTCGTTAGTAAGTTTTTCCGTATCGGCAATCCCGTAAAGGCCACGTTCCCTACAATTTTTGATTTTCATGTTACCATCCCTCCTTTTCCATATTCTCTTCTTGTTCGGAAAAGAAAAGGTCTAAATCAAAATCGTCGGGATGGTCTATCGCGTACTTCATGGATATCAACCCCATCATCTGAGTAAATGCCAGCAATTCATCTTCTGACCTGAACATATCGCCAAGCATTAATTCTTTCATCATGTCCAATTCTTCGGTGGGAATTTCTATGGTTATTTTTTCACCTACCTCACCAGAATCTTCCCGTTGGCGTATATCTTTCAGGATTTTATGGATGTCAATAATCCCCGCAGCCAATACTGCATTCATAACTTTTTCTAACTCACTTCCTTTCTTCATAACACTAACCTCCTTAAATGAAATAGTTTAGTAAAATTCCGAATCCGCGTGTAACCCGATCACCTTTCCATTTTCATTTTCAGAGGTTAAATATTCCGTTGTTCTACAAAAAAATCATCTGTTCGCTTCTTTAATGTCGTAGCTATCTTGCCCAAATATTCAGTTGTCAGCGACTTATCGTTGCTACTATTTTCCCAATTCCATAATTGCTGTGGGGACACGCCGATCTTTTCAGCCAAATCTTTCTGCCCCATCCCTGCCGCTTCACGATACTCTTTGATTTTTGAGAATTGAAATTGTTTCATTGCTACCTCCTGAGATAGAATACTACATTATAAAATTTAGTCTGTCAAGGATTATTTTACATTTTTTTATGAATTAATTAATACCCCCCCCCACAAGCCACCTGCCTGCTTTTACTCATCTCAACGGGAACATGATACTTTTACCCGAACAGTTTACCTTGCTTCTGGTGGCGTTCTAATCTTGCCTTGGCCGCTTCGTAATAGTCCTTGTCGATTTCATAAGCGTCGATTGAATAACCCATGATGTCGCAGGCAATAAGAATGCTGCCGGAGCCACAATGCGTGTCCAAAATCTTGTCACCTTTATTCGCATAGTTATTCAATAACCATTCATAAAGGCGAGTGGGTTTTTGTGTGGGATGTATCTTTGCGTCATATCCTTTGCTGAAGTGGTGCATTCTGAACATTTTTGTACACTTATCAAAAGAAGTCCATGCTAACTCTGCGTCTGCCATTGGATTTGTTCCATTCATCTTATCCCATATAGCGAATCCATTTGTTCTGCCGAGATAATCAAGGAAATAATTACCACCCCAGATGATCTGATTAACCGAAACTCTTTTTAATTCAACAAAATAAGATTCATCTGGTATCTGCCCATCAAAATCACTTCCATCTCTGCCTTTTGTCATCTTGAACATGCTGGAAGTGCCTACTACCGTGCTTTTCCTAATTGCCTCAACTATGTTAATCCCATAAGGAGGATCGACAATGGCTAACTGATATTGTTTATCTTTCATTCCGGCCATCGCTAATAAGCAATCCTGATTAAACAGTTGGATCATTCACCCCTCCCACCGGCTTATACAGATACCCATTCTCCTTCGGCTTGGTTGGCTTGATTTCTATTGGTTTCCTTATAATTGGCCTCTCGTGTCTTGCACTACGTGAATCTGGATTGTATTTAATACCATTCTTATCGTTCTTCGTTTTTGAAACAGGTATCCAGTCACTTGCAAGGTAGGAATATCGCATATCGCCATCTTGCAAATACTCACCTTTTTTTAATTCTCTATATCCGGTAGGGATATCAATCATTTCCGGTCATCCTCCTTCGGCTTCAGTTCTATTTTAACATCGGGGAACGCGGCAACTAATTCCCGTACCGTGATATTCCG
>JAHFOY010000067.1:0-10587 GCA_023261485.1 Planctomycetota bacterium
TCTGGCACGGAAATCATTCAGGAACTGGGAAAACAACATATCGAGACGGGTTACCCGATAGTATACACCTCCGCCGACAGTGTCTTTCAGATTGCTGCCTGTGAGGATGTCATCCCGATTCCGGAATTATACAAGATGTGCGAAATGGCGCGGGAGATACTAACGGGAGAACATGCCGTAGGCAGAGTCATTGCACGCCCTTTTATATTGAAAAACGGCCAGTTCACCAGGACAGACAGGCGTAAGGATTTTTCTTTGTCGCCGCCGTCATCCACAGTTCTGGATCACGCACTTCAGAAGGGACTGGATGTGGTTGGCGTTGGTAAGATTGGCGATATATTCGCACACAAGGGGTTATCAGAAGAGATACACACGCATGATAATCAGGATGGAATTACACAAACAATAAAATGTTTAAAAAAAACCTTTAAGGGTATCCTTATGACGAACCTTGTTGATTTTGACATGAAGTATGGTCATAGAAACGACGTTAAAGGATATGCAGACGCCTTAAAAACCTTTGACAACAGCATTCCTGAAATCTTAGAAACCCTTGGCAAAGGGGATATCTTGTTTATTACGGCTGATCATGGTTGCGACCCCACAACCTCAAGCACAGATCATTCCAGGGAGTATGTACCGTTATTGGTTTACGGAAAAGGCTTGAAACCTCCTGTATCATTAGGCACTCGTCAGTCATTTGCCGATTTGGGAGCCACGGTCACAGAGATCCTGAATCTTAGACCTTTGCATTGTGGCCGGAGTTTTTACGGGAATCTGTTTTAAAACTTAAAAGAATTGCTTTTTATTAATCATATACTAAAATATACAAGGCAACACTATATTATGGCAAAGTTCACGTTGTAAAAGGGGATAGGTGTGAAACTTTCAGACGTACTGACCAAAGAACGTATCATTATTAACTTAAATGGCAAGGATAAGTACGACGTTCTGGGAAAAATGGTCAATGTCGCCAAGACTTCGGACAAGGTAACTGACGAAATAGACCTCCTGAAAAAGGTACTGGAACGGGAAAAAATTAAGAGCACGGGGATCGGCGGCGGGATCGGAATACCACATGCCCAAACTTCCGGCGTAACAGATATTATTGCATGTTTGGGAGTTTCCGGGCAAGGAATCGAATTCAGCTCCCTTGACGATAAACCAGTCCATCTGGTCTTTTTAATCGCCACCAAAGAGCGGACAAATAGCGCATACCTCGGGCTTTTAAGCCGAATAGCCCGTCTATTCATAGACGAACCCTTCAAACAAAAAATCATTAAATCCACCTCATCCGATGAGATCATGAATTTCATCCTCGAAAAAGAGAAGGAATAAGAAAGGGCGTTCCTATGGATTCGTTGCACTTCTCACCGACAACAATAGTTTTCATGATGATACTTTTTTTTGTACTTCTCATCGTTTCTGCTTTTTTTTCACTATCCGAGACGGCTTTTTTTTCACTTAATAAGACGCGATTGGATTTCCTGATCAAGCAGAAAAACAAAAAAGCCATCTCCATTTTTAACGTTATTAGTGAACCGGACAGGCTTCTCAGTACCATTCTTACGGGGAACAACATCGTCAACACGATAGTATCCACGATAGGAACAACGATCGCAATATATTACTTACACGAGTGGGGTGTAATTCTTGCCCCAATTATCGTTGCCATCGTTTTACTAATGTTCGGGGAGACATTCCCGAAAGTATTAGCAACCCAATTTCCAGACCGGCTCTCGCTGTTGATCGTTAAACCATACGAGTGGATACTATGGATACTTTCTCCCATTGTTACCTTGATTACGTATATTACTTATCTGGCCTTCAATTTATTTGGCGTAAAAATCGAGTACAAAAAAACAATCTTCACCCGTGAAGAGGTAAGGCATATTATCAAGGAAAGCGGAGAAACAGGCGTATTGGCTGACGGCGAACACAAGTTATTGCACAGGGTATTTGAACTGAATGATAAATTTGCCAAAGAGATCATGGTACCCAGAGACAAGATTGTCGCTATAAATGCGGATATGAGTAACGACGACATAGTGAAAATTGTCACCGAAGAAGGTCATACACGATACCCAGTATACAGGCATAGTATTGATAACGTCATCGGGATCATTCATTCAAAAGCAATCATAAACATGCTGATAAATAATCCGCTCTTCGTCCTCGAAGACCTCATGATGGACCCTTATTTTGTCCCGGAGGATAAAAGAATCAGCAAGATACTCACTGAATTCCAGCAAAAGGGATTACACATCGCCATTGTCAAAGATGCTCGGGGCGCTGTTTCAGGTCTCATTCAGATAAAAGATATCCTGAAGGTCATTTTTGGAGAATTGACTGAAAGGACATTTCCTGATTAATGAACGTTAAGGAAATTCATAGTTGTAGTGCGAACTTTAGTTCGCATAGGATGTAAGCGAACTGAAGTTCGCGCTGCATTGAAAAAGTCGCCGAAGGCATAATTTAATGTTCAGGAAATTCAATCTTTTTAAAATATGTAATGGATAAACACACCACTACCCCTCTCAAGAGGGGATTTTGAGAAGCTCTCAAGAGGGGAATTTAAGAAGTCCCCTCTTGGGAGGGGATTTAGGGGTGGGTAAAAAAACTTGTCCTCGTGTAAACGGGGAGTCGTTGGGTTTTGTCTTTTAAAACCCAACCTAATTTGTATCGTTTACTATATATAATCGGTTTATTATGTCTATCTTTGTAACGGGGGGAACGGGTTTTTTAGGAAAACAACTTATAAAAGAGTTGAGCCATCTTGACGAAGACGTCCATCTCCTGGCCAGAAAAAACGGCAATGTAAAGGATATTGATAACAAACGATTAAAAATATTTCAAGGTGATGTAACCGATATCCGCACGATCAGGAAAGCAATCAAAGGGTGCAAAACGGTATTTCATATGGCCTCGCTGGTAAAGGCGTGGGTACGCAATCCCGCAGATTTTTACAAGGTCAACGTGGAAGGCCTTAAGAACGTCATGGAATGCGCCCTCGAAGAGAACGTTACAAAGTTTTTATACACCTCTTCTTTTATGGCCATTGGCCCGTCAAACGGCGACCTCAACACCGAGAAAACACAACACGACACTGACCACTTACATAACCATTATGAACGTACAAAGTATATTGCCGATCAATTGATTCCTGAGTATGTAAATAAAGGATTGCCTGTAATTACGGTGTATCCCTGTGTAATTTATGGGCCAGGCGAAATTACTGAGGGGAATTTGGTTGTACGGATTATCCTGGATTTTTTGGAGCGAAAGATACCGGGAATCCTGGGCGATGGAAGCAAGCTGTGGAATTATGCATTTATTACAGACGTGGTAAAAGGCCATTTGCTGGCTATGGAAAAAGGCGGGGTTGGACAAAAATATATTCTTGGCGGAGAAAACGTTTCTATGGAAGACTTTTTTAACTTACTGGAAGCATTAAGTGGAATAAAAGCCCCGAAGCGTCACATACCATTTTGGGTTGCAAAAATGTCCGCAAGGTGTGATGAACTCATTGCCCGCATATCCGGAAAAACTCCAAAACATACACCCTCCACAATTGAAATCTATAAACACGACTGGGCATTTAGTTCAGAAAAGGCAGAGCAGGAATTGGGGTATACCCATATTCCTTTAAAAGAGGGGCTGGAGAGAACACTGGACTGGATACACAAAACTCCAGGCTACAAACCGCACTAAAACGCGACAAATAAATTCGAATCACAAAATCCGAAATTCGAAAATTATGACAAGTGAAACGAAACGCAAGATAGAACACATCGTACCCGTTGTATTTGTCCTTTTGCTGAGGTACTTAAATACCTGGCAGGCGCTCCTCTTTGCATTCGTGGGGATTATGTACGGACTTTTTTTATCAAGGATGTTTGTAAAAGGCGCATTCCGGGAACACGAGCAGGAAAAGGGATTTTCCTTTGGCAAACTCATCTACGGCATAATGGTCTTTATTCTCATTCTGCTCTTTTATAAAAAAATGTACGTCGCGGGGGGGGCGTGGGCTATTATGTCACTTGGAGACGGTTGCTCCAACATCTTTGGAAAGACTTACGGGAAAAGGAAACTTCCCTGGAATTCTGAAAAATCGTGGGTAGGCTCTGCAGCTTTTGTCTTCTTTGGCGGACTGGGCGCTGCCATTCTCATGTGGTGGGTGAATTTGAGCCAATCACCTGTGCAAATCATCCAGGGACAAGTGCAAACACCCTTAACGTGGTCTTACTTTCTTATCTGCGGATTTTTAGCAGCTCTTGCGGCGGCAGGAGTTGAATCACTACCCCTAAAGATCAATGACAATATTACCGTTCCCCTAACGGCTGGCCTATTTCTGTATGCTACAACGATTATTACGTGGGAACATGTCGGCAATGCGCACAGCATCATTGCTGCATCAGGCATTAATATTTCATTTGGCTTGCTTGCTTATTATTTGAAAACGGTAAGTAAATCGGGTTTAATCGGGGGGGTTGTTGTTGGCATAATAATATACCTCTGTTTAGGGATAGGTGGCTTTCTAATCCTCTTTACATTTTTTGCACTCGGCAGTTGGTCATCCAAACACAAATACAAATGGAAGGCATCACACGGAGTCGCCCAGGAGAACAAAGGAAGGCGCAGTGTAAAACACGCAGTGGCCAAAGGTGGAGTTGGGCTTGTAATGGCTGTAATGGCCATGCTGACCGATATGCCCGAAATCTTCACGATCGCCTTTGTGGCTGCCTTCGCCACGGCCACGTTTGACACCGTCTCCAGCGAATTGGGACAAATTTATGGAAAACGACCTATCTTGATTACCACAATGAAAACCGTGCCTGTGGGTACGGACGGTGCAATATCCGTTGAAGGTACCATCATGGGAGTATTGTCCGCCGCCCTTGTAGGCGCGGAAGCTTATTTCTTGCATTTAATCAGCCTTCCTTCGATAATAATTGTGGTTGCTGCCGCATTTGTGGGTACAACAATTGAGAGTGTACTGGGGGCAACGATCGAACGGCGGGAATGGGTAAGTAACGAAGTTATCAATTTTATTAATATCTCCACAGGCGCAGGAGTATCAATGCTTCTAGTAAAGATACTATAGGGGCAAACGGCCGTTCGCCCTTACAGGTCGTATGCGGAAATTGATTTTTGAAAATACTTCGTGTCTTTGTGGCTATTTTGAAATTCCTATAAATAAATTATGAAACTACCGGTTATATCACTAAAAGCAAGACGAAACTCCCTCCATCCCTGGATATTTGACAGGATGATACGTCATCCCCAGAAAAGCCTAAAGCCGGGCACATTGGTAGAGGTGATTTCCAAAGAAGGCAACTTCATTGGAAGGGGCATTTACAATCACAAAAGCAATATCGGCATCCGTCTGTTAACCGAAAATAATTCTGAATTACTAGACCAGGAATTCTTCTTCAAAAAACTTGAACAGGCAAAGGCGCTTCGCGAAGAAATCCTGCAAATTCACAAGACTTCGAACTGTTACAGACTCGTTCACGGGGAAGCGGATGGCCTATCGGGATTAATTATAGACAAGTTTGCCGACACATTCGTCATAGAACCGTATTCAGCCGGATACGTGGAAACGATGAATTGGCTCGCATCGTCCTTGCAGTCCCTTTATCCCGGCAGCCGAATTGCTGTCCGTCCGGATGAACGCACCGCTGCTAAGGAAGGAATGGATTTTTCAAAGGTAGCAAAGAATTATCCCGGCCCCGATTCCCTTGAAATTAAAGAAAATCTCTTGAGTATGAAGGTGAATCTCAAAACAGGACACAAGACTGGATTTTTTCTCGATCAGCGCGAGAACCGCCTGACCCTTTCACAGTATTGCCGTAACAAGGAGGTGCTCGATTGTTTTTGCTATACCGGCGGATTTGCCATTTCTGCAATGCTGGCTGGTGCGCGGTTAGCGACAGGAATTGACCTGGATGAAGATGCGCTGGAGACGGCTGAGGAGAATGCCCGTTTAAACTCTGCAAAAGTAACGTTTCAGCACGTCAATGTGTTTGACCACCTGCGCATGATGGCGAGCAAGGGTATGCAGGCTGACGTCGTGATCCTCGACCCTGCCAAACTCGCTGGTTGTACTGAAGAAATCAAACGGGCGCACCGCACCTATGGTGATATCAATCGGCTCGGCATGCAGGCTGTCAAACCTGGCGGTATCCTGCTGACGTGTTCCTGCTCAGGCCTGGTCTCAGAGAGAG
The DNA here is from genome assembly GCA_023261485.1 of Planctomycetota bacterium. Classification (GTDB taxonomy): domain Bacteria; phylum Planctomycetota; class Brocadiia; order Brocadiales; family Brocadiaceae; genus Wunengus. The sequence continues at coordinate 6,228 of JAHFOY010000067.1, forward strand.
ATTTTCTTTCCATCCTGACCCGTTCTGCTGCAGAAGCTGGGGTTGTACTCCAAATCTTCAAGATCACCGGTGCGTCATCGGATCACCCCTTTTCTAGTGTATTCCCCGAAGGACGATACCTCAAGGCCGTCTTTGCAAGGGTTTTCCCCTTTACAAAAAAGGAACGTAATTTTTCAAAAAACGAAAATGTAACGGGATACTCATAAGAAGACAAACCACGGGAACGCATGAAAACTATTTCAAAGTCCGAAAATTCCTGATATAATGTGCAGGTCATAAATCAATAGTCTTATCTCAGAGGATAAATAAAAAAGGAAGATAACCTAAGTGAAGATTTTATTACTCAATCCGCCATTTCTCAAAAAGTTTTCACGCCCGCAGCGGAGCCCTGCCGTAACCAAGAGCGGAACTCTCTACTTCCCCATGTGGCTGGCTTATGCTGCAGGGGTTTTGATCGAGAATGGGTTCGATGTAGATTTAATAGATGCTCCGGCAGAGGGCTGTTCTATTGAAGATATCATCAGTAAAACTAAGAAGTTTCAGCCGTCCCTCATTGTCCTGGATACCAGCACACCGAGTATTTATAACGATATCGCCGTTGCCGGCCAGTTGAAAGAACTATGTCCGTCATCTTTTATAACCCTTGTAGGAACTCACGTCTCGGCGCTTCCTGACGAAACCCTCAATATTGACAAGAGGATCGATGCCGTAGCGCGCTACGAATACGACTATACCCTCTTAGACGTCGCCAAAACCCTTAAAACTCAGGGGAATTTAAGAAATGTATCCGGGCTGAGTTTTCGCGAAGGCAACACCATTATTCATAACACTGCAAGATCATATATTGAAAACCTGGACAAATTGCCATTCGTAAGCAAGGTTTATAAAAAATTCCTGAAAATAGAGAATTACTTCAATCCAAACGCCCTTTATCCCATGGTGACCATTACCACGAGCAGGGGATGCCCGTTCCCGTGCACCTTCTGCGTGTACCCGCAGACCCTGATGGGTCGTGGATTCCGGGTAAGAAGCGTGGAAAATGTGGTGGCAGAGATGGAATACATCAGAGAAAATTTCCCGCAGGCAAAAGCCATCTTCTTCGAAGACGACACCATGACCGTCAATAAAAACCGATGCAAAGAACTAGCCGAACGCATACTCCAAAAGAAGCTCAGGATTTCATGGACAGCCAATGCCAGAGTGGGATTGGATTATGAAACAATGCGGATAATGAAGAAAGCCGGCTGCCGCTCGTTCTGTGTGGGATTTGAGAGTGGAAGCCAGAAGATTCTGGACAATATGAAAAAGAAAGCCAGGCTGGAAGAAATGGAATCTTTTATGGCAAACGCCAGAAAGGCAGGAATATTGATTCACGGCTGCTTTATGGCTGGCCTGCCAGGCGAGACGAAAGAAACCCTACAGGAAACTTTAAATTTGGCCAAAAGGCTCAATCCCGACACCGTCCAATTCTATCCCGTTATGGTCTATCCCGGAACAGAGGCATATGCGTGGTACAAGGAACGGGGTCTCATAAGCACCTCCGATTACAAACAGTGGATCACCCCGGAAGGACTTCATAATACCGTCATCAGCACAGAGACCCTGTCATCGGAGGAACTCGTCAGGTTTTGCGATCACGCACGGCGCGAGTTTTACCTAAGACCCTCCTACATACTGCATAAAGCAATTCAAATGGTCATTTCACCAAGAGAAATAAGAAGGACTTTCAAGTCTGCACGAACATTTTTCAAATATCTTATTAGAGGCTCTGATATACCTGAAAAGGCATGATTGACTTATTCCAAGACAAATAACAGTATAGAAATCGGGAACTCATGAACTCTAAAAAAAGGAACAGCATTCCTGAGTTTCTGAGTTCCCGATTTTAAAAAATTAATAAATAATGGGATTTTATGCAAAATATATCTTCCCGCATATCCTGGAATATGTCATGTCCAGTTCTATTCTTGCCGCTTGCCGCAAGGATACCCTGTCAGATACAAAGGGAAAAATATTGGAAATTGGTTTTGGCACAGGGATGAATTTGCCATATTATCCTGAGCATGTCCAGAGGATTACATGCGTTGATGCGAACATCCACATGCACTCCAAGGCTGAAAAAAGGTTGAAATCTTGTGCTATTAAGGTAGACTACTATCCGGTAAACGCAGAGTCTTTGCCTTTTTCTGACCATACATTTGACACTGTAGTCAGTACGTTTACCCTGTGCAGTATTAATGATATCCATCGAGCCTTATCAGAAATTGTCAGGGTTCTAAGGCCGAATGGACGATTCTTTTTCGCTGAACACGGCCTTAGCCCTGATTATAAAGTCCAGAAATGGCAGCATCGGTTGAACCCAATAAATAAGGTACTTTCCTGCGGCTGCAATTTAAACCGAAATATCAAAGAACTCTTGGAATCATGTAATTTAAAGATTGTAAAGCTAGACCGATTTTACCTGGAAAAGATCCCAAAAATATTTGGATACATGTACAAAGGTATCGCTATCAAAAATTCCGGGTAATATTTCACAATAGAACTTATTAAATTAACCTCAGGCTTTAGCCCTGAACCAGGGGAAATCATGGCTAAAGTAGAGACAGGTTTGAAACCTGTCTCTACAATGATTATTTTATACGCCTGCATATCTCCGCCATGAATGGCGGAGTTAAAGCAAGGTTAAAATCAGGCTGCTTTCCGTGTAGCCGCAGGCTTCGGCCTGCGGAAAATAGCGCGCCCATAAAGGGTGCGGCTGCCACTTTGAAATTTATGAACGTCAAGCTAAACCACTGTAAGCCCGAAGGGCAGTTAGCGTATAGCCAGGGGAGATGCCCCCTGGGAGAGAAATAGAAACAATGAATAGCCCCGAAGGGGTGAAAGGAGAACTATTTTGAAAAAAATCATTATTGCACTTTTATTTGCTTTATTTTGTGTTACACAACCGACATGGGCCGGCTCGACTAATCCCCGTATTCTGCTGGAAACCAGCAAAGGCGTTATTACGCTGGAGCTTGATTCGAAGGCTGCTCCGAAGACGGTGGAAAATTTTCTTGGCTATGTGCAGGAAGGGTTTTATGACGGCACGATCTTTCACCGCGTAATCAAGGGATTTATGATTCAGGGTGGAGGTTTCACCGAAGACATGCGGCAAAAATCTACACACGCTCCAATCGATAACGAGGCTGACAACGGACTTCAGAACAAACGCGGCACCGTGGCTATGGCACGCACCATGGATCCCCACTCTGCCACCGCCCAATTCTTCATTAATACGGTAGACAACTCCTTCCTCGACCACAAAGGAAAGACCTCCAGCGGCTGGGGTTACTGCGTATTCGGTAAGGTCGTGGAAGGCATGAATGTAGTGGACGCCATTGAGAGCGTGTCTACCACATCCAGGGCTGGACAACGCGATGTCCCTGCTACTCCGGTGATTATTGAACGGGCAATAGTAAAGAAATAGGACTGATCCAAGATACACAACGACTATGAATGTTTCCGTAATTGTTCCTGCTTACAATGCCCAGAAAACCATCAGCCAGTGCATCGAAGCCCTTTTAACCCAAAACTATCAGCGTGAAAACTACAAGGTGATAGTTGTTGATGACGGTTCTACTGATGGGACGGCTGACGTTGTTAAGGCCTATCCGGTAAAATACATTTATCAAAGGAATCAGGGTCCTGCCACTGCCAGAAACGTCGGGGTGAGGGAAGCACAAGGAGAAATAATCCTCTTCACTGATTCTGACTGTGTGCCTTCCAACAATTGGATTGAAGAGATGGTCAAGCCCTTTGAAGATAAAGAAGTAGTGGCCGTGAAGGGCGCTTATAAGACCGAACAAAAAAGTATGATGGCGCGGTTTGCCCAGCTTGAGTTCGAAGAGAGGTTCGAAATGCTGAAGAAGGCCGAATCGATTGACATGGTGGACACCTATTCTGCGGGTTATCGCAAGGATATATTTTTGCAGATGGGCGGCTTTGACCCGTATTTCCCGGTCGCTAACAATGAAGACACGGAGCTTTCGTACAGGATGTCGAAACTGGGTTACAAAATGGTTTTTAATCCCGACGCCGTCGTTTATCACCTGAACCATCCAAGTACCATCAGGAGATATGCGAGGTTGAAATTCTGGCGGGGCTATTGGAGAGTTGTCGTATACAAAAGATTCCCGGACAAGATGCTGAAGGATACCTATACACCACAAACCTTAAAACTGCAAATTCTTTCCCTACTCCTTCTTATTGCAGCCATCCCATTTGCAGCCATTTCATTGAAGGGAGCGTATCTTTTGATCGCCATGGGCTTGTCTTTCTGTATATTGTCGCTGCCTTTTATTTTCTTAGCGATGAGGAAAGA
>JAHFOY010000067.1:10687-15453 GCA_023261485.1 Planctomycetota bacterium
GCGTTAAGTTCCTCCCTATCCGCATTTCCATCACCGTTTGCGTCAATCTCTTTTAGAATGTCTTCGGTAACGCCAAGTTCTTCACCACTCAAGACCTTGTCGCCGTCAGTATCCTTATCTTTAATAAGCTGCAGGGTAGGAATGTCTATCTTGCTTATAGGATAGTAGGCGTTAAGTTCTACGCTGTCTGCGTTCCCATCACTATTGGCGTCAATCTTTGTAAAGACGTCTTCTGGAACATTCAATTCTTTAACACTCAGGACACTATCCCCATCACCGTCCTTGTCCTTTATCATTGCAAGCGTCATTTTATTCAACTGATAGGGGTTCGGAATATTGAAGTTACCGATTCCTGCAATCTTATCCATTTCGACCTCCCGGTTAAATATAGTTGATTTAACAGCCATCCCAAAAATGCTGTCACCAATATACATACCACCATTTTAAACTCCTACGCAAAACAGTTGGTTTAATAGCCACCCCAAAAACGCCGTTCCCGTCAGATATACAATCATTTTACACCTCCAATCAAAATAGTTGATTATCGGACTTGAAATGACATATACTTAATATCGGCATTTTTAAATAAAACTTTAGTGTAATCTGAGAAATCTGTGGTTTCAAACTCTTCCCCATTTTCATGGGGACACGTTTCATCGGTTTGAGTCCCTGTCTAGTTAATTTAATGTACTGGAATTTCAATCTTTTTTAAATATGCAATTGATAAACACACCCCTACCCCTCTCAAGAGGGGAATTATGAAAATCCCCTCTTGGGAGGGGACTAAGGGGTGGGTAAAAAACAAAACTTGTCCCCGTGTAAACGGGGAACCGTCGGGTTTTAAAAGACAAACCCCAACCTGATTTATGGAAAAATATCTTACTGCTGTTTTTATTCTCTATCTCCTTGCGGTTATTTTAGGTTACTGGCTCAAATATCTCAATCTTTCTTACCTGAAAAAGTACGGGGCATCAATTCCTCCTGAATTTGAGGGTCACATAGACCAGTCCCTGCTCAATAAAACGCGTGACTACGTTATTGAAAACACAAAGTTTGAGGTTATTTCATCCATTTTTCATACTATAATCCTCTTGATTTTTCTATTCGGCAATCTGCTTAATGTCTATAATTCATGGATTGTCTCCCTGAAACTCCCCTTCATCCTTTCCGGGTTGGTTTTCTTTTTCCCCTTGCTCTATGCCGAAACGTTGCTGGCAATCCCCTTCAGCCTCTACCATACATTTAAAATAGAAAACAAATATGGATTTACCACTACGACACTGCGATTGTGGGCAACCGATTCCATGAAATCGCTCGTAATAACTACGATCCTGCTGGCTTCGGTAACATCTGCCGGACTCCTGATCATTCAGGCAAGTCCAAATTTATGGTGGCTGTGGGTATGGTGTCTTTTCCTCGTTTTTAGTATCGTCATGATGTACGCCTTCCCCTATGTAATAGAACCTCTCTTCAACAAATTTACACCCATCGAGAATGAAACACTACGGGAAGGTATTCACAAACTCATGCAAAAGGTGGGTATACAGGTAAAAAGGGTTTTTAAGATGGATTCCTCGAAGAGGACCAAACACACCAATGCCTATTTTACCGGCATTGGAAAGGTAAAGAGGATAATCCTCTATGACACCCTTCTTGAGAAGATGGACAACAGTGAAATCCTGTCAGTCCTTGCACATGAGGCGGGACACTGGAAGAAACGGCATCTCTTAAAACATCTCATTGCCTCTGAGCTTATCGCATTGATTGCGATGTATCTGTCCTTTAAGATATTTCAAGGCGATTTCCTCATTCATCTCTTCCATTTGAAAGAAAGCACATTCTTTGCGAAAGTAATTCTTGTAGGTTTTATCGGCTCCATTGCTGCCTTTCCTTTCACACCGGTATTTAATTATTTTTCCAGAAGGCATGAAATTGAAGCCGACCGTTTTTCGTATGAGCTAACGGGAAACAGCCAGAGCATGGTCAGTACCCTTGTAAAACTTTCGAAGGACAATCTCTCAAATCTTCACCCGCATCCTCTCTACGCAGCGTTCCACTACTCACACCCGCCTGTGCTGGAAAGAATAAGAAAACTGAGGGAAATGACCAAAAACAAGGACACATGACAAATATCTATAAAGACTTTTCGTAACAATACCGTATTTTGAAAAATTTCAATAACAACAATCTTCTACCGCACTGTGTAGGGGCAGGTTTGAAACCTGCCCCTACAGTAAATACGATGAATGCATGAATGTTGATTTTAAATAACTAAATTGTTACCCTACTTTTAAATTTCTTCTTTTTGTAACAAATCCAGAGGTAATCTCAAAAACTGAATATTCCTTGCAGAAAGGATAGGGAAGGGTTTTTGAAGCTGCTAGAAGGAGCAAAGGGAAATATGGAAGTGTCCCCTTCACTAAAATACTTGTTGACAGAACAACTTATTTTATTATACATTTGCAAAATAAATTTCACGATAGCCGTAATAAAGGCCGCATATAGGTAGTATAATTAAAAAATAGGCTTAAATTTAAATGAAGGTATATTATGACAACGAAGTAGATGCTTTGTATTTGAAGTTAGGAGATGAGTCGCCAGAAGGTGTTATCGAAATTTCAGAAGGAGTTAATTTAGACACTACTCATGAAGACAAGATAGTGGGGATTGAAATTCTGAATGCCTCTAAAAAAATAGATTTAAAGACAATACTATCTTACTCACTTGAATTTGATGAAGAATTGATAACTCATAAAACGGTATAACAACTCATTGCAGTCTACCGGTTATGACCTTAACGATTCATGTTGCTTGGCTTTTATAGCCGTAATAAAAGACCGCATATAGGCGGTTTTCAAGAGAGGTAAATTCAGGGAACTATACTGAAAAGGACCAATCGCTTTTATTACACAAGGACAGATGGTTATCCTCAAATCAGGGTTTATCGTAAAAAAGGTTCGGGGAAGAAAATGCCACGCTATCTGTTGAAATGCGGTTGCTGCGATGAGAAATTAGAAATATACTATGATGAAGGGCTTGAGATAAACGGCGTTAACGGCTCAATTGAGGACTGGCGCGAGATTTTTCTTCCACTCTTGCGATTTGAGAAAAATGAATAAATAGCGTTAACTCGTTGATCCTGATTTGTCAATTTGAAAGATATGATACCGTTCACCGTTCTTATTTTTCCTAACCGGTTATAAATATTTTGCCACTGTCTGGGGAGCTAACTGTCTAATAACTGGTTGGGTCACACATCGAATTTGGAGCGATCAGTAATGCCAAGGGATAATTTGCTGTTCTACGAAGGTGATTTGGACGCCACCCTGCGGTCTCATCAAAGCTCAATATCCACGCGCATTGATTCAATCCCGCGCGACCAATTCCTAAACACAAGCATTGAAGAACTGGCGCAGCATATCCTTTCCGCCCTTCTCGTTGAGCCGCTGACGCTTTATGAAGATCGCGCCGAAATGGAGCAGCGTGAAACCAAGATCGATGTAAGCGGCTGGAGAGATCGTAATCCATTTGGAGACCGCGGCCCAATCTACGTCGCCGGGATCGAAGTTGTGGTTACGATTCCATACAGCGGAGATCAGTCCCTATGGAAACTTCGGCCTAACCAGTGGCAATCTATCTTCCCCCATGCGGACATTCGTGGGTCCGGACGGGATGGAATTGGGTCGCTCCAAATATTGCTCTCACAACCCGCCGATGAGTCTCCTGAGCGTTTTAAGTCTCGGCTTGATGAAGAACTGAAATCCATCAGGTTCTATGTCGATGCGCAAAAGCGACAGATCGAGCAATTCAATGCTGGACTGATTGGCCCCATCAACTCGGCAATTGCTGCTCGAAAGGAGCGCCTGAAGCGCAATGAGGGTATCCAGGACTTGCTTGGCATTCCGCTGAAACAGAAAGAAGGCGTCCCACCAGTTGAGCCTATAAGGATCGCCCGCAAACTTGTTCGCCCCCTCCCGCCTCCGCCAAAGGCGGGCTATCAGGCAGAACCAGGTATCACCGACGAGGACTACAGGCATATCCTTTCAGTGATCCGACACGAAGGCCGCACATTTGAGGCAACACCAAAGACCTATGCCGTTCATGCTGAAGAAGAGTTGCGGGATATCCTTCTAGCTCATTTGAATGGGCACTATCAAGGAGCTGCAACGGGTGAAGCATTTCGACGCACCGGCAAAACGGATATCCGCATAGAGGATCAGAAGCGCGCGGCTTTCGTGGCTGAGTGCAAGGTCTGGCGTGGTGCAAAAGAATTCGCGTCCGCGATAGGCCAGTTACTAGGCTATCTCACTTGGCGCGACTGCAAGGCAGCCTTAGTTGTCTTCAACAAGAACAACGCGAAGTTCACCGAATTGCTTGGCCGCATCCCGGAGACAGTTGAAGCCCATGAGAAATTCAGGCAAGTCCTGACCAAGGGGCAGGATGGCGAATGGGAATTCTTGATGACATCAAGAGAGGACGATGCGCGGCAAGTTCGAGTTCACGTATTTGTGTTTAACCTTTATGCCGCGTAGCCCAACCTATCAATCCACCGGACCTGCGCGAAAAGCCGCGCATGCCGGTGATTTCAGACGTTACTTAAGAAAAGCAGACTATGTATCATATTAAGCGAGTAAAATAATGAGTTCTCTGTTAATCTTTCTGAATAACAGCATAGTTGATACATTACTTAGTACTAACCATGGAGTTGTGCTAAAATGAATTGAAATAGACAGAATTAATTGAAACTAATAGAACAGATATAATGC
>JAHFOY010000068.1 GCA_023261485.1 Planctomycetota bacterium
AACCTGTGCTGGAAACATTACAGGAGGTCATTCAGGGCGGCGCTGATGCAGTACAACTGCGGGAAAAAACGATGCCTGACAGCGAGTTCCTTACCCTGGCAAAGGAATTTAGAAGGATAACCTCCCAATCAAAAACCCTTTTTATCGTAAATGACCGTGCCGAGATCGCCAAAAAAGCAGATGCGGACGGGTTGCACATCGGGCAATCGGACTTAAATATTTCCAATGCACGCATGATAATTGGCTGCGACAGGATATTGGGAGTTTCTACCCATAATATAGTTCAGGCCCGAAAGGCACAACAAGAGGGTGCAGATTATATCAGCGTGGGCCCCATATTTTACACCGCTACAAAGGACTACGAGCCTCCGGTAGGTCTTGATTATTTAAAAGAGGTAAAAAGGGAAATTACCATACCATTTGTTGCGATAGGCGCTATTAATTTTGAAAATCTCCGTGAGGTATTACTAGCAGGCGGTTCACGGGTTGCAATCTGTTCCGCAATTATTTGTAGCGATAACATCCTGGAAATAACACGGTCTTTTAAAACCCAAGTCAGTTCACACCCCATTTAATTCTCAGTTATTTACACGGTATTAAATTTGCTAAGTTAATAAATAACTATCTAGATATTAAAACAGCTCGAAATAAGTTCAAATACCACAAGTAATTATTTTATAAATTGATAAGAGATATATCTACAATATACGGCATTATTAAATACTGCTCTAATCTTATATCAACAGTTGCAATTTTAAACAGGAATGCAAATATGAAAAAACTGGTATCTTTGACTCCTTTATGCTTTCTTATATTAATTGTGGGTTGTGAATCCTTTATGCAAAAGGATTATAAAAAACCCTACAAAGCCGATGTTTCTCCAGGAGAAACCAGACCAGATACTTCCCGAAATGAAGCCGAAGCACCGCCTAAAAGGAGCGGCTATTTGGCTAGTGGGTCTACGGTAACAGTTGATACCGGAGAGGGCGACAAAAAGACCTCTATACTTGAGCAATTTGAACAAACAAGAGCGGCGCTCGCGTCATCAAAGGCAAAAACAGCCTCCCTCGAAAAAGAACTTGTGAATAATAAAAAAATTAAAACTGCACTTGAAGCAGAGCTGGAAGAGACAAAAAAACAATTAGAAGCGGCACAGCAAGTCATTATCGAAAATGAAAGGCTAAGCAAACAATTAAACGAGTCCCGTGAACCATACGAAAAAAAGATTAAGGAATTGACCCTGGAATTAACAAAGGCGCAGATTGAGGAAACAAAGGCAAAGCAAGAACTCATCGGTCTAAAGATAGAACAATTAACTGTAAAAAAGAAACTACAAGCACAAGATTCACAATAAATACCTTTTTAAAGACATGGAGGATTTAAGTGAAATTAACACTATGTATCGCTATTTTATGTTCATTAACCATCATGGGGTGCTTTAGTACACCCCCACATCGTTCTTCAACCCTGAGTTATAATAAATCGGATGAATTTAAAAAAATACATATACGCCGCGTATTACTTTTGCCATTCGAATATAACATCGATAGAGAAGCCGTCATAGACGAGGTAACTGAAGCCTTTTCGGTGGAATTGAGAAAAATAGGCAGTTTCGAGGTTGTTGTACCAACCGGGAATAAAACGACACTCATCTCCGAACATGAAATATGGATCAGGGGATCTGTCAACATAAACACCCTTGTAGCCTTAAAGAAGAAATATGATGCAGACGCCATCATATTTGGAAACATAACCAACTACCGGCCATACGAACCCATGTTACTCGGTGTCAAAGTCGGTATGATATCCACCGATACCGGTTCGGTAGTATGGAGTGCGGATGGTGTGTTTGACAGCAATGAAAATGAGGTTGCAGAACTTGTAAAACAATACTTTGAAAGCACGCATCAAAAAAGCGCTCTGTACGGTTGGAAGCTTATCTTACTTTCCATGAGACGCTACTCTCAATTTGTAGCCAACCAAATAACAGAAACACTTCAATACTAAATCCTACCCATTGGGCATCTGTTAAACGTTTTCCACAAAACCTTTCTATAGTACCAGACCAAATATCGAAGCAGCGAGCATTCAATAAATCGGTTTGCCCCGATACGTTCCACCAAAAACAATACCATACTCAATACGGAAAATATTGCTTGCTTCACAAGGAAAAAAGTACCTGAGGTTTATATCTCTGCTTTCCATAATAAAATATTTTCTAAATAAATATTTTTGTATCAATATTGATAACCAAACAATTCGCCGGGATTTAGAGACAATTATCTCATTAATTTTGCTTAGTCACTCCACAACAACAAACACGGCATGTGTGTTGCTCCATTACAAAATTAAAATTTCAGATACTCATGGTATAAACAACTGTAATTTTATTTAAAGGAAAATGACCATGCCAGAAACAACTGTTGGACTACCAGATAATAATCTATTTGGAAATTTGATCGCAAACACTCGTCCATCCGCGAATAATCCCGGTTCTCAAACACTTAATATAAATTCTATTCAATCAGACACAAAAGTTGAAGAAGTAGAAAACACAGAGGATATACCATTCCAGGAAATACTTGGGCAACATATGTCTAACTCATGTATTAATGATACACCAAATTCACCTGTACCAAACACTCCGGCAGTTGAATCAACCGACACCGAACTGGCACAGGAATCAGCAATAGAAACAAACCCATTTGCGCTTTACGAACAAATATTAAACACTATCCAACCAGCAGACATTTTACAAAAGACATTCACGCCATATCCTGAATCTACCACGCAGGATGTTGGCAATAATTTATTTCCCAATAGCGGCAAGACTGCCGGAAGCGCTAATTTAAATATTTATAATCCTCTTCCTAATGCCCGCAATGAAGATGCCCCCGCCTCTCCCTTTGCCCCCCTTTCCCAAAGGGAGAGTAAGTGGGGCTTCGAAGAACAAAAAGGTATCAATATACCCTTAGATAAGCAGTTCATTGAAACACACAATCCAAGCTCCATATTCTCTATGGAAAAACCATTTATACAAGATATGGATTTTAGAAACACGCTTCCAAAAACCGATACTCTCAAATTAAATCCGTTAAATATTCATGAGACTCCACAAGTATTAGGCAAATCCTTCATTAATAATATGCAGCAATCGGACCTTTATAGCTTAGACAGTTCTGAAATAAATATAAAAGAGCTGCCGGAAATATACAAGCTATTAGCTCAGAACATCTCTCCCGAAAATAAAAATAGTATACCAACCCCTGTAATTAACAGTACATCAAAGAATACAACAGAACAACATACAGAAAGTGGTCTATCAAAAATAAATGGTACTTCATCCTCAAGGCAGGACATCTCAGGTATATCACAATCAAATGAGGAGTGGAATCCATTCGACAATCATACACAGAAACAAAATGGCTCTGATACTTCGGCCTTTGACGCACATATACAGAAAACAAATAACAGCTCCCCTTTTTCTTTAGATTCTCAAACTACAATAAGTAATACGCAATCAAACGTAACTGACTTTAAGCAAAATACCCAAGTATCTCCGAACAGCGGCGCTACTTTATCATCTTCTATAGAGGATGCCAAAAACGTAAACCACATGTTTCACAGCAATGACACGTCGAACGTAGAGTATGCACATGAAAACATCATGGAACAAATCTTACAAAAAATCCGTATAACAACCCATGGCGACAGGTCCGAAATAAAACTATCCCTTAATCCACCTGAGCTAGGTAATATGAAAATTCATTTTATGGAAGAAAATGACGAAATCAAAGCAAAAATCTACGTGGAGAACGCGGAAGTCAAGGCTGCCATAGAAAATAACGCACATCATCTTAAAGAATCGGTGGCATCTAATGGCATTGAAATCCACAAATTAGAGGTATACATACAAAACAACGATGCTAATAAACAAAACTCGTTAGAAAATTTTAATGCCAACAACCCTCATCATAACCAAACTCATAGCCAAAAAGGTTACGATGCAGACCAAGTACTAAATGAAGAAGACATAACGAATAACTTACAAACAGAAACCAGTGCAAATACATCTAATTTAATGGTTGACTATCTTATATAAGGAGGGAAAAACATGAGCACATCAAGCACTTCGAGTTTGAGTTCAGAAATCAGCATGGAAAACTTCTTGACACTCTTCGTAACGCAATTACAAAACCAAAACCCGCTGGACCCAACAGATAATACTCAATTTATGTCTCAATTAGCACAATTTAGCTCATTGGAGCAAGAACAAAAGCAGACAGAATATCTTAAAAAGGCTAATAGTATCGATTCGGCTTCTTTGCAACTCGATCAAATAGCTCTTGCCTCCACATTCATAGGAAAGACCATAAAATATAGTGATAGCAGTAGCGATAGTAGCGGTGATAGTAGTAGTGACAGCAGCAGTACCCTTACTGGGGTTGTTGATGGAGTAAAGCTTGAAGATGACGGCACGGTGTCATTCGTCATTAATGGGGAATCTGTTTCCATATCAAATTTCATAGAGGTTGATAACACGTCTACGACGACAACCTCAACTACAGCATCATCAAATATTCTATCTAAATTATTTGGCAAGAAATAAGAGAAATATCTCAATTAATTTTTTGAAAGGAGGCGTACCATGGGTCTCGGCGGTGCATTATATTCAGGCGTGTCAGGTATCCGCGCGCATCAAAACATGTTAGATGTTATCGGTAACAATCTGGCAAACATCAATACCTACGGATACAAATCATCCAGATTGCTGTTCTCCGACCTGCTAAGCCAAACGATGTCTAACGGCAGCAGCGGCAATCCAATGCAGGTAGGCAAAGGTGTAAAAATTGGAAACATTTCATCGAATTTTAGCCAGGGAACGTTAGAAACCACCAATAACGCACTTGACTTCGCCATTCAGGGTGAGGGATTTTTTGTAGTAAGCGGTGGCGACAAAAACTATTTTACGAGGGTGGGTTCCTTTGATACAGACGAAAACAATAACCTTATTGATTCCAATACCGGTTATAAGGTTGTAGACACGAACGGCAAAACCATCACCATCCCATATAATTCGACGGTTTCTGGTAAGGCAACGTCCAAGGTTTCTCTTACAGGAAATCTGGATGCATCAGCGGCAAACGCAACAACAGAAGTGGTGATGACAACCAGCGCCCTTACTTCAAGCAGTACAGCAGCAACCTCTGCAACAACATTAAACAGTCTGGATTCTAATACAACAGATTATGTTGCAGGGGACACCATTCTAATTACAGGAACTAAGCCGAATGGAACCAGTGTCTCTGCAACATATACTTTTGCAGCGGGTGGCACGGTTCAGAATCTTATAGATGCAATAAATACCGCTTTTAGTAGCACCGATACTACAAATGGAGCTACTGCCTCCATAGATAGCGCAGGAAAGCTTGTCGTCAAATCAAATACAGGAGGCAGTGATAATTTATCCGTCACACTAACTGACGGCGGCTCCAATACTGGTAAAACAACATGGACAAATCACAATTTCCGCGGTGCAACATACACCACCTCTGTGGATGTCTATGATTCCCAGGGTACCAAACACACAGTTACCATGAGATTTGTAAAGGTGGGTGACAACAAATGGGATCTCACCGCTTCTATGGACAGCAGCAATGGCACAATTAGCACGAGTAAGATATCTGGTATTACATTCAATAGCGATGGTTCATTCAGCGCAAGTGGTTCAAATCAACTCCAGTTCAAGTTTAATGGTATAAGCAGCACGCAGTCTGTGGCTTTTAATCTTGGCACATCAGGCAAAAGTGACGGTCTTACGCAAAATGGCGGTGACTCAACAGCCGCTGCTACAAGCCAGGACGGTTATGAATATGGTACGTTTGATTCCGTATCCGTAGATTCAGACGGCACCATAAAGGCATTGTACACCAACGGTATCACACAAACCGTTGCAACACTAAAAATCGCCTTATTCAGCAACCTGAACGGACTTTCAAAGCAGGGAGATAACTTGTATGCGCAAACGTCCGCCTCCGGCGAACCTATTTTTGTAACAGCCAATTCAGGCCGTGCTGGCGCAGTCTCCAGCGGTTATCTGGAAGGTTCCAATGTGGACATGGCAACGGAATTAACCTCCCTGATTACAGCACAGAGAGGCTTCCAGCTTAACACAAAGGTTATTACCACCGCAGATGAGATACTATCTGATATCGTCAATCTAAAGAGATAATAAAAACATAGTACAGCGAAGCCGCAACCAATGTGAACAAAGGTGACGTGTGGCGGGTGGCGTTTTTTTTCTCGTCACTCGTCACTTAAAAAACTTGCCCAAAAAAGAAGTTTCATATTTTAACATCATGTAAATTTTTTAAACATTTCTTTTTGTCACCAGGAAAATTTATTCAGGCTACCCGGAAATATATATTCGATTTATTTGACACGTTTCTTAAAACATCCCATTGAATACTTTATCCATAACTTTCAATACGTTCGGAATACATTGTTATAAGGTATCTTACAAGAGAAATATATATTGTGAATATTTGTTCGTGTGTTTGGTATCTGGATTGCTTGATAAATTAACAAATTTCTATTCCTAATGTGGAGGATAAACATGATTGTAGGATTATTTACAGGCGCTTCAAGCATGGTAAGCCAGGGAGACTATCAGGCAGTTATAGCCCGCAACCTCGCCAATATTAACACCGCCGGGTATAAAAAGAACGTGGCTGTTTTCCAATCCTTTATCTCCAGCGCTTCAGATCAAGGCCAAACCAATACCGCTAAAGGCGCCGGGAGTAGTTTGGGTAAAGTCGCCACAGACTTTTCACAAGGCATGCTGGAATATACAGGCAACGACCTTGACATTTCTATACAAGGCGATGGATTCTTTGCCGTTAAGGCCGCAAACGGCGATACCCTGTATACAAGAAAGGGACAATTTATGCTATCTCGTGATATGCAAATTGTCACACCGGAAGGATGGTCACTCTTAGGCAACGGAGGCGAGATTCAAATCCCTCAAAAGACTAAAAGTGTTTCCATAAAAGATAATGGAAGTATTTTTGCTGACGGGAAGGAGATTGGAAAACTACGTATTTTTAAAGTTTCTAAGTTAAGCACACTCGAGTCTGTTGGGGGTTGTGCCTACAAGATAGCAGCGAATGCACAGCAACCGGAAGATTCAGCGGATTTTAAAATTGCCAGCCGTTATCTGGAAAAATCCAATGTAAATGCAGTAGACGAAATGGTTAATATGATTGCCAACATGCGGGGTTTTCAAGTTGGTCACAAAGTCACTGACTCTATTGATGAATCGTTAAAAAAACTCATAAAACTTGCAACATAATTAAAAGGAGGCCGTTATGATAAGGGCGCTATATACTGCCGCTACGGGAATGAAGGCACAGCAGCTTTTTTTGGATAATGTTTCGAATAACTTGGCAAACATAAACACCACGGGATTCAAAAGAAGCCAGGTCAACTTTCAGGATCTCCTCTATGATAAAAGATATATCGCGGGTTCTGAATCTGCTCAAGGTTTCGAGATTCCTTCGGGTATTCAATTGGGCGGTGGTGTAAGACCGATATCCACCACCAAGGTATTTTCTCAGGGAAACCAGCAAACCACCAACCGATCCTTAGACGTTGCAATTGAAGGTAACGGCTTCTTCCAAATCAGCCGTCCGGATGGCACTATCGCATATACACGGGATGGCGCATTTGAATTAAATAGTAAGGGTGAGATGGTAACAGCAGAAGGTCTACCGGTAACGCCAAGCATTACCATTCAAAATGCCAAAGAAATTACCATTGGAACAGATGGGACGGTATCCGTAAAAGGATCCGATGGTACCATCCAAAACGTGGGACAAATCATGTTGGCAAATTTCGCTAATCCATCGGGCTTAGATAGTCTTGGCAGGAATATGTATGCAGAAACTATCGCGTCAGGTTCCCCCATTGTCTCGGCTCCAGGTGAACAAGGAACGGGCGAAATTTATCAGGGTGCCCTTGAAAACTCAAACGTTGAAACTGTTACGGAACTTGTTAACCTAATTACGGCCCAACGCGGCTATGAGATCAATTCCAGGGCAATAAAGGCCAGCGATGAAATGCTGTCCACCATTAATAATCTCACATAAAGCAGCAGACTTTTATATGAAATAATGGGAAAACAAAAAGAAAGATTAACTATGAAATTAAACATCTTAATATTTTTACCGGTTGCAATTTTCTCCATCACACACACTGCTGTAGGAGAAAAGATTAACATCGAAATCAAAGATAAAGTAACACTTCCTGAAAAGCAAATGGTGCTGGGTGACATTGCATATGTTTCATGCAATAATCCATCTCTTTTGGAAAGGATAAATAATATTTCCATTGGAAACACGCCCTGGCCAGGCAACATCAGGAAAATAGAAAAAGACACTCTTAATGCCCGCTTTATAGATGAAGGTATCGACTTGAAAGAGATCGCTTACGGCAGTACGACTTCATCATTGATCTCTGTAGATTCAATAACCATTACTGGGGAGGAAATCATCAGGAAGGCAAAAGAATACCTTTTGTCAAAATTATCAAGACCTGAGAGCGAAGTAATCATCGAATCAGACAGGCCGCCTATGGATAAGTTGTTACCAGACAATGGAGGTGATATCCGATGGGAGATTTCGCAAATTGATACCAACAAAGACAAGGGTAATGTCCAACTCATTGTTCGCATTTCCATAAACGAGAAACAGTATGTGAAAATACCCGTATTTTTTAACATACGAACATACGAGGATATCGTTATTCCCAATAAAAAGATAAACAGGCACGACATCCTGGCAACGGATGACCTTGTAATCAAACGGATGGAAACCACAAAGCTGGCGGGAGTATCATTTGACAACACAGAAGACCTTATCGGAAAACGCGCCGTACGGCCAATCCTGCCTAATATACCAATTACCGCCGAGATGATAGATAATCCACCTCTCATAAAAAAAGGTGATTTTATTAAGGTGTCTGTTCAATCGGGCAATCTTCATATTGTAACAAAAGGAGTCGCAAAAGAGGATGGCTACCTTGGAAAGGTTATCAGAATCAAAAATATTGATTCGAATAAGGATTTATATGGCAAGGTCGAAGATTCGACTACCGTTAAAATTGTATTTTGAGAGACAACTATGAAAAACAAATTCACAATATATTTTTTTGCAGGCATGATATTATTACTCTTGTGTAATAACATACAGGCAGATTCCATCTGGAAAAAACGAATTACGCTGAATACTAATCTTTTTAGCGATAACAGGGCAAGGGGCATCGGAGATATAGTAACAGTAAATATTAGTGAATCGACGGAGATTACCGGTAAAGAAGATTCCAGCGCTGACAGCAGCAATAGTCATAGCATCAGCGTGGATTCATCTAATTTTTTATCAAAAATAAAAGATATTAGTGGATATTTACCCAACATAACAGCCGATACAAGCCATAATTTTAGTGGTAAAGGAGATTATGAAAGCAACCGTAATATTAATTTAGAACTTACAGCCGTCGTTACAGAAATACTTGCCAATGGCAATCTGATCATCGAGGGTAATCGTGACGTTAATATTAACAGTGAAAAATACAACATTAAGTTGTCTGGTATTGTACGGCCTATCGATATCAGCATTGACAATGAGGTACAATCATCTTCCATCGCAAATGCCAATATAACACTCGAAGGCAAGGGATTCCTGACACGGGCAGGCAAACGAGGCTGGTGGAACCGTATCAGAGAAGTTGTGTGGCCATTTTAAATTAGACAAAAAGGTGCATACTTTATGAAAATCAATGTCCCTATTATGAATACTTTCTTCAGATATTCGGTAATATCTTTCTTTATCACACTTGTTCCTTTCCTCATGACGCCATATAAATATGCACAAGCTGCCGTTCGCGTCAAGGATATCGCATACATCCAGGGTGTTCGCGACAACCAGCTCTATGGGTATGGCCTTGTTATTGGACTTCAAGGAACCGGCGACAGTCAGATATTCAAAATAACAAGACAGATGGCCGTAAATATTTTTCAAAAGATGGGGGTGCTAATTTCTGATTCTGATTTTTTCTCAAAAAATGTTGCCGCCGTTATGCTCACCGCAAACATCCCGGCCTTTGCGAGACCGGGAGACAAACTCGATGTAATTATTTCTTCTATTGGCGACTCAAAAAGCCTGGAAGGCGGCGTCCTGCTTCAAACTGCCCTGCAGGGCGCAGATAATGAAGTGTATGCAGTCGCACAGGGCCCTTTATCTATCGGCGGGTACAATGTGGAGGGGCAGTCACAGTCTACACGCAAAAACATTTCCACGACAGGATATATCTCAAACGGCGCTATTGTTGAAAAAGAAATACAGTCTTCCATTTTGTATGGGAAATCTTTGAGCGTCGTCTTGCGAGACCCTGATTTTACAACTGCAAACCGCCTGGTTGAAGTACTTAATAATCTATACCCAAACACTGCAAAAGCAATAGACTCCGCAGTCGTTAATATTATACCTCCTCCGGATTTCCAATCTGAAAATACTATCGTACAATTTGTAGCCAACATCGAAGAGCTATATATCAACCCGGATAGCATTGCCAGGGTCATCATTAACGAGCGTACAGGAACGATAGTTGCCGGTGAAAATGTCAGGATCGCCACCGTTGCCGTCGCTCATGGCAATCTGAGTATTACCATAAGTGAAAAACCTGAGGTCTCACAACCAAATGCACTGTCATCCGGCGAAACGAAAAAAGTACAACGAACAGATATCCAGATATCAGAGGAAGAAAAAAGACTCATTGTACTCCAGGAAGGAGTAACAATATCCGACGTTGCGCGCGCTCTTAATGTATTAGGGGTCACCCCTCGCGATCTGATTTCGATATTTCAAGCTATCAAAAGGGCGGGCGCCCTTCATGCTGAACTCGTAATCATGTAAAAATAAACGATATTATTCTCTTATAATGGAGCCTGGTATGGAATATTATTCTTCAATAAGTCCTCTATTGCTTTCTCAACCTTCGTGTGTTGAAACGATCAAAAATATAAATCAGCAAAAAAACATAAATAAAGACGATGTCGCTCTGAAGAAATCATCTCAGGATTTTGAATCAATTCTGATCAATTACGTAATCAAGGCTATGTGGGAAACCGTGCCTAAATCGGAATTATCCGACGAAAACAATGCGGGAATGGATACATATACAGAAATAATGCATACAGCCCTAGCACAAGATATTGCTGCAAAGGGAGGTCTTGGAATTGCACCTACCATCTACAAACAATTAATGCAGAATAAGGGACAATCATGAATAAATTGTTACATGAACTAATTGAAACATTCGAGCGATTATCAGTCATCTATGATAACCTGCTTGATACTGCAAAAACGAAGAAACAATATCTGATATCCGGAAATATTGAGGGACTTGAAACACTACTTTATCAAGAAAAAAACCAGACGGAAATCGTGATACTCCTCGAAAATAAAAGACAGAATTTATTGGAAAGATACTGTCAGGAATGCGACGTCAAAGAGAATAAAATTACCCTAAATTCTTTAAGAGACAGTATGGACACTCTGCACGGCGAGAAACTCAACATTCTGATCGGCAGATTAAAACAGTCCCTAAAACAATTACAGAACTTAAATGAAACCAATGCCACCCTGACCCGTTATTCACTCGATGTTACTGAAGATATCATAAAGATATTTTGTTCCTCTGCTTTTCAAAACAGTACATATCAACAGTCCGGGAAAGTTCAGGGAAATGAACTGCCTATGGTTTTAATCGATACCGAAATCTAGGGAGAATAGAAAGGTATGTCTGATTTACAAATTGGCTTAAGCGGTATATTAACTGCCCAACGCGCCATGTTGGTTACGTCCCATAATATTTCAAACTCTAATACACAGGGTTATACAAGACAATCGTCTGTCCTGGCCGCACGCAACCCCACGATTACATCTGCGGGTACAATCGGGCAAGGTGTAGAGTTGGTAAAGATTATAAGACACAAGGATGATTACCTCAACAGCCGTCTCAGAGACATTTCATCGTCTATTGGCAGTGCATCTATAAAAAGTCAGTATCTTAAAGAACTGGAAACCGTTTTTAATGAAACTTCTAATTCCAGCCTAAATAATGCATTAGCATCCTTTTTCAAAGGCATTAATGATCTTTCGCAAAACGCCGAAAACATGAGTATCCGCTCAACTTTCCTAGAAAATGCAAACACACTGACCGACACCTTTCAAAGAATCGTCGGTGAACTGGATCAAATGAAAACATTTATCAAACAAAGCATAGAAAATAAAATATCGGATATCAATACCCTGACCTCAAATATTGCAAGCATAAACAAACAAATCTCCGCACTTAAGACTAAAGGTATCGAATCCAATGATTTATTAGATAAGCGAGAATTATTATTACACGACCTCGGCAAACTGACAAATATAACAGTACAAACACAAAATAACGGAATGGCGGATGTCCTGACACCGGGTGGAGCGTTAGTCTCAGGCACTAGTGCAACAAGCCTTAGTTATGATATAGATACATCAGGAAATCTCAGCATCACGGATTCTAATAAGGTGTCAAAGTATATTTTCAAAAGCGGAGAAATAAGAGCATTACAAGACTTTTATAATACAACGATTGTTAATTATGACAAAAAATTCGACAACCTTGCGGCTGGTCTTATAAAAGATATCAATCGTATCCATAGTGAAGGAGTAGGGCTATCAGGTGGGTTCACCAATATAAAATCAGCCAACTCCGTATCAAGTACCACTGCAGCGCTTAATGCTGCCGGACTAACAATTACTCCCTCCAGTGGCGACATTTATATCACGGTAATAAACACAAATACTGGAGAAGTAACAAAGAATAAAATTTCCGTGAACGCCGCAACAAATTCCATCACTGACGTCAAAAATGCAATAAATAGTACTACAAGCGGTACCGCGGGCAATATCACAGCATCTGTGGCTGACAATAAACTTCAGATTGGCGCTGCCGCAGGCTACAAATTCAATTTTTCATACGCCTTGGACCCGAATCCGGGAACATTGGGAACGTCCACGGCTTCGGTATCTGGTATATATTCAGGACAGTCTAATGACGTGTACACATTCAAAGCTTTAGGATCCGGCACCATCGGACAAACGGCAGGACTTCAGGTTGAGGTAAAGAATAGCAGCGGAACAGTTGTAGCGACACTCGATGTAGGAAGTACTTATACAGCGGGGAACACATTAAACGTTGCAAATGGCGTGTCTCTTTCTCTCTCCAGTGGTACGATTAGTACCGGAGATACCTTCCCACTAAATGTAATAAGTGATTCCGATACAACAAACCTCCTGGCTGCATTAGGAATAAATTCCTTCTTTAGCGGTACAGGCGCCTCAAATATCGCCGTAGACACAAATATAAGTAATGATGTCTCTCTAATTGCCGCATCAACTGGGGAAGTCGGAAACAACACAAACGCATTACGTCTGGCAGCATTGCAGGATAACACCAGTGCCATTAATAACACCACATTCGCTGACTATCTGCATCAGATTGCATCATCATTAGGAGAAGAAGCAAGCAATGCATACAAATCCGAGGAGAGCTACACTGCAATAGAAACCAGCCTTGAAAATCGAAAAGATGAAATATCCGGCGTCTCCGTGGATGAAGAATTGGTCAATCTGGTAAGGTTTCAACAGGCTTATCAAGCCTCTGCAAAATATATCTCAATTGTTAACGGACTCGTTGATGGGTTGTTAAATACCTTATAGGTATAACTGCGTTTTAGCGCCGCCTTTTCCAGGCGCAGTTCTGAAAAAGGCGTAGGCATAAAATCCCCCTTAGAAAAGGGGGCAAGAGGGGTTGTAAAAACTCAGGAAAGACACAACCCCCCGAATCCCCCTTTATTAAGGGGGACTTAGTAGGACTAATTTAATAATTTAAACAATAAATGTAGCGCCGAATCCCTTGTGATCGGCTTTTGTTGGGGACTTCGTCGTGAGTTCAGTCGAACGATAAACCACCCCGCGCTACCTTTCCGACTCGTTCGGGCTAGGAGGTCAATATGCCATTCAGAGTAACTCAGGAAAGCTTAAGCCGCACAACGCTTTCTAATATTCGTTTGAACTATAAGAAAATGCAGGAGACTCAAGAAAAGCTGTCCAGCGGGAAACAGATAAACCGCCCTTCGGATGACCCCTCCGGTACCAGAAAAGTCCTTGGATTAAAATCAGAAGAGTTTCAGGTGCAACAATTTTTAGACAATACAGAAACTGCCAAAGAACAGATAAATTTCACATCCAACACACTCGAAAGTATACAGGATGTCTTTTCTAAGATCAAAGAACTAACCATACAGGCAAGCAACGATACCCTTGGACAATCAGAAAGAAAGACCATTGCAGGCGAGTTAGACGAATTGATGGAGTCTGTTCTCCAATTCGCAAATATAGATAACGATGGCCGATACATATTTTCCGGTACAAAGACCCATACACAAGCCTTCACAGCCACACGAGACAGCAGCGGCACAATATCTTCCGTATCTTACAGTGGAAATAATGAAGAAATTAAATTTCAAATAGGTCCCAACACATTTATACAAGTAAACCTGCCTGGAGGTAAATTATTCCAGGACAATAAGGTTTTCTCCACATTGATATCGTTGCGAGATAATCTCAAAGCAGGTACCTTTGATTCATCCGCCTTTTCAAGCCTGCGAAGCGATTTGAATACAGCAACAGACGCCCTGTCGACAGAGATTACCAAATATGGCGCAAAGGCAAATAGGCTAGAGTTGACTGCAAACAGCTTAGATAATTCACAGGCAGCGTTAAAAGAATTAATCTCATACACCGAAGACGCCGATATGACATCATTAATTTTAGATCTACAAAACCAGGAAAACGTCCTGCAATCATCCCTACAAACCGGGGCAAAAATCATACAGCCTACCCTTCTCGATTTCCTCAGATAAGAAATTGCATAAAAATTAATCATCCAGTGTAAAAATATTCCACGTGCCTGTCTTAGGGGAAGTAATCGCTACGGTATTTTCTATCGACCGGGAAGAATTTTCCTTGTTCTTTATAATAAACCTTATGCTCGTTCATAACGAACATAAACGCACCGTATTCTTAACTACCAGATTATAAATAGAATATGATTTTATTGCCATTTTATCCAATTTATTCGAATTTTCATGGCACGATGTTTGCTAAACCTTAATAATAATTTTATCTCTTTATACCTTATATACGACAGGAGTAAAACATGTTAAAAATGGAAGAAAGGCCACTGACGGAAGGCAGTAAAGTAAATTTATCAACA
>JAHFOY010000069.1 GCA_023261485.1 Planctomycetota bacterium
TGAGTTCGTTGACCCGTTTTTCAAGCTCCTGGGCTGGGACGTAAACAACGAAAAGGGCTATGCCGAGGCTTACAAAGACGTTATCCACGAAGACTCCATCAAGATAGGCGGCGTCACCAAAGCCCCCGATTACTGCTTCCGTATCGGCGGGACACGTAAGTTCTTTGTGGAAACAAAGAAACCCTCTGTCAACCTCAAAGACGACATTTCTCCCGCATTCCAACTGCGCCGCTACGCATGGTCAGCCAAACTCCCCTTGAGTATACTCACCGACTTCGAGGAGTTTGCCGTGTATGACAGCAGGGTCAAACCCGATAAGTCAGACAAGTCGTCTACTGCCCGTATCCTTTATCTCACCTGTACTGAATACGCACAACGATGGGATGAGATATTTGAAATATTTTCGCGCGATGCAGTCTTAAAAGGTTCTTTTGACAGGTATGCCGAATCGGGCAAGGTCAAAAAAGGCACGGCATCGGTTGATGACGCCTTTCTGAAAGAAATCGAATCCTGGCGTGACACGCTTGCCCGCACCCTGGCGTTACGCAATCCCGGTTTAAACCAGCACGACCTGAACTTTACCGTCCAGCGCACCATAGACCGCATCGTATTCCTCCGTATCTGCGAGGATCGCGGAATGGAGCCGTACGGCCGGCTCATGGCGTTACAGAATGGCGACCGTGTGTACGGACGCCTTTGTGAAATGTTCCACCGCGCCGATGAACGGTACAACTCAGGACTATTTCATTTCCAAAAAGATAAAAGCAGGGCTGAGTCTCCCGATACCCTCACACTCAGTCTGACTATTGATGACGGCGTACTCAAGAATATCATCAAAAACCTCTACTATCCCGACAGCCCTTATGAATTTTCCGTCATTTCCGCCGACATCCTTGGACAGGTCTATGAGCAGTTTTTAGGGAAGGTAATCCGCCTGACGGCAGGCCATCGTGCCGTAGTGGAAGAAAAACCGGAAGTCAGAAAGGCAGGCGGTGTCTATTACACGCCGACGTATATTGTGGATTACATTGTAAAGAATACCGTTGGGCAACTTTTGGATGTTGGATTGCAGAATGCGGATTTACCCACCCCTAAATCCCCTCCTGGGAGGGGACTAAGGGGTGGGTTCCAAAATCCGAAATTTAAAATCAAAGACATTACCCCGAAGGATGTTTCTAAAATCCGCATCCTCGACCCTGCCTGCGGTTCCGGTTCTTTCCTATTGGGCGCATATCAATACCTGCTTGACTGGCATCGTGACTGGTACGTGGCCGACGGCCATGAGAAATGGGCAACCGGCCGTTCGCCAACGCTGTACCAAGTTGGAAAATCCGAAATTCAAACAAGTAGAGACAGGTTTGAAACCTGTCTCTACAGTCAGATCGGGGATCAGAAATCTGAAACCAACAATTGGCATTTAACCACCGCCGAACGCAAACGCATCCTCCTGAACAACATCTACGGTGTAGACATTGACCCACAGGCAGTAGAGGTAACCAAGCTATCCCTTTTGCTGAAGGTGCTGGAAGGCGAATCGGAACAGACGCTGGCAAGGCAGCTCAAGCTGTTCCACGAGCGTGCATTGCCCGATCTCGGCAACAATATCAAGTGCGGCAACTCGCTCATCGGCACGAATTTTTACGAAGGACGACAGATGGGATTGTTTGACGAAGAGGAGCGCTACCGAATCAATGTCTTTGACTGGGAGACGGAGTTCCCTGAGATAATGAAAAGCGGCGGGTTTGACGCGGTAATCGGGAATCCGCCGTATGGCGCATTCTTTGGGGATGCTGAAAAAAATTATATTCGCGAAAAGTTCAAATCGTATAAATATAAATTTGATAGTTACATTTACTTCATCGAGAAGGCAATTTCGCTTTCTAAAAAAGGAGGTTTTGTCAGTTTAATTACACCTGAGCTATGGCTTAAACTTGATAATTGTGTATTATTGAGAAGGTTTGTTTCGGACAACACAGGTTTTGAAATAATAAAGATATTTGGTGAAAATGTATTCGTTGGTGCAGTGGTAAACACAATTGTTTTTATTCTTCATAAAAATGTTCAAACCCAAAGTATACAAATCGAAATGGATGATGACAGATGGCAATTATCTTCACAGACATGGCAATCGGCAGATGGCCTTGTAATAGATTATCGTCTTAGACCAGAGAAAAGTAGTTTGGTCACTAAAATTAAGCAATCAGCCAATAGACCACTTTCAGATTTTGGTGACGCAATTCAAGGAATTACTCCCTATGACAGGTACAGAGGTCAGGACCCAGAATTGATAAAAACCGAGCCTATCACTACAAGTACAAACATGACAATGCTTGCGGTAAATGGCTTGAAGGCAAAGATGTTTCAAGGTTCAAGTTAGGATGGAGTGGCGAGTGGCTTAGCTACGGGACTTGGTTAGCTGCCCCCCGTGATGAACGGTTCTTTAAAGGACTTCGTCTCTTATTCCGTGAGGTTCCAGGTTCAGGCAAACGAATTCAAGCTACAATTGCCGAAGAAAGTTATTATCACGGTCATAGCATAACTCCATTCAAACCAAATGACAACAAACAGGTTGATTTGCAATATTTGCTTGGTATTGCAAACTCTAAACTCATTAGTTGGTACGGCGGATTGATTCTTCCAAATTTTGGCAAAGACACATTCCCGAAGTTAAATCCTCAAGATATTAAAGCTCTCCCCATCCGCTCAATTAACTTCTCTAGCCAACCTGACAAAGAACGCTATGACCATATGGTTGCGCTTGTTGACCAGATGCTTGAACTGCACAAGCAATCAGCATCGGCAAAGACAGACCACAACAAGATCGTCATCCACCGTCAGATAGACGCAACCGACCGCCAGATTGACCAGTTGGTGTATGAATTGTATGGATTGACGGAGGAGGAAATCAAAATCGTCGAGGAAGGTTCAACATGAAACCTGTGAGACCTAAGCGGGTTCAAGTTTGCAACTTGAACCCAACAATTTGATTCATCCGTCAGTTTGAATTTTTTGGCGTTATTAGCAGACAAACTATGGGGTTCAGGTTGCAAACCTGAACCCGCCGTTGGGGTGACCCGCTGTGAATTTTATTGAAGAATAGTGTTATGCCATCTGTAAGAATTTCAAAAGAATTTACGTCAGGAATTTATTATCTTACTTTCACCGTCAAGAACTGGTACTATCTTTTTGACAGGCACAACCGCTTTAAAATTCTTGCTGACTCATTAAAATAAATTATATTCATGCAAATCCGGTGCGGAAACAATATGTAAAAAATTCCGAAGATTGGGTGTGGTCGTCTGCGAATACTGAGGGTGAAATTAACGTTGATTCAGTTGTATAAAATATTCAGGTTCAAGTTACAAACTTGAACCCGCCGTGGGTGGGCAACCTGAACCCGCTGTGGAATTGAACCGGCAAAAGCAGTGTGGAAACAGCCGCCATTTCGCATAATTTATTTCCCATTGCCAAAATGCACACAATAGGGCTACAGAAAAATATTGGAAGAAAACAATGAAAATTAAATTGACGGAAGAAGAAAAAGAAATCCTTGACAGTTTTGAGAAAGGTGAATGGGTTCCGGTAAAAAACCTTTCTAAAAGAAAAAAAGAGTTGATGCAGTATGCCCGGAATACATTATCAAACCTATTGCGTAACTAATCCAATTATGGCATACTAAATCATAACATGGAAATCATTATTGAAAAATCGAAAGACTTACCCATCCAAAAATCTGCCATCGAAATTGTCGAACGCAAGGGATTGGGGCATCCGGATACTTTATGCGACCGTGCGGCAGAAGAGTTGAGCATCGCCTTTTCCCAATATTATCTGAAAAAGTTCGGCAGGGTACTGCACCATAATATCGACAAGTGCCTCCTGGTGGGCGGGCGTTCTGAGGTTTGTTTCGGCGGGGGCGAGGTAACAACTCCTATACAGTTGATTATTGTGGGACGGGCAGTCGAGACGGTAGGAAATGAAAAGGCGCCCCTTGAAACAATCGCAAGGGAAACGACTCACAAATGGCTGCGCGAACGGATGAGATGCCTGGAACCGGAAAAAAATGTCGTTGTCGAAACAAAGATCAGGACAGGCAGCGTTGACCTGCGGGCGACCTTCGACAGCTCAATTCCACTGGCAAACGATACCTCGATTGGCGTCGGTTTTTCACCCCTGACAGAAACGGAGTCGCTCGTTTCCCTCACTGAACAATTCCTGAATTCACCGGAAGTAAAACAGGCATATCCCATGGTTGGCGAGGATATCAAAATCATGGGCATAAGAATACACGACCATATAAACCTCACGATTGCCATAGCCTTCATTTCAAAATTTATTTCGTCAAAAGAGGAGTATTTTAAAATAAAAACGAAGCTGCTCGAATATATCCAGGCCTTTGTGAAAAAATTGATGACTCGTGAAGTTACCATTACCATCAATGCAGCAGACAACTATGATAAGAATATTTATTACTTAACCGTGACGGGTACCAGCGCTGAGTGCGGTGACGACGGTCAGGTGGGCAGGGGAAACAGGGCAAACGGGTTGATTACGCCTTACAGACCAATGACCCTTGAGGCTACTGCTGGCAAAAATCCTATTACCCATACCGGTAAATTATATAATCTGGCTGCCAATGAAATATCTACGGAAATAACTAAAAATCCTGACTTTTCAGAGGCAGAATGTTATCTGGTAAGTCAGATAGGAAAGCCCATCACGGAGCCACAACTGGTACATGTAAAAATCCATTCGAGTCTTGCAAAGAAAAGTGCCGAGAAAAAATGTATAGACATCATACAAAAACATCTCGGCCAGATGCCCCAATTATGGGCTGACATTTTAGAAAGGCGCTATTCATTGTTTTGATGAAATAATCAGTCTGGAAGTTGAAATTCATGAACGTCAAGCTAAACCACTGTAAGCCCGAAGGGCAGTTAGCGTATAGCCAGGGGAGAAGCCCCTGGGAGAGAAATAGCAACAATGAATAGCCCCGAAGGGGTGAAAGGAAAAGTGAATTTGCATGGCCGGCACATTTACGTTTCTTGGAATTCATTCGGTAATTCAATATATTTTAATTAGGCATTCGGTGGCTTTTCAATGTAGAGCGAAGAGGCTCTTCGCTCTACAAGCCACATAAATAAAATGAATTCCTATACAATCAAGTTATTGCTAGTTGAGGATTAGCTTATGGTTGCCAATTCCACGGTCAAAGGCACTTTGGTCTCCTTTCTGGTAGGTATCACCGAACTCAGTCCCGATACCGCAGAAATTGTCGATATCAAAAAGATTAAGAGTTCCCCGTCGTATCCCGACGTGATTCCAAAGCAGATGGTGGTCAAGGTTGAAAAGAGGGAAATAAATGGCCGGATGGTGGATTTCCTCGTAAAATTCTGCCCGCCGGGGGTTGTCATCGTGGAGGCGTCTATTGATCTGGAAAACATTTTGGATGAACGCGTTTTTGATATCAAACGAAGCCTTATAGTCGAATGCAGGGCTATTTTGTGGGAATACCACTGCAACCTGTCCTTTGACGAGGAGTACAGTGTGTATTGTGTGTCCGATTACAAGGGAGATCCGGAAAACGTTATTTCGGTACGCAAGGACAGTATTGCAGGACTTCTGAAGACGGAACGGATACCTCTTGATGAGGAAGAGATAAATACAACGCTCAAATTTAACATCAAATATTCAAAGGATGATATAACGATCGTGGACTGGGATGGGGCGTTTGTATTCGACCCGCGCGGTGATTTTGCCAGCAATATCGAGCTTTTCGAGATTGCCAATCTCCAATTATTGAAATTGAGGGTATTGGAACATGAGGTAGAAGAACGATTGGAGAAGGCAGCACGCCTTTTACAAAGGACTACCTTGAGAAAGATACCCTGGCTCAAATCCCGTGAGATCAGGCACTCCTTGCGTGAAATTATACAGATCCGTACGGAATCCATCCAGGAATTTGCAGCCACAGAACGCAATATTAACCTCATTGGGGACTGGTATTCAGCCCGTTTGTTTGACCTGATAACCAAAAAACTACACCTGGAGGCATGGAAGACGAATGTTAACAAAACGCTTGACGCCCTGGAAGATATTTACAGCATGATCTCCGAAAATTTTTCCATGTCCTTTTCCGCCACCCTGGAATTTATCATTACCTTTGGCTGGTTTATTTTATTAGTCGGCTATTTCTCCCTGTTCTTTCTGGAAGCGTTCTATAAGAAATAAATTGTTACCGATCTACCGGTATTTTATAGTTTCAATAAGGAGGCATTTATAGCGAATATGTTTACTACCAAGAGAATTTATACAAAAACACAGATTATCGTTCTTTCAGCATTTTTTATAATGGCAAGCTTGGCCCTTCATGCCTTTGCTGAAGAGAAGGGGCTTGGGACGATTCAAGGCACGGTCAAGGCCAAAAAGGCCAAGTATATAAAGGACTCCATTGCCTATATAGAGAATGTCACAAGTACATTCGAACCGCAAAAGGAACACGCCGTCATGGACCAAAAAAACATGGCTTTTATCCCACACGTACTCCCCCTGCTAAAAGGGACAACGGTTGATTTTCTTAACAGCGATATGGTTCAGCACAACATCTATTCACCGGATGCTGTGGCAGACAACATGAACCTGGGAACATGGCTTAAGGGTGAGGTGCGGCCATTTACCTTCAATAAATTAGGAGTTGCCTCCATGCGGTGTAATGTGCACGTCGATATGCTTGCTTACGTCCTGGTACTTCAAAACTCGTACTTTGCAAGAGTCAATAACGACGGGAGTTTTTCCATCACAAATGTACCGGAAGGAAAATATACCTTAAAGCTGTGGAACGAACGCTACAAGGCAGAAGACCGGCAGATAGAGGTAAAGGCAAATGCCCCGGCTGCAGTAGAGTTTGAATTAAAATGATTTTAATAGCCTGGCCAAAATTAGGCGCAAGAAGGATAAAATATTTTTCTTGATTAACGAACTTGAAGTTCTAAAGATTGTTGTAAAAAGGTTGGAATCGGCTGGCATACCTTATATGATTACCGGTTCAATAGCAGCCAATTTTTATACAACCCCAAGGATGACAAGGGATATTGATATTGTTATCAAGATTGGAGAAAATAGCGCCGAAATGTTATTTTCTCTCTTTTCGAATGATTTTTACATAGATAAGGATTCGATAAGAAATGCCATCCGAAACAAACAAATATTCAACATTATCCATAAAGAAGGAATCGTTAAGATTGACTTTATAAGATGAATGATACAAGTCTTTTCATTGAATCCCATTTCCTTGAAATGATGATGAAAAAAAGCGGGGAGGAAAGGTTGAAGATGGGATTTTCCATGTTTGATGCGGCTCGCCGGCAGGTTATAGCATCAATAACGAGGGACAATCCCAATGCTGACATAAAGGATATAAAAAGGGAATTGTTTCTTCGTTTTTACGAACAGGACTTTCCTCTTGAAGAGCGTGAAAAAATCCTGTGTAAATTGGGCTACCTTGAGTAGTCAAATTGGGCGGGAAATGAAACCCCGTGCTACGGTCTTAAAATTCCAATCCCTTGAATATCAGGAAAAGCCAAACACCCTTTCTTCTCTGCTTTGCTATAACAAACGAAAATGCTTCTTTTGGGGTGTTTCTTCATCACGCATGTAATCCTTCAGAAGTTTGAGGCACGCCTCCTTAGTTGTCACCGTGTCCATATTGATGTAATTCACCTGATCTTTATTTGTCTCTACCCAACTCAGCACGATCTCCATTTCTCCCGTTTCGATATCGGTAAGGACATTATCGCCTTTACTATTTCCATCTAAAATTCTTTCTACCTCGGAAAAGTTCACCGCTTCCTTTAGAATCTCGTATCGTTGTAATGGCAGTCCATTCTTCACAAAAAACAATTCCAGACTTCCCTCAAACGAAGCAGGCAATATTAAAATAAAATTCCTCAGGTTCCCGTATCCGGCCGGTCTTTCATGCACTTCGAGTTGCTGGTTCAGCCTAGGCCGGTATTGCTTAATCAGCCGATATTCCATTAACATCGCCGCGAGTTCAGAACCGGATTCCTCGTATTCAATGGCGTAAACATTGTTTAACAAATCAGTAATCTTTTGCAGCCGATCCGCAGTATTCCAGAAATAGGAACTCAGCCGCTGCTTCAGATTCTTTGCCTTGCCCACATAAATGATATCGCCATTTTTACTCCTCATTTTATAAATACCCGGCTTCTGAGGGATTGCCCACAGAAAGCCCTTATCGAAGGCATATTTGCTAAAATCGACATAGGCGATATCGGGATATTGAAACTCCAAAATTTCCTCTATCGTGCTGTATCCCAGCTTTTTTAATTGTTCCGTATACAGTGAAAAGATTTCGGCGATAGTACAAATCTCCCTTTCCGTTCTACGGGCATCCACAACCGGGAGTTTATAGAATGCCGCTATATCACTAATCGATTTCGGCTGAAGGCCGGGAATGAGCTTCTTTGCTAAAAATTTCAGGCACAAGGGTGGGTTTTCAACAGTTTCATTTAACCTGTTCAAAATCACATTCAATTGATTTATAGATGAGTGAATATCATAACCGACCAAAATGGCATCTCCAAAGAAATCGAAGAGGGCGCGCACGGCCTTTCCCGGAGGGATTCCTTCTTCGATTTCATGTGCAAAATCTGCAGACAGGCGCGTGGCCCGTGCCGTTAATGAACCGGGGTTTACGAGGGTATGGAAACTGTCTACTATCTTACCGCCTCTTAATTTTTGGGCGCTGATTTCAACAATTATTCTGTATCTTTCAGGTGTGTCTATTGTCAAAAGGCTGAGAAGGACGAACGCTGCCTTTGAGAGAGGAGTGCCACTCTCTTCCATGATCTTCCAGAGATGGTGTTCATCTACTGCAAATCTGCGATCTCCTGCAATCGCAGTCTGTATAAGTTTTTCGCTGATATTCGGCGTGGCGCCTTTAATCTTCAGCACCTGCTCGACAAGTTCCTTGCTGGTAGCGCCCATTTTTTGCGACCTCAGATATGTATATATTTTATCCCGCATGGTATAATTTAATGTACAGGAATTTCAATGTTTTGGTTGTAGAGCGAAGAGACTCTTCGCTCTACATTGAAAAAGTTGCCGAAGGCCTAATTAAACTTATTAATACAACAGGCACGCAGCAACGCGCCCTTGCATGTTTCTACCAATAAAAAAAGAGGGTTTCATCCCTCTTTCTATTCACAAATATATAATTTTTTGCGTGTAAAAACCGGTTCGGTTGGCAGCGTGCAATAAAATTTATTTCCTGCATTCTCCTATTAATTTTTGATAGACAGACAACTCTCTTTGCGCCTCTTCTTTCATGCCCTTTCTTTCATAGATAATACTTAAACCATAATGTGCCTTTGCAAAATTCGGATCGATTCTAATTGTCTCCTCAAGTGCGCTGGCAGCCTCATCCAAAATCCTATTCTGCGAATATGCGCTGCCGAGGTCAAAGTATACCGCAGGATTATAAGGATTTACCTCAATTGATTTTTGTAACGCAGTAATTGCATCGTCAAGAACCCTTTTATCAGAATACGGATTCTGAATATTGTAATGGGCTGCCGCTGCCTTTTGAACCGAAGTAATAGCCTTGGCAAGCACCTTTTTGTCGGCATACGCCTTGCCAAGTCTGTAATGGGCCGCTGCATTACCGGAATCAAGCCGCACGACGGCGCTGAATTCATCAATTGCCCTATCAAACATTCTGACGTCAGAATATACGATGCCAAGGTCATAATGTACATTGGGATTTTTGGCATCAATCTCTATCGATCTCTTGTAAGCATCGATAGCGTCGACGACGTTACCTTTGGCGTAATAGGTCAAACCAAGATTGTAATACGCCGGGGCATGATGTGGATTGATATCGGTGACTTTTTTGAATGCTGTCGCTGCTTCGTCAAGCAGTTTTTTATCCAGATATATCCGGCCTAATCCAAAATGAGCATCCGTATAATTCGGATTGATCCCGATAGCCTTAGTAAAGGCGCTGATTGCTTCTTCTTTCTCATTTCCTTCTGAGTATGCAGCACCTATGTTGTACAGGGATACGGCGTCTTTGGGGTTAATTTCCAACACCTTTTTGTACTCAGCGACAGCGTCGTAAAACATCTTTCTGGATTTATAAATATCTCCCAGCCTACTATGCGCCAGTGCATTAGCCGGGTCCAGTCGCACTACGGACTTAAGCGCCGTTGTTGCGTCATCCCAGAAGCCATTTTCTATGTAAAGCAGCCCCAGTTGAAAAAGGGCGTCTTTATAGTCTGGATCAATCCCGATGGCCTTCTTTAGCTCTTCAATAGCCTCGTTAGACATGGTTCGATTACCATATGCCATACCCAGATCATAGTGTGCTTCCGCCAAAGCGGGATTAATTCGAATAGCCCTCTGATATGCGCTTATAACCTCATCAGGCATATCAACCTTAGAACATCCGTATATACCTCCAGAAACTAATACTGCCATCAACATCGATATTCTGAATGGCGATACTAGATTCTTTATCATTATCGGGTCTCCCAATAAAACTGTTATTGATAAATAAATTTATCTAAAACGGATTTTTCTTTGATATTACGGTTGAATCCAGTAATTTTAAGGGAAATATATCAAATAGGTTGTATATTGTCAAATGTTTATTTAATAGATATTTAGATAATCTAAAGCCGATTACTCCCAGCCAAGTTTCCGAATCTCCTTAATTGACCTTGCAACTTCATCTGAAACCTTTGCCACCGATGCCTCGTCCTTGTACCTCACATTTATGTTGTAGACGACTTCATTCTGCACGAGATTTCTTTCAAACCCGTATTGCTGTAATTCCATAGAATTCCTCTTGAGTATTTCCGTGATGGCCGTGAAATCCGGTTCTGAGCCTGACACACACAACTTCAGTGTTTTATATTTATCCCGTTTGATACTCCGCTCAAACAGAGGTAATAATAACAATGCGAAAATGGCCAGAAGTGTTGTAAAGAGAGCCGGCAGGTAACAATCACTTCCAATCGCCAAACCAATGCCTGCCACAACCCATAAAGAAGCGGCGGTTGTCAAACCCCTTATGGTTGTCCTCATCCTTATAATAGTGCCCGCGCCCAGAAAACCGATACCTGTTACCACCTGAGCGGCAATCCTGGCCGGGTCCACCCGTATAATGGAATCGGCGGCAAATGTTTTATATTTTTCGAAGATATGCTCGGATACCACCATCATCAAGGTAACACCCACACATACCAGGATGTGTGTCCGCAACCCGGCGGGCCTGCCCCGCCGTTCCCTTTCCCACCCGATAATACCGCCCAAAACGGCTGCCAGTAAAAGTTTCCCGATACAGTTATCGAAACTTCCAACAATACTTAAAAGATGAAACATATTTACTCCTTGTATAAATATTAAATTTATAACATCGATAACGTATTTTATTCAGAAGACTTAGGCTGGCGACGGAAAGTATAACGGAGTCGATAACCAATGTCAAACATTTATCCGCTTCTATTTATTTTCTTTTTCAGTAAAAATCCATTAAAGAATCTTTGACTCAAACCGATTATTACCGTTAGGAAATTATGATACAAAAGGAGGTATAAATAATGAAGATATTTGAAGAATGGCAGGGCGATATTTATCCGGCAATTTTAAAAGGTAAATTATTCAAGGCATACAAGGCAATGAATAGAATTCAGATTTTCTGCGACTTCTTAAAAAGAATCACCGTCGCGGTTTTCATCTGATCGATAAAAAACATTCGAAACCACATATCCCGTAGATTACACAGATTAAAGGTTGCTTTTTTTGTATGTTTCAGCAACCTTCATGAAATCCTACGCCAAAGGTAATTTGCCAGCCAGCAACACGTTTTACTTTCTTATCTCATCGCTTCTTTCTTAAATTGAGCACGGACTGTTTTATTTTATATTGACATTTCAAAATTGCCTGTTTAAATAAGCAATAATCTGAACGAAAATCCTTTCCAAAACCACACTCTTTAGGGAGGTACGAGCCATGCATTATAAACAAATCTTTCTCACTGTATTTACGATTACAATTGGGTTAGCGCTGACAGCTTATACCGCATACGCTACAAATCCACAAGTAACAAACGTCCAGGCATTACAGCGCACTGATGGCTCAATGTTGGTAGATATTTCTTACGACGTTTCAGATGAAGACGGCGATGCTGTTACGATCTCCATAAATGTTTCTGATGACGACGGCCTTTCATATTCCGTCAATGCCGCAAGTATAACAGGAGACGCAGGCGCCGGAATCACATCCGGTACAGGCAAATCCATTGTGTGGAACGCAGGCACGGATGTTCCCGGTGCGTATGGCACGGAATACAGAGTAAAAGTAATTGCCGATGACGGAAAGGGTGATGAAAGCACCGCAGGCTATAAAGCCAGCGTAGTGCTTGGTAAGGCGCTAAAGTATAGCGCATTTAGCAGTAAAAATACTAACTTTAAAACCACTTCAATTGGAGGCACCTCGTTTTTTGTATCATCTACTTTCGGGAAAATTGTAAATAAAATCACACAGAGTATTTACTCTATTTCACGGATAAAACCCAAACAAATACCGACAGGGATTCCAATTCCCACCGGAATTCCAACAGGAATCCCCACGGGATATCCAACTGGATTCCCTACCGCGTATCCAACCGGATACCCAAGCGGAGGTATCGAGGGATTTACTTATAATGGCGATGGTACCTTCACAGGAACACCAGAGGAAGGGGTGACCATTACACTCAGATTTTATAAGTCTGATGGCACACAAATAACAGTTGATATAACGGATTACACAAATTATCTTGAGGGCGGAGCGCTTTATGGTGAAGACACAAGTACCTTCTTATTCCAGACTGAAGCAACGATAAGTGTTCAAAGCAGCTTTGCAACCGTCAATATGTATATGACTTCAGAGAAGGCGCAAGTAAACGTCGGCGGTTGTCCGGATGAGGTGAACATGACAGGTACAGGTACCTTTGAATTCGAAAACATTGGGACAGGCGAGGCAACTAATATAACGGTAACTTCGAAGGATTGCGGTGATACTATCAATGGACATGCCGACATTTCAATAACAATTGACGGCACGGACTGCGTGATTTCTCACGATTTTGATAAAGACGGGTGTCAGGGAGGTCCTATTACCTGCGATGGTGTCCAGGTAGGAGAAGTAACGAGGGAAGACGATGGCAATCTTTATTATTGCGAACCTGACTGCAGCACAGGGGAAAAAACCCCTGTAGACGAAAGTGTCATCTTCGGTTCCGGTAGCTGATTGCTTCGTTTCGTACTGCACCAGATGTAATAACTATTATAAAATATGAAATTTTACTGCGTAATAACAGGAGGATATAAAGATGCGTATCCAGGCTAAAATATTCGGGCTGATTTTTATAATGTTCATTACGGCATTGTTCCTGGCAAAGAACACCTTTGCAGGCACAGGATTTGGCGTCTCGAATAAGTTTACATTAAATACAGGAGGTACACAACCAACCACAGTACCCGGTACATCACCAACCTCCACACCGGAAGCAACACCGGCCATAATAAATGTTACCGTTCGCATCAAACCCAAGGTAATCAACCTGAAAAGCAAAGGTAAGTTTACCGCCTTTGTCGAGTTTCCGATTGAATACAATGTATCAGATGTGGATGGAGACACAATAGAGTGCGAAGGGGCCAAGGCTATTAAAACCCGTACATTTCCCAAGAAAAATTCGTTTAAATCCGCATTCAAAGTTAAAGATTTGAAAGATGTTTCTCCCGGCAATTCTGTGCCTTTCCATGTAACCGGCAGTCTCGTTACCGGTGAGGATTTTGAAGGCAGCGCTACAGTAAAGGTAATAAATCCGGGTAAGAAATAATTATAGTTAAAATTTTTTATGACGTTTTATCTTCAGAAATTTTGAAAGGTGTCTCCCCGATCTCAATAAACCTTTACTTCATCAATCTCGAATCGTTCGTCTCTTTTTCTAAGATAGCCCATTCTAACCTTAGGGTCGTGTTGAAAAATCAAGAGCCAGCGCTCTTCGAATGCCTGCTTTAATATCTTCTTCTTGTTTTCCAGGGTTTCCAGTGGAAACAGGTCGTATCCGGCAATATAGGGATACAGCAAATGGGCTACCGTGGGCACCAGATCGGCCAGGAAGAAGGCTACCTGCCCTTCAGATTCGATTTTTACACATTGATGATAGCGTGTATGACCTCCGATCTTTAAGACAGAGACGCCCTTATCCACTTCCGTAATTTCATCCTCTATGAGGCAGAGGTATTTAGGGTCGCCAATAGGTAAAAAGTCTTCCGTTACGTAACTCCCCCTTGTCCTTTCATTGGGATTTAAGGCAACCTCTAACTCTCCCTTCTGGATGAAATATTTTGCCTTTGGAAATGAGGGAACAATCTCTCCTCTTTCATTAAAGGTTGTATTCCCGCCGGCATGGTCAAGGTGAAGATGTGTGTTGATAACGAGATCAATATTTTTAGGCTGATACCCGAAACGACACAAGGATTCCAGGAGGTTGGGTTTTTTATCAATACCATACATCTTGCAAAACTTT
Source organism: Planctomycetota bacterium (assembly GCA_023261485.1). Lineage (GTDB taxonomy): Bacteria > Planctomycetota > Brocadiia > Brocadiales > Brocadiaceae > Wunengus. Next base: position 14,600 of record JAHFOY010000069.1, read on the forward strand.
TCGTCATGTTTTATCCCAATCCCCGTATCAATCAGGATATTGTATTTCTTCGTCACAATTAATGGACAATGGAGGGATAGCTGAATCCTGTTTCTTTCGTCAGGTTGGTATATCTTCTCCCATAAGACCTTTGGTACAATCCCAAACACAGCGCCACCGTCCAGGCAGAAGGAACCGTCGGTTACAGGATAGATTTCGAATTTGCCGAGTTTCATTTTTCGTATCTCCGGCTATAATACAATTTCAATATTCCCGCTATTTGCAATCATTATACGAAAAAACGTAAAAGATTACCACATCCACAATAAGCAATTATAACCGTTATGACCATCCGTACACAAAATTTATGAAACAAAATTTTATTGAAAAACAACCTTATATTGTGTAGTTATAACCACAATAAATATGTTTATAATTTGTATCAGACACCTTACTTTGATTGTATAGGAATTTTCATTTTATTTATGCGGGTTTCCAGCATATCTGGTAGCCGCAGGCTTCAGCCTGCGTTCCCGGCCAGGCGAACAAGGCCAGCATCTTCGATTAAGTCCATGCAGGCTAAAGCCGTGCGGCTACACGGAAAGCAGCCTAATGTTTGACCTTGCTTTAACTCCGCCATTCATGGCGGAGATATGCAGGCGTATAAAAACCGGCTTTAGCCATGATTTTCCCTGGTTCAGGGCTAAAGC